>CAMAQA010000042.1 GCA_945860415.1 Bacteriovorax stolpii
CATCGGTATCCTGGGAAACAGGAATTGCCCGGGCATTTCATCAGTATTCGAATTCGACCACCGGCGCAGTCAATACGGCCTGGAGGCTCTCCAACTGGGTGAACCTCTACTATGGGCCGGGCGAAAAATGGTTTTTGTCCGGAGACTTCATCCGGAACACGGGCTGGAGCTATCAGGGCGTCGGCCGTCATTCGTTTTCGATGGGACAGACGGTCGGGTACAGGTTCACCCCTTCATTGACTCTCTCGGTGGGCCACACCAACGAAGGCGATGTCCTTCGATCCAACGGGCTCACTTCGAACATCGCTATTTTTGATTCGACGACTTCGCGAGTTTTCACGTCTTTAATGGTCATTTTTTAACGGCAAGGGGAAGTACATGAACCAATCCATGATCAGCAAGAAGAAGCAGTACGCAGCGATGGCAGCCCTCCTGGTGGCCGTTCTGGGTTCGGGATGCGCCAAGACGCGCGACGCCAAATTTCCGGAAGGAGCAGGCGAGAACATCTTCGAGACCACGCTCTTTTCCAAATCCGACGTCTCCGTGGAGACCGCTGCCGAACAGAAGCTTCTCGACTCCCGGTCACTCCGGAAGCTTCGCCCCGGGCAGCTTTCGTCTCGCGTTCAGATTCGCGAAGCTCGTGCTCCCGAAGCTTTGAAGTCGATGTTCAAGTCGCTTGAGATCGTGGCTGTCGGCGAGAAGAGCTATCCGATCAAATTCAAGGTCGACCGCCAGTTCGTGACCGCCTTCCGCGTCGTCGATGATTCGAATGAACTGTCGGTGCAGGAGCACGAACTGCTTCAAAAGGGCGAGAAGGGCGAAAGCCTGCTGCCACTGTTCCAGTACCGCGTCCAGGGTTACGGCCGGGTCGTGCGCTCGAAGAACGACCTCGGTGAAGAAACCACCACTCTCCGCATGAAGCCGACTGAGTGGAAGGATGCCACGCACGTTCAGGTGTCGACGCTTCCGGAAGATCGCATTCCGGTGGCTCCGGCCAGCCGCGAACAGGCGGATCGCATTTTCGTCCGCGACCAGATCGAAGGCCAGATCTTCTCGAAGTCCGAGCTCGAGTCCGAGCTCAGCATTCGCGTTGCGCGCGAGGGCCAGTTCCGTGCAGTCATCGATGGAAGCGAGCTGCTGCTCCAGGAACTGGTGTCGCTGGGCGACTCGTCGGTGACCCCGGCGCAGCGTGATCTGATTGCGGCCCAGGATCGCGGCAGTCCCGCATCCGCCGGAATCTCGCGTTGCAGCGGCCGCGAGGCGCAGGCGGTTTCAGTCCAGGATTGCGTGAAGATCTCGCGCTACCGTGTTCCGCTGACCCACGTCGAGGCCCGTCGCAGGATCCTCGACGCCGAGGGTACCCTCGGTGCGGAAGTGGAATTCCGTCCGATCGGCAAGAAGTCGTCGCGCCTCGTCGAGATTGCGAAGGATCCGCTGGTGGCCGAAGTGGGGGCGACCTCGCTCGACCCACGCCGCTCCATCAAGGTGGCGGATGCCGCAAAGTGGGAGTTTCTGTTCCGCCGCACGATGGAGGACAGCCCCAACTCGTTCGACTACACCTTTGCCGGTTCGGCAGGACCTCTCGAGATCGTTCGAATGGTCTTTGAAAAGGAGAAGGTTCGACTCGTCCGCGCTGATGCACTGCTGCCGGTCAAGGGTGGCAATCGGATGGATCTTTCCGATCTGATGTCGCTTCCGGTCAACTATGTTCGCGAAGAAAAGCTCGATGCCCGGGGCAACCTGCTCGCAGTTCCGCGAGTCGTGCCGGCGGACCACACGCATCCCGATGCTGTCGCTTACGTGAGCTGGGAGGGAAATTCCGTTCCTCCTGTCTCGTCGCCGCTCAACTACTATGAGCTCGGCCAGTGCTTTGCCGGAATGACCGACCTGACGGTCTCCGGAGTCGACAATCGGATGGCCACTGACGGCATCGTCAGCCTCAGCCTGAACGCCACGTACATGAACAACCCCGGAGTCGATTGCGCGGGAGTGCTGCGCGCCGGGTACTTCGACCAGGTGCAGGCATCGTTTACCTTCCAGGAGCGCATCTCGATCAAGAAGTACGCCCTTGCCGGTTCGCGCAAGGCTGAAGACGAGAAGCCGCTGCTCGATGTTCCGTACGAAGCCCAGAAGAAGCTCGGATTCGGCCTCTTCACGTACAGCAAGAATACGCCGAACAAGCACGGAAACGTCGGCACTGAAGGAACGGTGGCTCCTCTTCCGGCGCTCTTCGACATCCGTGGAGGAAAGAAGATTCGCTACGTGCTGTCAGGAATTCCGACTGCCGATCAGGATCGTGAAGCCCGGGCCCAGATCATCCAGGCGACCCGCGAGGTCGTGGCTGACTGGAACCAGGCGTTCCGCAAGGCGTTGAAGGGCACTCCGATGGAGCGCTCGGACGACGTCCTCGAGCTCCTCGTTGAGGGAGACGATCAGCTGCCGAGCGCGGCGCTGGGTGACCTTGATGTCAACCACATCTACTACGTGCAGAAGCGGACCAGCTCGGGCGTCATTGGCCTCGGCGGCTCGCACCATAATCCGCGCTCCGGAAAGGTCGAAGCGGCCTCGGTGTTCATGTACGGCGGAAACATCGATTCGTACGTCGAGTCGATGAAGGAGCTTCGCAAGGCTCGCGAGCAGTTCCTGAAGGAGCTCTCGTCTCCGCTGGTGACGGGTCCGGCTGCCCTCGAAACCAAGGCAGCGCCTGGAATTTCCGCGGCGAAAGATGATGCCGCTGCACCAAGCTCGCGCCGCTCCGGCGGCTCCGACCTGGCGTCAGCACAGATGAGAAGGATCGGGAAGGCGCTCGCGCGTCGTGCAGGAGTTTCCGTCCAGGAACGCCTGGACTCGCTCGCTGCGATGCCGCGCAAGCCGGTGGAACTTGCTTTCTATGAGGCATTCGCCCAGGGCGTGAAGGAAGGAGCCCTGTCCGATTCACGGCGCATGCAGCATCTGGTCGACCAGAAGCTCATTGAGGTCCTGGCTGGAAGGATTCCGAGCCGCGAAATGGCCAAGCTGAAGCTCGACTCGAAGCGCTCCGAGGTGCTTTCGAAATTCTTCGCCAACCTCGAGAAGGCGCATATCTGCGCGTTTGAGGCGCCGGAATTTTCGATGGACATCGTCGACTCTGAAAAGTCCGATCTCGAACTCGCGATCGGAGTGTACAAGCCGACGCTGGCCCACGAACTGGGCCACAATCTCGGATTGCGCCATAACTTCATCGGTTCGTTCGACAAGAAGAACTGGAAGTTCAGTTCCTCCGAGAAGACCACGCGTGATTACTCGTCGGTGATGGATTATCTCGCCAACGACGAACACTATGACGGGCTGGGTCCGCAGGACATCGCTGCGATCCGGGCCGGCTACGCAGGAGTGGTCGAGACGAGCTCGGGCGAGATGATCTCGCTGGCCGAAGCGCTGAAGCGCTCCGGAGCAGCTTCCTGGCACCAGCTCACGACCTCAGGGGTGGCAGCCGCCGGGGTTCGCGCCATGCCGTTCTGCTCGGATGAGGACGCGGGAATGGCGCCGGTCTGCAACCGTTTCGACCGGGGCACGACTCCCGCCGAAATCGTCCAGGCGAGTGTGGATGACTACCGCCAGCTGTACAGTCTCCGGAACTTTGCCGGAAACAAGCTGGGATTCTCGGTGCTCGGCACCGGAGGCTATGTCGGCAGGACCTTTGCCCGATTCCTTCCGGTCCGGCAGTTCCTCGAGGAGACGATCTACCAGGCCATCCAGGGATCTCCTGAGGTCAATTCCTACGCCGAAGCGGCCTTCGGTGGGTTGGACTTCTTCCACTCGGTGGTCCGTAGTCCGGACGCTCCGGCGCTCGCGGCTGAAAATGAGCGGGTGCTTGCCGTACGGCTGGAAGATGGTCGCACCGTCAAGGTCGAGCGCAAGTGGCTCAAGGACATCCGGTTCGACCAGGACTCCGACCGCCTGCGCATTCGCGGTGTGGAGTTCGACAAGGTGGTTGCCCTGATGATGCTTACCGAGCGTCAGCTGGGGTTCCCAAGATACGAGGCGGTCGATCTGCGATTCTCGTATCCCGAACTCGAAAAGATGGTGTTCTCACAGCAAGTGAAATCGCCTCTCGAGTTGCCGACGATCGCGCTGCTGCACGAGGTGCTCTCGAACAGGCTTCAGCCCCTGGGTGCAGTGATCGATGATTCGGGCAGGAGTGCTGCCACGATTCCTCTCGACACCAGGTTCCAGTCTGAAGTCACCGAGATGATGCGATACTACGCGATGCTCGGCGGAGTCCTGTTCCAGGATGTCGATGGACTCGAGGCCAAGGACAACGGCTCGCAGCTCTTCCGGGTGCTGAGTTCATTCTCTCCCCGCGCGGGAGCACTTGCTGTGGTTCGTCCGGGAGCATCTGCCACCGACGGCGACCAGCTGAAGTACTGGGCACCGGAAGGTGCGCTGGTTGCCGGATCGCTCGTCGAGCGAATCGAGCTTCTGGGTCGGATCCGCGGCATGCGCGAGCAGATCGTGGGCGGCTACGGCCTGGTGATGGGCAAGCTGGCCGAGCTCCAAGCAGCGGTGTCGTCAGGAGCTTCGCCGGAGAAGATCGAGGAGCTGAAGACTCAGTTTGCTACCGTGCTTTCGAAGGTCAACTCCGCTCTCGGGGCTCTGCCTGAGTCTGCAGGAGCCCGAAAGGTCGAGGAGCTTGCAGGAGTCGTCGAGCAGGTGATGTCGGCAGCCCAGGCTCTGGAGCAGGCCAAGAAGTCGTATGATCCGCGCAAGTTGGCACTGGCCATCGACCAGCGCCGCACACAGATCTCCGGAGTTCTGAAGCAGAACCCGGTGCTGGGTGAATTGCTCCAGGCAATGGCCGGCACGGAAGGAATGCCCGAAATGCTCGGTGCGATCGTCGGAGGTGTGTCGAACGCAGGCGATCAGGGAGTCGTCTTCAGCAACGTCGAGATGCTGAACCGATTCTTGCTGATGGCGCACCCCGAACTTCGTCGCTAAGTTCGAAGAACGGTAAAAGAAAGAGGGCCGACCCCGTCAGGGGCGGCCCTCTGGTTTTCAAAAGCGGTGCGACCCGCTGGTTTTCCGGCGAGGGGCGACCCTCGCGTTATCTCTTCTTGCTCTTCTTGCCCGATGCGGTGGCCTTGGCGCCGGCAAGCACTGCCTGGGCAGCCGCAAGCCGTGCGATCGGCACGCGGTATGGAGAGCAGCTGACGTAATCCAGACCCATCTGCTCGCAGAGCTTCACCGAAGCGGGCTCACCGCCATGCTCGCCGCAGATGCCGATCTTCAGGCCGGGGCGGGTGCGACGGCCATCTTCGATCGCGATCTTCATCAGGCGCAAGACGCCCTTCGGATCGAGCGTGGCGAATGGATCCTTCTCGTAGACCTTCGCGTCGAGGTAGTCCTTCAGGAACATGCCCGAATCATCGCGCGAGAGACCATAAGTCGTCTGCGTGAGGTCGTTCGTTCCGAAGCTGAAGAACTCGGCGTGCTCGGCGATTTCGTCGGCAGTCAGTGCAGCACGCGGAAGCTCGATCATGGTTCCGATGAGGAACTGGATCGGCAGCGCCTTGCCGTTCTTCTGCTTGTACTCGTCGAGCACCTTGCGGGCCTCGGCACGGCAGGCGTCACCCACGAGCTTGAGCTCGCGCCAGTCGCCGACCAGCGGAATCATGATCTCGGGAGTGATCTTGAAGCCTTCGTTCATGACGAGCTCGCAGACGGCTTCCATGATCGCGCGCACCTGCGTGCGGTAGATTTCGGGATAGCTGATGGCGAGCCGGCAGCCGCGGTGCCCAAGCATCGGGTTGAATTCGTGCAGGCTCTCGGCCTTGCGCTTCAGGCGCTCGAACGGCACGTCGATCTTCGTCGCCAGTGCATGGAGGTCTTCATCCGAATGCGGGATGAACTCGTGGAGCGGTGGATCGAGCAGTCGGATCGTGACCGGAAGGCCCTTCATCTCGCGGAAGAGACTTTCGAAATCGCTCTTCTGCATCGGAAGGATCTTCGCGAGCGCGCGCTCTCGGCCCTCGCGTGAATCAGCGAGGATCATCTCCCGCACGGCGTCGATGCGATCAGCCTCGAAGAACATGTGCTCCGTGCGGCAGAGTCCGATGCCTTCGGCTCCGAACTGGCGCGCGACGCGTGCATCATTCGGGGTGTCGGCATTCGTGCGGACGCGCAGGCGGCGGATCTGGTCGACCCACTTCATGAGCTCCTGGAAATCCACGTTCAGCGACGGTGCGATCGTGGGCACCTGTCCCTGGATCACTTCGCCGGTGCTTCCCTCGAGAGTGATGAAATCGCCCTCACGAAGCACCACGTTTCCAATCACCATTTCCTTGCGATCGTAGCTGATCTTGAGCGCCGAGCAGCCGGACACACAGCACTTGCCCATGCCGCGGGCCACGACGGCGGCGTGCGAGGTCATGCCACCGCGAGCGGTCAGGATGCCTTCAGCCACCGACATTCCGTGGATATCCTCAGGCGAAGTTTCCACGCGAACGAGGATGACCTTGCGTCCAAGGTCGTTCTTCCAGGTTTCGGCCGTATCCGGATCAAACACGATTTGGCCGGAAGCCGCGCCCGGAGAAGCCGGGAGGCCGCGTGCAATGACCTTCTTCTCGGCCTTGGGGTCCAGCCTCGGATGCAGCAATTGGTCGAGCTGCTCGGGCTGCATGCGCGCAATGGCTTCGTCCTTGGTGATCAGCTTCTCGCGGACCATGTCGACTGCGATCTTCAGAGAGGCGGCCGCCGTGCGCTTTCCGTTTCGAGTCTGGAGCATGTAGAGCACACCGCGTTCAATCGTGAACTCGATGTCCTGCATGTCGCGGTAGTGCTTTTCGAGCTTCTGGTAGGCCTTGACGAGCTCGCGATACGGCTTCGGCATGATCTTTTCGAGCGAAGGCAGCGAGCCGGCGTTCTGGTGGCGAGAGACTTCGTTGATCGGTTGCGGGGTGCGAATGCCGGCAACGACGTCTTCGCCCTGCGCGTTGACAAGGAATTCGCCGAAGAACTTCTTGGCGCCCGTCGACGGATCACGGGTGAAGGCCACGCCCGTGGCGCAGTCATCGCCCATGTTTCCGAACACCATGGCCTGGATGTTGACGGCCGTACCCCAGTGCTCCGGAATTTCGTTGAGCTTGCGGTAGGTGATCGCACGTGGGCTCATCCACGAGCCAAAAACGGCTCCGACCGCTCCCCAGAGCTGCTGCCACGGATCTTCCGGAAAGACCTGTCCGTTCAGCTTCACGATCTGCTTGAACTGCGCGACGAGGCCCTTGAGGTCGTCAGCCGAGAGGTGGGTGTCGAGCTCGACGCCACGGGCGTGCTTGAGATCTTCGAGTGCTGCTTCGAAGTGGTTGGCGTGGATGTTCAGCACCACGTCCGAGTACATCGTAATGAAGCGGCGATAGCTGTCGTAACCAAAGCGAGCATCCCTCGACTCTGCAATCAGTCCTTCGACCGTCTCGTCGTTCAGGCCGAGGTTCAGGATCGTGTCCATCATGCCCGGCATCGATGCGCGGGCGCCGGAGCGGACCGAAACGAGAAGCGGCGACTTCTTTCCGCCGAAGCTGCGTCCCATCTGCTTTTCCATCTTGGACATGGCGGCACGCACCTGTCCTTCGAGGGTGGCGGGGTAAGTCTGCTTGTTGCCATAGAAGTGGGTGCAGACTTCCGTCGTGATCGTGAATCCGGGAGGCACAGGCAGGCCCAGGCGGGTCATGCCATGCAGGTTGGCACCCTTGCCACCGAGCAGCTCCTTCTGGTGCTCGGCGCCATCGGCCTTTCCGCCACCGAACGAGTAGACGAACTTCGACGACGTCAGTCGCGCGGAAGTGCCCTTGCGGGTCGGGGCAGTGCCGACGCGTGCCGACTTACTTGCCCCAGTTTTCAAATTTTTCTTCGATGTAGGCGACGAGTTTTTCAGCTGGGATCCTTTCCTGGGCCATGCTGTCGCGGTGCCGGATCGTGACGGTGTGGTTCGAGAGAGTGTCATAATCGATGGTCACTCCAAAGGGTGTACCGATTTCATCTTGTCGGCGGTACCGCTTGCCGATGGATCCCGCGTCATCGGTGGTGGCGCGGAACTTTTTCCTGACAGTGTCGAAAACCTTGTCCGAGTACTCGACAAGCTCGGGCTTTTTCATCAGCGGATAGATCGCCACTTTGTACGGCGAGAGGTTCGGGTGCAGCTCGAGCCACACGCGGTCGCCATCGGTGCGATACGCATCGACGAGGGCCACGAGCAGCGTGCGATCGCAGCCTGCCGAGGTCTCGACGATGTAGGGAATGTACTTTTCCTTCGCGGCTTCGTCGAAGTACTCGAGCTTCTTGCCGCTGAACTCCTGGTGACGGCCGACGTCGAAGTCGGAACGATTGTGGATGCCCTCGAGCTCCTGCCAGCCGAACGGAAATTCATACTCGATGTCGAAGGCGGCCTTGGCGTAGTGGGCCAGTTCGCCGGGTCCGTGCTCGTGGAAACGGAGCTTGTTCTTGCGGATACCGTTGTCGAGATGCCACTGGATGCGGATCGCCTTCCACTTCTCGAAGAAGTCCATGTCCGTTCCGGGCTTCACGAAATACTGCATTTCCATCTGCTCGAACTCGCGCGTGCGGAAAATGAAGTTTCCGGGCGTGATTTCGTTGCGGAACGCCTTGCCGATCTGCGCGATGCCGAAGGGTACCTTCTGGCGCGAGCTCTGCTGGACGTTGAGGAAATTGACGTAGATGCCCTGGGCCGTTTCCGGACGCAGATAGACGACCGATGCGGTGTCTTCGAGCGGACCCATGTGGGTCTTGAACATCAGGTTGAACTGGCGCGGCTCGGTCAGCTCACCGCCGCAGTCCGGGCACTTCTTGGAAGCCACGACCGCAGGATCGAGCTTGTCGGCGCGGAAACGGGCCTTGCACTTCTTGCAGTCGACCAGCGGATCAACAAATCCGGCGACGTGACCCGAAGCTTCCCACACGCGCGGGTGCATCAGGATCGCAGCGTCGATGCCTTCGACGTCTTCGCGGTCGCACATCGAGCGCCACCAGCGCTCCTTGACGTTGCGCTTGAGCTCAATGCCCAGCGGTCCGTAGTCCCAGCAGGCATTGATTCCGCCGTAGACCTCGCTCGACGGAAAAACGAACCCACGACGCTTGGCCAGCGACACGAGGTCGGCCATGTCCTTGAGGTCGTGAACTTGACGAGGGGCTTCGGTGACGACAGGCGTTTCGGTATTATTTTCTGGGCTCATAACGATGCAAAATCGTTAGCAGAGGCCAGCCGCCAAACCAAGGGGATACTCCGATCAGACCGCGAGAAAAAGCGCGAGCTCGGCGCGAGATTTTCCCCACCGCACCGGAATCCAGAGCGTGCGCGTCGGCATGTTGATCCGCTTCTTGAAAATCTCTTCCGGCCGAAGGGCCCGGTCCGTCCACGCCATCGTGGTGGGCTTGCTCAGGATCGGACGGATCTTCTTGTGGGCGAACTCGAGCCCCGTGTGACGGTGCAGCGACTTCCAGATTTCCTCAATCGGCGGCTGGCTTCCCTGAAACAGAAGTCCGGTGAATCCGGAGGAGCCTTGGGCGCGTGCCGCAGGCCCGGTGGCGGTTGTTGCCGGAATCTCTACCTCAGTGATCAGGAATTGCGCGGGAAGAGCCAGGGGCTCCGGAAATTTGAAGCCCGGAAGCCGCTGGGGCATGCCGAGCTCCAGCACTGGATTCGAACCCTGGTCTTTCAGGGCGGAAACGAAGGCGGAGTGCAGGGCCTCCAGTAGCAGGGTCCACGAGGTCATGCGAAGAGTTTACCGGATCCAGTCATAATTGAAAGAAACGCTGATACGTTCTTTCGCAGAATGATTCCGCGGCACCTCGTGCTTCAGCCAGCTTTCGAACAGGATCAGGTCACCGGGCGACGGCTTGAAGTCATGAAAGCGCCGGTTCTCCGCTCGGGCATCGGCATGCCGAGGAGGCGACCCCATGAAGCCCGGCAGGCGCGGGTCTTCGATCTTGAGCGCGCCGGCGCCCTTCGGAACCTCGACGTAATAGGTGCCGCTGATGGCCGAAAGCGGATGAAGGTGGAAGGAGTGCTGGCAATGCTGCCTCATGACGTTCACCCAGCAGGTGGTCATCTCCAGGCAGCCGTCCATGAGATCCATGTCGAGAGCGCGTGAAAACTTCCTGGCCTCGCCGTCGATCCACTTCTTCAGCTCGCCGAACGTCGAGGAGCGGTACGGAAGGTCGGTGATCGACGCATACGACGTATAGCCACCCTGGTAGTTCTTGCGGCACCACTTCATGCCCTGGTCGTCGATTTCCTCGAACATCCGAGCTTCGCGAGCCAGCTGGCGATTGAGCCTTTTGAGCAGCGAGGCGGGAGGGCGGGCCACCCAGAGCTGGGTCGGAAAAAATCGGTGCAAGCTCATCGTGAAGCACCCTTCTTTGGAAACCACGGAACAAACGCGCTCGTCGTGCGCTGATACTCGCGGTACGCCTCACCCCTTCGGGCCACCGAGCCGCGCTCACTCAGCTTCACACCGGTGACGTTATAGAGGAAATGCAGCATGAGTAGCGGGCAGTACACCGACCACCAACCATTCGGCTGCGCGAGGGCGAACACAAAATACCCGATCCAGATGGTCCACTCGAAGAAGTAGTTGGGATGGCGCGAGTACCTCCAGAGTCCGACCTGGCAGATCTTTCCGCGGTTCTCGGGCTGGGCGACAAAACGCGAGAGCTGGTAATCCGCCGTGCTCTCGCCGATCAGCCCCAGGGTCCAGATCGCCACGCCAACCCACTCGAGCAGCTGAAATTCGGGCTTCGTGTTCAGGCACGACAGCAGGAACGGAAGCGTCAGTACCCAGAGCAGCACCGCCTGGATCTGAAAGAAGCCAAACATCTTGCGATCAAACGTGGCGCCCAGCCTGCGACGAAAGTCGGCGTAGCGCTGGTCTTCCTTCGGATGATGGCTCTTGATCCGCCGAAACAGATATCCACCGAGCCGCAGGCTCCAGAAGCTCACCATTCCGGCCATCAGCAGCTTTCGCGGCATCCAGCCGTAACCCAATGCCACGTAGAGCCAGACTAGCGGCGTGAATCCGGCCGACCAGACGATGTCGACGATTCCGGCGTTTCGAATCTTCACGCTGACGAGCCAGGTCATCAGCATCAGAAAACTGGCGAGCGTCAGGGCAAGAAACCACAGGCTGGTCATCATGCCGCTGATGATACTGGCCGAGCCTGTCTTTTGGTATAGCCTTGGCTCATGGCGATCCGAAAAGTGGCACGACTGGGACACCCCGTTCTCCGGCAGAAAACGCGCGATCTGAGCGGCGATGAGATTCGCTCGCCGGAGATCCAGCGACTCATTCAGGACCTGCGCGACACGCAGGCCGAGTACGGCGGAATCGGCATCGCTGCCCCACAGGTCCACGAATCGGTTCGCATCGCCATCATCGAGTTCGGTGGTGAGAATGGGCGCTACCCGGACATGGGCTCGCAACCGCTGACGGTCTTCATCAATGCGAAGGTGTCGGTGCTCGATTCGCAGGAGCAGACCTATTGGGAGGGCTGCCTCTCCGTTCCGGGCCTTCGGGGCAAGGTTTCGAGGCCTCACCAGATTCGGGTGGATTACCTCGATGAGACCGGGGCGGCGCGATCATTGGTGGCCGAGGGATTTCTTGCCACCGTCTTCCAGCACGAGCTCGATCATCTGGACGGGGTGCTTTTCGTGGACCGGGTCGAGACCCGGCCCGGGGCGACGGGCTTGTCGTTTACCGAGGAGTACCAGCGCTTTCATCTGGCCGAGGGCCAGGATGCAGGGCAGGACTGAATCTCTCGGGGTTTTAGGGGGTTATCGGGTCGCTGATTTTGGCGTCCCTATTTTGATTCTTCAGGGGCTGGTGAATCCGCTCTGATTCGTGTAGACGAACGATCACAAAATTTATTTCAAGGTGAAGTCATGCCTTTTGAACCGAAACTTGGCGCATTTCTGAGGCAAAGACGGCTTGCCCTGGGGCTAACTCAGGCCGAAGTCGGAGAAAAACTGGGGTATACCTCTCAGTTCATTGCCAACTGGGAGCGGAATGCGAGCACTCCGCCTGCAGCACGGCTGCATGACCTGATTCAGGCTTTGAAGATCGACGAGGTCGATCTCTTGGAGATCCTGACTGAAGACAGCATGGGGCACTTTAAGTACGCCATTCAAAATGCCCAGCAGAGAATGTCTGAAATCTCTCGTAAAAAGGTCGGTAAGTAACAATCCCTTAACAATCTCTAAGTCGATGAGAATCCAGAGCTTTTCCTTTGGGAGACTTCTTCCATGGTGGTGGGCAGTTGACCTCTTCCGAATAAAATGATTCGATGCGTTATCGTGAGTATTCAGCTTGATCATTCGTCCTTCACATCATCCCAATCCCTGGATAACGAGTTCGCTGAGCTGATCGCAGCGGTGGAAACCTTGGCTGGTCATGGTTTCAAAGCGGGCACGCAATCATTTCAAATTTCCGCAGATCTGCCCGAACCCCGTAGGCAGAGCATTCTAGCAAAGCTTCGACAGGACATCGCTTTTTACGAAGGCGCAAGTCAGGCTGGAATCGGGAAATACAAGAGCGTCGACCTGCTACGTCACTTCTTGTCGAAGGCGAACTGGTCGGTAAGTGAAGACGTCTTGTCGCGCTTGTCGGATCAGGATGTCATTGAGGTCTACAGCCCAACGTTCACTCAGCTCTTTCGGAACATGCGGTTCCTCGAAATCTGTAGTTATCCGATTCTCGATGTCTATTTGTATGAGTGGCCGGAACTCTACACTCGCCCGCAGGCGATCACGGAAGCACTAGTCCAGGAGTGTCTGAAGAGTCTGGCAGCTAAACCCGGGGAGAATTTTTTCGGCCAATCTGTTCCCGATCATTTCTTGGAAGAGGTCTTCTCCGCAGAGCGAAGGGTTTTCGAGATTGAACAAAAATTCATTTCGCCAGTTCGGTCGGTCGAGGACGGGTCAGTGGTCGCGATGCTGGGCTGCCTCTCGGCGAATGTGCATTCTAAGCGTGGTCAGTCGAGGACGGTTGTTCCGCTGGGACACCCCATTTCAGTGGGTTCGGTGCTAAGCCACTAGTTGAAGTGGTGAATTTCCGGCTTTCTGAATCTCTCGGCAGATCGATTGATACGACCAGCTGCTCACTCGAAGATTTTGGATCACCAGTTCGATCGAAGCTTCGGGTAGTTCACACAATGATTTCATGGCTTTGATGATGTGATCAGGATCCTCTTCCGCGTGGACTTTGAGGAATCTCGTGCAATCGCCTCCAAAGCTCTGTAATGCGCGACGATAGAGTTCAGGCCCGATTTGTGCTGCTGCCATCTCCAGTAGAAGGATATATCCGAAAAATGAGGTCGGTTCGCGGTGCTCGATCCAGTAGTACTGCGATTGATAGAAAAGCTGAGTCGCTTCGGATTCTTCATAGTGCGCCGGGAGATCAAACCCGGCCTTCAGGAGCCCCTGGTAATCCTTTAACGCAAGGGTTTCGTGTCCCTTCTCTTCGGATGCGTGCGAAAGAAATCGCATATGAAGGTTCTGTTGTTGGCTCGACATTCGCGAAGCAGCTAACGCTAAGAGCCTGGTGGAATGGCATACGAAGTAATGTGTTTGCCAAAGCCATTGACCATAGTGAGTCGGGTCGGCCCAGTTCATGCCGTTGAATGCTCTTGTCACGGATTGCATTTCCAGCTTGAGGGTCGATTCCAGTCGTTGAAGAGAGGTATTCATGCTGCGAGCTCCGAGGTCAGCTCAGAATTCTGAAGCGTGAGATCCTGGCGTTTATTCCATAGTTCCTTTGCAAGAGCGTGCGATGCAAAGTCACTGCAGGGATGAATTTGATTTCGAAAACCTACCATCAGGTCGACGGTAAAATTTCTTTTCTTCAGTCCTGCCTGAAATGTCGTGAATCCGAAATCAACGACCATTTCATTCACTTTGTTGTCGCTACGAGCAGGTCCGATCAGCGCCCCTACCGGAAGCTGATTCATCAGGCGCCGGCTACAGTCCACGAGCACTCTTGATAACGATACGCCAATGTCGTGCTTCCGCCAGCCTTCAGCTACCGTCAGGAACTCCAATGAAAGTACGGAGTCGACGGAGTGATCCCATAGGTACGAGAAGAACTCCTCAGGGAAGAACTTGAAGTAGCGGTGTTCTCGAATTGCCAGCGAGCGAATGTTGAAAATCGTATACAGATGCATGGCGACGATCGTGTCGCCGTGAAGGATGACCGGTATAAAATCCTGTCGTGTGAAATCCTCGGGCACGAAGCTCTCGGGCGAGCCCGCGTCAGAATAAATCTTGGACCAGAAGGACTTCCAAAACTCATAGGCACGGTCGTGCAATTCCTGGTTCTGGGAACCGGGACCGGGCTTACCCGGAAGGATCACGTAACGAAACAGATCTTGTTTAATCATGCTCCTGCTCATCGGCAGGAGCCGCCAAGTCCTTAGGGCCCGGAGTGCCTAGTTCCCGAATTTATGAATTCGGTAACATTCAGTGGCGCAGCTTAGCCGCAGCACTTCTTGAACTTCTTGCCGCTGCCGCAGGTGCACGGATCATTGCGGCCCACCTTGGGCTCTTCGCGGCGGATGGTGTCGGTCTTGGCCGGCTCGGCGTCGAGGAACTTCCACTCGCCGTTCTCCTTCTCGAAAAGGCTGTGCTCGCGGTGGTCCTGCACCTTTCCGTCCATCTCGTACTGGACGTGGAAGGTCACGGTTCCCTGCTCATCGCCTTCGCGGCCGGCGTTGGTGTCGATGATCTTCAGGCCCAGCCACTTCGATTTCTTCGACCACTCTTCGATTCCCGCACGGTCGACTTCGCCGACGGTCTTTGAGTGGTGGGTCTTGAGGATGTAGTCGATCTCGCCGAGCACAAAGGCAGAGTAGCGCGAACGCATCAGCTGTTCCGCCGTCTTCGCCTTGGCCTTGCCTTGAATCAGCGGAAGGCAGCATTCGGTTGATTTCAGGGTCGATCCACACGCGCAAAGAGTTTGAGCCATGGGTGGATTTTACCTGCGCCCTTGACGGAGCGCCAGAGGCTTGGTTTGGGTGAGGCATGAAATCAAGCCACGCATCTGCCGCGCCTCAAGTGTCGACGCGCGTCCTGAACGCCGCCGTCATCGTTGCTGCCCTGGGTTACTTCGTCGACATCTACGACCTGATCCTGTTCAGCATCGTCCGCGTTTCCAGCCTCCAGGCGCTCGGCCTCGAAGGGCAGGAGCTTTTTGACCAGGGAGTCCGGCTGCTCAACATGCAGATGTTCGGCATGCTCCTCGGTGGCGTGTTCTGGGGAATCCTCGGCGACAAGCGCGGGCGCCTGTCCGTGCTCTTTGGGTCGATCCTGATGTACTCGGCCGCAAACATCCTGAACGGATTCGTTTCGAGCGTCGACCAGTATGCGTGGCTGCGCTTGATTACCGGTATCGGACTTGCGGGAGAACTCGGAGCTGGAATCACCCTGGTGGCTGAAGTGCTTCCGACCGAAAAGCGCGGCTACGGCACCACCCTCGTCGCAGCGGTAGGAATCTGCGGTGCGATTCTTGCCGCCAACGTTGCCGAAATCTTCGACTGGCGTACGGCCTGTTTCATCGGGGGCGGCCTTGGCATGGCGCTACTCGTGCTTCGAATCAGCGTGTTCGAATCCGATCTCTTTTCGAAGGTGAAGGAGCAGGTCAAAAGTCGCGGCGATTTCCTTTCGCTCTTCTCGTCCAAGTCGCGCTTCCGCCGTTATGTGTCCTGCATCCTGATCGGCGTGCCGATCTGGTACGTCATCGGAATTCTCGTCACGTTTTCTCCAGAGTTCGCCCGTGAGCTGGGCGTTGCTGAAGCAGTCTCGGCAGGTCGGGCGGTGATGTTCGCCTACATTGGCCTTGCTTTGGGTGATCTCGGAAGCGGTCTGTCGAGCCAGCTCCTGAAGAGCCGCCGCAAGGTCGTGCTTGGCTTCATCGTGCTGACCTTTGCTTTCGTGGCCACTTACCTGAGCTGGAATGGAATGACGGCGGGAACGCTCTACCTGCTCTGCCTCGGCATGGGTTTTGGTGCAGGCTACTGGGCCGTGTTCGTCACCATCGGCGCCGAGCAGTTTGGAACCAACCTTCGCTCGACGGTCACCACCTCAGTGCCGAATTTCGTTCGCGGATCGGTGGTGCCGATGACATTCCTGTTCACGTCTCTCAAGGGCCAGTGGGGCATGGTTCCTGCGGCGTGGCTGGTCGGAGTTCTCGCCCTGGCCGTCTCGCTGCTGGCACTGCTCTCGCTTGAGGAGACCTTCTCGAAAGACCTCAACTTCGTCGAGGAAATCTGAGTCATGTACGTCGAAGAAACCCGCGGAATCCAGGTCGTCGCCGAGCCTCAGTATGTTCCGGAGCAGTCTCGTCCGGAACAGTCGCTTTACGTCTTTGCCTACACGATCACGATCAGCAATCGAGGCGCCGAGCCCGTACAGCTGCTCTCGCGCCATTGGATCATCACCGACGGAACGGGCAGCGCGCGCGAGGTGAAGGGCGAGGGGGTCATCGGACAGCAGCCGATCATTCCGCCCGGAGAAGGATACCAGTATTCAAGCTTTTCGCCGATTGCGACGCCCACCGGAAACATGCGCGGAAGCTACACGATGAAGGTGCTGGAAACCGGCGAGACGTTCAGCGTCCGCGTGCCGCTGTTCTTTCTTCGCGACCTGAGCGCGACGGTCCACTAGCTCAGGGGCACTGGTTCATTTCGCTCGAAGCGGAATCGAGCGTGTTCTCTTCCAGTTGGTACCGTCGGTTTTCTCGAGCACCCAGATCAGCAGCGGATTCTTCTCGTCCCGCTCGAAGATGCGCACGATCCTGGCGTGCTTTTCCGGTCCGACAGCAGGCGGCTTTTCTGAAGGCAGGTACTGCTCCAGCTCGTAAATTCGCCGGACACTGTAGGGGTCGACGCCACCGGCAATCGCTACTTCTCGCTGGCGAGGAAAGAAGTTCCTGAACGTCGGATCCGTCTTTCGAAATTCATTGAAGTCCACGGCGCCCGATTTGGGGCGGTAGGTTTCCATCACGAAATGGGCGGTGCCCAGCTTGTTGGCACTCGAGCCGCTGACGTAGCCCTTGTCGGCGGCAAATCGAAACGCCACCGTGTCGAAGTCGGTCAGCGAGACGAGGTAGGTCTTGGAAGAGTTGGGGGCCTCCCACGACATGTGCTTGTTGGCGTGCTGGAGGGCCTCATAGCCGACGCGGCCTTCGATCAGGTCCGCGTTGAACCGCAGCATCGCCAGCTTCGTCAGATCTTCGCGCTCTTCGAATACGGTTCGAGAAAGTTCGGAGGCCTGTCTTCCCTTGTAGCTCTTGAAGTAATCGATGAAGTCGCTTTCCTTCATGGCTCGGGGATTCGAGACGCCTCGAAACAGGGTCGAGTCCAGGTGGTAAAAGCTCTGGAGGTATTCCGTAGGATTCGGCATTTTTTCTCCAAACCGGCGGATGAACTCGATCGGAATGAGCAGAGTTCGTGCGGTCTTTCCGATTTCCTTCGAATAATGGATCTTCTTGAAGTTCCGGAAGTCCGACAGGATGTCGTCCGCCGAGGCGCCCGCAAGACGGGTGCCCGTCAGGATGCGAGTCATGTAGTAGTCCTGAAAGATCGCCTGCTCGTCGCCGCTGAGGCCCGCTTCGAGCTTTTTGATTCCGCGCACCAGTTTTGAAAGATCGCGGCTTCCTTGTCCTTTGATGGCGTCATCCAGGTACGCCACCCACCGTTCCATCGGATCCTGCAGCTGTGGCCGGAAGCCGCGCGATAGGGTCTGCGAATGCCCGGTGAGCACTCCGTGCTTTTCAGCAAACGCATCCACGATCGCCTCGGCCAGCTCCATCGAGCGATTCTGCTGGATCGTCGAGTAGTCGCTGACCAGGTAGCGACCACTCTTTTCGAAGGTAGGCTCGTAATAGAGCCCGAGCGACCGGATTCGCCATTCAAGCATGCTGAGCACGACTTCGGGCCGCTTGCCGCCGGCTTCAATCTGCTTTTCAGCATCACGAAGGGTCCACGTCAGCAGATCCTCGAGGATCGCGGCATTGACCTGGTGATCGTCGCCGGGCTTGGACTTGGCGCTTTTGACCGCCTTCAGCGTGGCAGGAGAAAGCAGGTCTTCGAACTTCGAAACATCCGAAGCATTTGGAAAGACAATGTCACCGACCGCAAAATCGAGCTCCTTGGGGCCGATCTTCTTGTAGTCGTCGGCTGGAAGAAACGTCAGGAACGGGTTGGCCTCGATGGCCTGCAGTTCTGCGGGCGAAAGGGCGAATCGTCCCTTGAATGATTGAGTGCCGATGACCTTCGCGTCTCCCGCCGTCCTGAAGCCGAGCTTGGCCCTGCCGCCGGTGAGCCGCTTGTGGGCTTTCTGGACGTTCTCGACCGAGAGGTCCTTGCCGAGCAGCTCGACAGCGTCATTGAACGCTTTGGCGTCGATCGATCGCTGACCAAAGAAGACATACGAGGCCTGCTCCACCCCCAGCACTTTTTGAATGAAATCGTCCTGGACGAAGGCCCGCGTGGACTGGTCCTGGGTGATGAGTTTGCTGAACTCCAACGCGCAGCTGCCGGCCCGGACTTCCGGCGTCGCACCGAGGAGGAGTGAAAGAGCAAACAGAATCTGAACTGGCTTCCTGAAGATGGACTTCAAGGCGTTCCTCCTGGTTTGGCGTCAAAATGATGTATCGTCAGCTTTTCCGGGGTGTCCGTGGCTGTGATGCCCGCATCGCGAAGGTGTTCGTTGAGGATCTTGCCGATTTTGATCTTGGCAGCCTGCCGCTCGGCCTCGCCCCATAGGGTGTAGTCCTTGACGTGAGTCGTATTGATTTCGTCCGAGATGACGAGATAGGCCGAAAAATCAGAGTCTTTTGTCACATGAGGAAGCACCTTCTGGAGCTCCACTTCCACGTAATCCACGCCTTTTCGTGACTGCTCTGCCACCCAATCGAGCGTTTCGAGCGAGGGCGAGTCCACGTCGCCATGGGTGCCGGCCAGGGCGAGCTTGCTTTGTGCCCGGGTATTCTGGAGCTTTGTTTCCGCAACCGCAAAGTTCGCGGGCGAAACCAGGTCTCCGACTTTGAACTTCGGATTCAGCGATCCTGCCGTTCCAAAAAAAACGGTCCGATTCGCGCCAACATCGTTCAGCGCCTGCATCAGCCATCCCGCACGATCGCCGTATTCGTTGTCGATGAACCAGATCTTTTTTCCTGAGGCCGTCTCGACGACCTGCACTCCGAGGTACTGAAGTTCGTGCTGGTCAAAACGCGGTTTGATCCACTTTCGGTCGGCATAGGCTCGATTCTTTTCGAGCATCCTCCCTGACTCACGCACTGCTGGGTTTTCCAGTATTCCTTCGAGCGCCGTATTGGCAAAGCCGAAGACGACGAGATCCGGCTGGTGCCCGATGTTCCGAAATGTCCGTCGATAGATACTTCGATACGATTCCGAGCGACCCAGAAACAGGATCCGTCGAGAGTGCACTCCTGCGAGTTTCAGCAAGCTGAGAACCTGGGTCTCGCGGCTGGTGCCGTTGATGTTGGTGAGCAGGTAAGTGGTGGTGCCATCCTTGAGCTTCACTTCGGCGGAATTGAAGGCGCCAAACGGGTTGGAGATCTCTCGGATGGAGGTCACCTTGGTAGGATCGAAATAGTCGAGCGGCCGGCGAGAGGGACCGGAAACGACCAAGAAGCGAGTTTCTGGACGGTGTGCTTCGGCAACCAGCTCCGCCCCCAGTTTTTCGCGGAGAAACTTCGGTAGGTTCTTGATCGTGTGGGGAACGTCGGGTCCGAGATGGCTCAGGGTCGAGGGGTATTGGAAATCGACGAGGGCGGCAAAACGGGCGCTGCAGTACGCAGAACTCCAGGCCGATGTGACCGGAGCAAAAAGAAAAAGGAGCGACAGCATGATGGCTGCTCGGGAATGCCGAAAGCTTGCGGTCCACCGCATCACTTCCATTTCGGCATTTCTGGCCCCGAACTTGAGCCGCTGTCACTCCTTTTTATCTTGGTCTTGAAAAAGATTGTCAGTGAAATGCCTGAGAAGGCTTGAGGAGTAAGGGTTTTCAAGCTCCTGGTTGAATGAGAGTGTTTTGTTGCAAAGCAAAAACGTCAATCAACAC
>CAMAQA010000043.1 GCA_945860415.1 Bacteriovorax stolpii
TCGGTCCAGCGCTTTGCCTGCGGCTTCCTTCAGATTCCACCTCGCGGTGGACACCCTTGCCGTTCGGCTAGCAGTTCCCCTGATCGGGCCTGCGGAAGGACTTTCACCTCCTAGGAGTGCGCCCTGCCGGGCGCACAACGAAAAAAGGCCGAGGTGGATACCCACCCCGGCCTTTAAGCTTTCAGAGCGCTGAAATCAGCTGCTGCTGCCGCCAGACTTGCCGCCGGCCTGAGTCTTTCGGGGAGCCGCAGACTTGGCAGCCTTGGGGGCCTTCGGAGCCTTGGCAGACTTGCCTTCGGCAGCGGCCTTCGTGCGAGACTTGCCAGCGAAGACCTTACGAATGCGAGCCATCGGATCGGCCGGAGCCTGATCAGCGGCAGCCTTCTCCGCCTTCGGACCCTTGGCCTTCTTGCCACGGACAATTTCGGCGTGATCCACGAGCTCGAGCACGGCCATTTCAGCGGCGTCGCCCCAGCGGCGATCAGCCATCTTCAGGACGCGGGTGTATCCACCAGCACGAGCCTGATAACGACCTGCCAGAGTGTCGAACAGCTTTTTCACCACGGCTGCATCACGGGTGCGGTCGAAAGCCAGACGACGGGATGCGTCGTTGCCCTTCTTCGCAAGGGTGATGAGGCGATCCACCACGCGGCGAACTTCCTTCGCCTTCTGAACCGTGGTGACGACCTGTTCCTGCAGGATCACCGAATTTGCCATGTTGCGGAACATGGCCTTGCGGTGCGAGGTGTTTCGGCCAAACTTACGACCGTCAACTGAGTGTCTCATAAATCACGTTCTCCAAACTGCTCTTCGCTACTAATTAATCTTCGATGTCTTCCAAGGCTTCATCGTCTTCAGCCTTGCCGCGATCGCTCATGATGCGGTTCTCATCCACATCGGAGTCGGCTGCCTTCACCGGAGAGCTCGGAGCCACGAATCCGTCGAGCTTCATTCCGAGGCTGAGTCCCATTTCAGACAGGATATCCTTAATCTCATTGAGCGACTTACGGCCGAAGTTCTTCGTCTTGAGCATTTCGGCTTCGGTCTTCTGAACGAGCTCGTGGATGTACTTGATGTTGGCGTTCTGCAGGCAATTCGCCGAACGAACCGAGAGCTCGAGCTCTTCGACCGAGCGATACAGGTTCGGATTGAACTGGCTGGTGGCCTCTTCCTTTGCTTCGGCAACCGGTTCCGGCTCCTCTTCAAAGTTCAAGAATACCGAAAGCTGATCCTTCAGGATCTTGGATCCCAGAGCGACTGCATCTTCCGGCTTCACCGAACCATCGGTCCAAACCTCAAAAGTGAGCTTGTCAAAATCTGTGCGCTGACCCACACGGCTCTGCGTGACGGCATAGTTTACGCGGCGAATGGGAGAGAAGAAGCTATCGAGAGCGATCCAGCCAATCGGCATGTCTTCGGTCTTGTTGTTCTCAGCTGCCTGATACCCCCGTCCACGAGAGATCTTGATCTCTGCACGGAGCTTGGCGCCCTTGCCCAGGGTGGCGATGTGCTGATCGGGATTCAGGACGTCCACCTGTTCGCTGACAATGATGTCAGCGGCAGTGACAACGCCCGGACCGGACTTCTCGATAACGACGGTTGCCGTCTCAGCGTGTAGCTGGAAGCGAACTTCCTTGAGGTTCAGGATAATCTCCGAAACGTCTTCGCTGACGTCCGGAATCGCTGTGAACTCGTGAACGACGCCGTCGATCTTGACGGCTACAACGGCCGCGCCCTGCAGAGAGGACAGCATCACTCGGCGAAGCGAGTTGCCGAGAGTCAGACCGAAGCCTCGTTCGAGCGGCTTAGCTACGAACTTCCCATAGCTCTCCGTCAGGGACTCCTTGTCCACATCGAGCGCCTTCGGACGAATCAGATCCCGCCAATTTTTTTCCAACATACCCATCTCTCCCTACTTCCTCTCGCAAGCCCATTCCGGTGCTTGCCATGCGAGGCGAGTTGATGGGTCCATCCTGGACCCAGCGGTATCCCGCGATTTTAACTGAAATTACTTCGAGTAAAGCTCCACCACCATGCGCTCTTCCATCGGAGCCGTGATATCGTCACGGGACGGAATGTCGCGGATGCGGACCTTCTGAGCAGCGGCGTCCAGTTCGATCCACTGCGGAATTTCACGGCGCTTAACGCTTTCCAGAGCTGCCGCAATGCGAGTCACGCCTTTGCTCGTCTGGTGGACTTCCACCACGTCCCCCTTGCCAATCAGGTAGGACGGAACGTTGACTGCCTTGCCATTGATCGTGAAGTGACCGTGGCGCACCAGCTGGCGTGCCTCGGAACGCGAATTTCCGAAACCAGCCCGGTAAGCAACGTTGTCCAAACGACGCTCGAGCATGGTGAGAAGATTCGAGCCAGTGATCCCCTTGGCACGATCGGCCTTGCCGAACAGGTTGCGGAACTGACGCTCCATCAACCCGTAGATCCGCTTAATCTTCTGCTTCTCGCGAAGCTGAAGGCCATACTCCGAGAACTTGATGCGACCCTGGCCATGCTGACCCGGCGGATAACCACGACGCTCGATGGCGCACTTATCGGTCATGCAGCGGTCCCCTTTCAGGAACAGCTTCTGGTTTTCACGACGGCAAAGACGACAAACACTTCCAGTATAACGAGCCATGACTTAAACCCTTCTGCGCTTCGGAGGACGGCAACCATTGTGCGGAATCGGCGTCACGTCTTCAATGTACGTAACGCGGAGACCAACAGAAGCAAGAGCGCGGAGGGCGCTTTCACGACCAGCTCCGGGACCACTCACAAACACCTGAACCGACCGCATGCCGTTTTCGACAGCTTTGCGTCCGGCATCTTCAGCAGCCACCTGGGCAGCGAACGGAGTGTTCTTACGGGAACCGCGAAAGCCCTTGGCTCCAGCAGTAGACCACGCAATGGCATTCCCCATCGTATCGGTAATCGTGACAATGGTGTTGTTGAACGAGGAAAGGACATGAACACAGCCATTGGCAACGTTCTTCTTGCCCTTCTTTACTCGCTTCGCACCGGCATCGGCTGCCGGTGCTGCTTCTTTCTTTTCAACTTTCTGCTCGGTCATCATTCACTCCAAACTACTACTTCATCGCCTTAACGGACTTTTTGCCAGCAATCGCGACAGCCGGACCCTTGCGAGTACGAGCGTTCGAATGCGTGCGCTGGCCACGGACCGGCAGGCCCTTGCGGTGGCGAATTCCGCGATAACAGCTCAGATCCACCAAGCGCTTGATATTGAGGCTCGTTTCGCGACGGAGATCGCCTTCAACCTTGCAGGCGCGATCGATAATTTCACGAACCTTGGCGACTTCAGCTTCAGTCAGAGCATCCGTCTTCTTGTTCATGTCGATCTTGGCTTCAGCCAGGATCTTACGCGACGTGGACGGACCAATTCCGAAGATATAGGTCAGAGCCACTTCCATTCTTTTATTTCTGGGCAAGTCAACGCCCGCAATACGAGCCACTTACTACCTTCCTTTCAACTTTACCGATCAACCCTGGCGCTGCTTGTGGCGGGGATTCTCACAGATCACCCGCACCACACCCTTGCGCTTGACAACTTTGCACTTGTCACAAATCTTTTTTACGGACGCCCGCACTTTCATAAACCCCTACTTCCTCCAAAAGCCTACAAAACCTCTACTTAACGCGGAACGTGATACGTCCACGCGTCAGGTCGTAAGGTGACATCTCGACGGTCACCTTATCGCCAGGCAAGATCTTGATGTAGTGCATCCGCATCTTGCCCGAAATGTGGGCCAAAATCTTATGACCATTCGGCAGCTCTACCCGAAACATGGCGTTCGGAAGTGGCTCGATTACGGTTCCTTCGACTTGGATCGCATCATCTTTCGCCATCCGAGACCTGCCTTAAAAAACGTTCAAAAAAAACAAAAAAATCGTGCGCTGGCACGATCCTCACCGTTCCGTCAAAACCCTAGGGCCTTCCGGAGTAATCGCCACAGTATGTTCGAAATGGGCGGAGAGCGATCGATCTGCAGTAACTGCAGTCCAACCATCCGATAATACTCGAACTTCATGACTTCCGGCATTGATCATTGGCTCTATCGCCAGGACCATGCCTTCCTTCAAAGCCAAACCTTTGCCCCGCGGCCCGAAGTTGGGAACTTGCGGTTCCTCGTGCAAAGCCTTGCCTATACCGTGACCGACGAACTCCCGTACCACACCGTATCCAAACCCTTCAACATAATTTTGGATGGCGTGACCGATATCGAAAATGCGATTTCCGGCGCGTGCCTGCTCGATTCCGCGACGGAGGGCTTCTTCCGTTCTGGTCATGAGATCCTGGGCCTCCAGTGAGACCTTCCCTACGGGAACTGTACGGGCCGAATCGCCGAACCAGCCATCGTAAATCACTCCGAAATCCATCCCCACAATGTCGCCCGCCTGAAGGACGCGCTTCTTTGATGGAATTCCGTGAACTACCTCTTCGTTCACCGAGATACAAACGCACGCAGGAAAGCCATGGTACCCCTTGAAAGCCGGCTTAACCCCAAGCTCCTTGCAGCGGGATTCCGCGAAACGATCGAGCTCTCCCGTCGAAATTCCTGGTTCCACCATGTCGCACATCTCGTGGAGGATCGTGGCGACCACCTGGCCGGCACGCCTCATCAAATCGATCTCTCGAGGGGACTTCAACGTGATCATGCCGAGCGCCCAAATCCGAGCTTCTGCGAAACACTCTCGAACACTACGGCCGGTGACGCCGATGCATCCACCGGCGAAAGAATGCCCTGCTTCGAGTAGTATTCCACCAGCGGTGACGTCTGATGATGATAGACACTGAGACGCTTCAGAATCACGTCCTCACGATCATCCTCGCGCTGGATCAGCTCACTTCCACATTGGTCACAAACATCTACCTGCCGTGGAGGCATCGATTCGATATGATACATCGCACCGCACTTCAGACAGGTGCGGCGCCCCGTCAGCCGAGACACCAGAACAGAATCATCGATCTGAAAGAGTATTGCGGAATCAATCTTTCGATGCCGCTCCCACAACAGAGCATCCAGAGCTTCAGCCTGAGGAATGGTTCGGGGAAAACCATCAAGTATGAACCCCCCCGCGCAGTCTCCTTGATCCGTTCGCTCGCGGATCAAGCCGATAACGACCTCATCCGGAACCAGTGCTCCACGCGACATGAACTCTTGTGCGGATCGGCCCAATGCCGATCCCGCAGCGATTGCTGAGCGCAGCATGTCGCCCGTCGAAAGCTGAGGGGTCTTCTTTTCAGCCGAAAGTCTCTTGGCCTGAGTTCCCTTGCCGGAACCCGGGGGGCCCAAAAACACCGAGATCATGAGTAAGCAGACCTTCCACGGACGCGAGTATGCTTCATGAAACCTTCGTAATTGCGAGTCAGCAAGAAGGTCTCAATCTGAGCCATGGTGTCCATGGCAACACCCACCAGAATCAGCACGCTCGTCCCACCAAAGTAGAAGGGCACGTTCAGGAACTGCGACAACAGGGACGGAAGAACACAGATCGCAGAAATGTACACCGCTCCGCCGAGCGTCACGCGCGACAGAACATAATCGATATACTCAGCCGTCGCCTGACCCGGACGAATCCCCGGAATAAATCCGCCATACTTCTTCAGATTCTCCGAAACGTCATCCGTCTTAAAAGTCACGGCAGTGTAGAAGTACGCAAAAAAGACGATCAATGCGACGAAAAGAACGTCATAGAGCATTCCGCCGGGCTGAAGCTGGCTCGTAATCGACTGCATCCAGCCCGCAGGAAAGACGGTAGCGATCGTTGCAGGAAACATGAGCAAAGATGACGCGAAAATCGGGGGAATCACGCCTGACGAATTCACCTTCAAAGGAAGGTGAGTATTTTGGCCACCGTATACCTTACGCCCGACAATGCGCTTCGCGTATTGAACCGGAATGCGACGGGCTCCGCGCTCCACGAAAATAATCACAAAGAAAGTCGCAAGGATCACCAAGCCGATCAGCAGTAGCCGCAGAAAGGACAATTCACCCGAACGATAGAGGGCCATCGTGCTTCCCAGACCCGACGGAATCCCGGCTGCGATACCCGCGAAAATGATCAGGGACATTCCATTGCCGATTCCGCGCTCGGACATCTGTTCGCCGAGCCACATCAAAAACAGCGTTCCGGCGGTAAGAGTCAGAACCGTGAAAAGCTCGAAATGGAGCCCAGGGTTTAAAACCACCGGCGGATTGGTGTGCTCCAAACCCTTCGCGATACCAAATCCTTGAATGAAGCACAGGACGACCGTGCCCCAGCGAGTGTACTTGGTGATCTTCTTGCGGCCCTGATCGCCTTCTTTCTGAAGCTCATGAAAGTGAGGAACCACAACCGTCAATAGCTGAAAAATGATTGAAGAGCTGATGTACGGCATCACCCCCAAAGCGAAAATGCTGAACCGCTCGAGGGCGCCACCACTAAACAGATTGAACCAGCCGAAGATCGTTCCCTTCATATTGGCAAACACCTGTTCGAGTGCCGCGCCATCCACCCCAGGGGTCGGAACATGGACGCCAATTCGATAGATTGCCAAAGTGGTGAGAACAAAGAGGATGCGTTTCCGCAGCTCCGGAATTTTTACGATACCTTCAGCTCCAGCCATGGTTCAGTCTCGCCTCCAAAGAAAAACGCCCCCATTCAATCCATGTTGAAAAGGGGCGCCATTCAATCCGTTACCAACTGCAGGGGCTTGACTGGTAAAACCAGATCCCCCGCCCAGCACGCTTACTTCTTTGCCTTGGTGTTGCGGGGTTGAGCGCCCGGAATCGGGAGCAACTCGCAAGATCCACCCGTGGCCTTGATCTTCTCCTGAGCCGCGGCACTAATGCGGTGAGCCTTCACTTGAACGACCTTTTCGATCGTGCCGGTGGCAAGAATCGTCAGGCGGTCAAAGCGACCCTTGATTGCCTTGTTGGCGACCAGAGTCTCCAGGCTCACTTCCTTCAGCGCCAGCTTGTTCAGATCGGAAAGATTGAGCACGCAGTTCGTGCGACGGCTCGGATTCTTGAAGCCGCGCTTCGGAATACGACGATACAGCGGCATCTGACCGCCTTCGAACCCGGGGCGAACGCTGCCGCCAGAGCGGGCGAGCTGACCTTTGTCGCCCTTACCGGAGGTCATACCATGACCAGAGCCTGCACCGCGACCGAGACGCTTCTTCCGGTGCGTCGCGCCGGGATGAGCCTTAATGGTGTTTAACTGCAACATAACAACTCCTTAAATTCGAAGAAAACTTAGCGTGTTTCAGACACCACTTCTACCAAGTGGAGGACCTTTTTGATCATTCCACGAACAGCTGGAGTGTTCTCAAGCGTCTTGACCTGTTCACGGCTCTTCAGGCCCAGGCCATTGACCGTTGCACGCTGCAAGGGGGGGCATGCGATAACACCCTTCTTGAGGCGTATGGTGATTGTCCTCTTGGAAACCGAAGAGCTCTTTTTCTCTTGCTTAGTCTTGGTAGCCATATTCGTTCACCTTAGCCTTAGAGAATTTCCGCAACGGTCTTTCCGCGACCCTGAGCGATCTCGCCAAAAGTCCGGAGGTTCTTCAGACCATCCAAAGTCGCACGAACCACGTTGTGCGGATTATCACGGCGAATGGACTTGGTCAGGATATTCTTGATTCCAGCCACCTCAAGAATGGCTCTAACCGAAGAACTCGCAATGATTCCAGTACCTTCCGGAGCCGGCTTCATCAGTACGCGGCTCGCGCCGAAGTGCCCGAGAATCTCGTGCGGAATAGAAGTACCTTCCAAAGGAACCTTGATCAGGTTCTTCTTGGCCTGCTTTCCAGCCTTCTTGATTGCCTCAGGCACTTCACCGGCCTTACCCAGGCCGACACCCACCTGACCCTTGCGGTCACCGACCACAACAATTGCAGCGAAGCTGAACCGACGGCCGCCCTTGACGACTTTAGCGCAGCGGTTGATGTGAATCACCCGATCTTCGAACTCGGTTTCTTCCTGCTGAAAGGAACCTCTCTGTTGCCCGACACTCATTTCGGTATCTCCTCAACCCTTAAAATTTTAGTCCAGCTTCACGAGCTGCATCTGCGAGCGCCTTGATTCGGCCATGGTAGAGGTACCCACCACGATCGAACACGACCTGCTCGACGTTTTTGGCCAATGCGCGCTTCGCGATAGCCGCTCCAACGGACTTGGCGCCGTCGACTCCACCCGTCGCTTTGCCCTTCAACTCATCTTCACGAGTGGATGCTGCCACCAGAGTGACTGCCTTCACATCATCGATGAGTTGGGCTTCGATGTGCCTGTTCGAGCGGAACACTACCAACCGAGGACGCCCGGTAGTCCCCTCCAGATTGGCACGGATGCGCTTCTTTCTCTTGAAGCGAACTACCAGCTTATTGTCGGTCTGCCGACGAATCTTCTTAGACATATCAAACCTCTTACTTCGCTCCGGCAGCCTTACCCTGCTTGCGGATAATCTGCTCGTTGGAATACTTCACTCCCTTGCCCTGGTAGGGTTCGGGCTCCTTGAAAGAGCGGATCTTCGCTGCCACCATTCCAACCTGGATCTTGTCCGCGCCCGAAATCACCAGATGGGTGTTGTTTTCCACCTTTGCAGTGACTCCCGCTGGAAGCTCGAAATCCACAGGGTGTGAATAACCAAGCGTCATAGACAGTGTGTTTCCCTTAGTCGCTGCACGGTAACCCACGCCGACGATATCCAGCTCTTTAGTGAAGCCGACCGACACCCCATGAACCATATTGTGGATCAGGGAACGTGTCAGACCATGGAGAGCTGCGGCGTTATCCGCCTTCGACTCATCACGGGTCACCAGAATCTGACCATTGTCGACCTTCACGGAAACGCTGTGCGGGATGGTGCCAGAAAGCTTTCCCTTCGGGCCTTCCACCTTCAGCACGCTATCCTTGATTTCCACCTTCACGCCCTGGGCAATACGAATAGGGGCTTTACCGACTCGTGACATAAATCACCAGACCTCACAAAGAACTTCACCGCCAACCTTTTGAGCGCGGGCCTTCTGTCCCGTAATCACGCCCTTCGAGGTCGAAACAATCGAGATGCCGGCACCGCTCAGAGGGCGGGGAAGCTCCTGATAGCCGCTGTACTTGCGAAGGCCGGGACGGCTAAGACGTCGGAGCCCCTGGATCACGCTGGCGCCCTGATCGGTGTACTTCAGGAACACCTTGATCATTGGACGGCCATCCTCACGCACGAGCCGGAAGTTCTTGATGTAACCCTCCTCCTTCAGAACGCGAACGACGTTCGCCTTCAGGCGGGAGGCTGGTACTTCCAGCTTTTCGTGCTTCTCACGCGTCGCATTACGAATGCGAGTCAACAAATCTGCAATAGGATCAGTCATGCTCATACGAATGTCCTCAATTACCAGCTCGACTTCGTGACACCGGGGAGCTGACCCTTCAGAGCCAGACCACGGAAGCAAAGGCGACACATATTGAACTTCCTCATGTAGGCACGAGGACGTCCGCACAGTGGGCACCTATTGCGATGCCGAGTGCTGAACTTAGGTTTTTTGATCAATTTTTCGAGTTTCGCTTTAGTAGACAAAGGTCATCTCCCTCGATTACTTGCGGAACGGCATACCGAGCTCCGTAAGGAGCGCACGAGCCTGTTCGTTGGTCGTTGCCGTCGTGTGGATTGTCACGGTCATTCCGCGAACCTTGTCCACCTTGTCGTAGTTGATTTCCGGGAAAATGATCTGCTCGCGAATGCCGAGCGAATAATTTCCACGTCCGTCAAAAGATTTCGGATTCACACCCTTGAAGTCACGGACGCGCGGGAGAGCGACATTCATGAGGCGATCCAGGAATTCGTACATGCGAGCACGACGGAGGGTAACCATCACACCCACCGCATTGCCCTCGCGAACCTTGAAGGTCGCGATCGCCTTACGGGCGCGAGTCAGGACAGGCTTCTGGCCGGTAATTGCCATAATTTCGTCGAAAGTGCCGTCCAACACCTTTGGATTTCCGACAGCCTCCTTGACGGCGCAATTGACGGTCACTTTGAGGAGCTTCGGAACCTGCATCGGGTTCTTCAGCTGAAACTGCTTCTGGATGCTCGGGATGACCTTGTCGCCATACAGCTTCTCAAGACGCGGCGTCTTGCTCGGAGATACCTTGGTCTCTCCAGCTGCAGCAATCTTCACCGAGCTGCTAGAAGCGTCCTTTTTCTTTCCCTTTCCCTTTGCAGCGTCGCCGGCTTTTTTGGCCTTCTCCTCTGCTGGGGCTTTTACCTTCTCGTCTGCCACTTTCTACTCCTTCTGTCCGAGTTCACGTTGGGATGAACTGCTCAGGCCTTTGCCTGGTCAGGTGAGGTCCCACAACGCTTACAGACCCGAATCTTCTTCTGAACAGCCTTTTCCACCTTCGTCTTTGTTGACTTGGAAGCGGGGGCGCCAACCTTTACACCATGTCGGGTGCCCTTGCCACACTTCGTGCACATCAGAAGCACGTTCGAAATGTGAATCGGGAGCTCCTTTTCAAGAATTCCACCCTGAGGGTTCTGGGCAGAGGGCTTCACATGGCGCTTGACCATGTTGAGCTTCTCGAGAACCACCCGACCGGTCTTCGAGTAAACACGAAGAACCTTAGCGGTCTTGCCCTTCTCCTTGCCGGCGATCACCTGCACCTGGTCGTCCTTCCGGACGTGAAATGTATTACGAGCTTCGTTCATCATAACTTCCAACCTTTACAGCACTTCAGGGGCCAAGGAGATGATCTTCGTGAATGCCTTACCACGAAGCTCACGGGCAACTGGACCGAAAATACGGGTTCCGATCGGTTCGCTCTGGGCGTTAATCAAAACCGCCGAGTTCGTATCGAACCGGATATAGGTGCCATCGCCACGATTGATTTCCTTCTTCGTGCGAACGATGACGGCCTTAAGGACCTGCCCCTTCTTCACCTTTGCGGTCGAAGTTGCTTCCTTCACGGTCACGACAATGATGTCACCGACACTCGCATACTTGCGTCGGGTACCACCGAGGACCTTGATACACATCAGGGACCGAGCCCCAGTGTTATCAGCCACATCCAAACGTGTTCTCATCTGAATCATAAGACTGTCTCCTCAGCGTCCGATTAGGAGCCGATCTCCAACGTCTGTGCAGCGCGACGCACGATCTTCTGCAGAGCCCAGCGCTTCTCGCGGCTCAGAGGACGCGACTCGACGATACGGACGAGATCGCCCGACTTCGCCTCGTTCTTTTCGTCGTGGGCCTTGAAGCGGACCGAACGGGTCACGTACTTCTCATAGAGTCCGTGACGAACCCGGCGGTCGACCTTCACTACGATCGTCTTCTGCATCTTGTCGCTGACAACGGTACCGGTGAGCACCTTGCGGCGACCCAGAACATTTGCATCAACCTTGGCAGGAGCGGAAGCAGCGGGAGCGGCCTTCTTCGGGGCTGCTGCCGGCTTCTTCGCGGCCATGGAACTGGTTGCTTTCTTTTCAGTAGCCATCTTAATCTCCACTTCCTCTTAACTTTCGGCTCTTACTTCTGGCCTGAGAGCTGGGTAAGACGGGTCTTCAGCCTTGCGAGCATCTTCCTGGCGACCCAAACCGACCCCGTGTCCTTCAACTGTCCAGTAGCCTTCTGCATCTTGGCCTTGAACAGAAGCGCCTCGGTATCGCGGACCCTTGTCAGGAGCTCATCTTTCGAAAGCTGCTGTACTTCTTTAAATTGCTTATTCGACACAACTACTCCTTCTCGCTCGATACTCAGGCCTTAGCCTTTGCTGCCTTTGCTGCTGCCACATCGGCCTTCTTCTTCTGCTTGGCTTTTTGAGCCAAAGCCTCGGAAACCTTGCTGATCGGCTTGCACTTCACAGGAAGCTTGTTATTCGCCAGGCGCAGGGCCTCGAAGGCCTCAGACTGCGGGATTCCGCCCATTTCGAAGAGGATACGGCCTGGTTTGATCACCGCTGCCCACTCTTCAACGTTGCCCTTACCGGAACCCATTCGAGTCTCGGCAGCCTTCTTCGTGATCGGCTTGTGCGGGAAGATGCGGATCCAAATCTGGCCACCGCGCTTCACCGAACGAGTCATGGCAATACGAGCAGCTTCGAGCTGACGGGCGTTGATTCGCCCGCACTCAGACGCCTGGAGGCCGAACTCACCAAAGAACAGGGTCCCACCGCGATCGGCGGTTCCACGCATCTTTCCTTTTTGTACTTTGCGCCACTTGACGCGCTTAGGTGCCAGCATGTCGCTACTCCTTAGGCTTCCTGAGCCGCTTTCTTGGCATCAACAGCAGCCTGCTTTTTCAGAGTCTGCGCTTCGCCGTTGTACACCCAAGCCTTCACACCGATCTTCCCGTAGGTCGTCCGTGCTTCGGCAGTTCCGTAATCAATGTTCGCGCGCAGCGTGTGCAGAGGAACGCTATCTTCGCTGTACCACTCCGTACGAGCGATTTCAGCGCCGCCCAGGCGGCCGGAAACGCGGATCTTGATTCCCTTGACTCCCTGCTTGAACGCTGCGGTCATGCACTTCTTCATGGCGCGACGGAAAGCCACGCGCTTCTCGAGCTGTGCAGCCACGTTTTCAGCAATCAAGGTGGCATTGGCTTCAGGCTTCTTCACCTCAACGATGTTCAGGAGAACTTCGTTCTTGGAAAGCTTCTGAACGTCCGCCTTGAGCGTCTCGACGCCGGAGCCCTTCTTGCCGATGACAATGCCAGGACGTGCGGTATGGACGTTGATCTTCACCTTGTTGGCAGCGCGCTCGATCTCAATGCGGGCGATTCCGGCACCAAAGAGCTTCTCCTTGATGTACTCACGAAGCTTGATGTCTTCGTGGAGCAGCGCGGAGTATCCCTGCTTTGCAAACCAGCGGCTGTCCCACGTCCGGGTGATCCCGAGGCGGAAACCGATTGGATTAACTTTCTGACCCATTTCGAATCCCTTTCCTAATTACCGCTGACCCACGACCACGGATACGTGGCTGGTCTTCTTGTTGATCCGGAACGCAGAACCCTTTGCGCGGGGACGGAAGCGCTTCAGAGTCGGCCCTTGGCCCACGAGAATCGTCTTCACGAACAGCTTGTCGGGATCCGACAGGCCCTTCTGATCAGCGTTGGCGACAGCGCTCTTCAGCAAATTACTGAGAACACCTGCAGTCCGCTTGCGCGGCGAAAAGCGCAGGTAATTGAGCGCATCGTTGATGCTCTTGCCGCGAATTTCATCCGCCAGCAGACCCATCTTCCGAGGGGTGATCCGTACAAAACTCACCTTTGCATTGACGTCCATGAGTCGCCTTCCTTACTTCGCTGCCGGCTTAGCTGCTGCGGCCGGAGCCGCTGCTGCTGGCTTTGCCGCCGCTTCTGCGCCGGCCTTCTTATCAGAAGGAGTATGGCCATGGAAAGTACGAGATGGAGCGAATTCGCCCATCTTGTGTCCCACCATATTCTCCGTGACGTAAACCGGAACGAACTTCTTGCCATTGTGAACTGCGAAGGTAAGTCCGACGAAATCCGGAAGCACCGTCGAACGGCGCGACCAGGTCTTGATCACCTTGCGGTCTTGGGTCTTGCGAGCTACTTCCACCTTCTTTTGGAGGTGATCGTCGCAGAACGGGCCTTTTTTAATTGAACGAGCCACGATAAATCTCCTTATTTCCTGCGCTTAACGATGAAAGCGTCGGTGCGCTTGTTGTTGCGCGTCTTATAACCCTTGGTTGGGACGCCCCACGGAGTGCGTGGATGTCCGCCACCGGACGACTTACCTTCACCACCACCATGCGGGTGGTCGATCGGGTTCATCGAGACACCGCGATTGGTTGGGCGGACCCCCAGCCAACGAGCGCGACCAGCCTTGCCGATCTTCATGTTCTCATGTTCCTGATTCGAAAGCTGTCCGATCGAGGCGCAACAGTTCGAGTGAATCAGGCGCATTTCACCGGAAGGCATTTTCACCTGGCAATACTCGCCTTCCTTCGCCATTAACTGAGCAAAGTTGCCGGCAGAACGAGCCAAACGGCCGCCACGACCCGGCTCAACCTCGATGTTGTGGATAATGGTACCCACAGGAATCGCCCCGAGACGAAGGTTATTGGCCGGCTTGATGTCTGCCGAGTCACTGGCGAGAACCTTGTCGCCGACATTCAGCCCCAGAGGAGCCAGAACGTAACGCTTTTCGCCATCAGCGTAATTCAGCAAAGCGATATACGCCGTGCGATTCGGATCATACTCAATGGAGGCCACCGTCGCGACGATCTCACGCTTATTGCGGAGGAAGTCGATCAGGCGGTACTTGCGCTTGTGTCCGCCACCAATGTGACGAACCGTGGTCCGACCAGTGGAGTTGCGTCCGCCGCTCTTGCTGAGCGACGACGTCAGGCTACGTGGCTTCTTCGGCTGATCCTTCTTGGGGGTCAGTACCGAGAAGTCGGCGACGGTCTTGTAACGGAGCGACGGGGTTGTCGGCTTGAATGTTTTGACAGCCATGACTTAGTTCCTCACCTCTTACTGGGCTGCCTGAAAGAAATCGATCTTCTGGCCTTCGGCCAGGGTCACGAGTGCTTTCTTCCAGTTGGATCGCTTCACTTCGAAACGTCCGACCCGCTTCATTTTTCCGTGCACAACCATCGTCCGAACGTCCTTTACCTTGACGTTGAACATCTTCTGCACGGCGTCCTTGATCTCAGCCTTGTTTGCCTGGACGGCAACTTCGAAGGCATACCGGCGAGCGATTTCGGCCTGCGCGGTCGACTTCTCGCTGATGATCGGGCGCTTCACCACATCGTAAATGCTACGCATGTCTCACTCCTCCTCAGGCCTGCGGCGCAAGACGCGCCTCGATGGCCTTCGCTGCACGCTGAGTGACGATCACCCAGTCATAGCGCACGATATCGTAGACGTTGAGACCTTCAGTTCGCAGCACCTTGACATTCGGGATGTTGCGAGCCGAAAGCTCGAGATTCTTGTTCGAGTCATCGACGATCAGGACCTTGGTCAGATCCCACTTCTTTGCGAGGAGCTCGTTGAAGACCTTGGTCTTGGCGGCCTTCATCTCGAAACCATCGACCACGAAAAGACGGGATGCCTTCACGCGATCCGACAGAGCGGAGCGGAGAGCACCACGAATCATTTCCTTCGGGGTAGCCTGGGAGTAGTCACGGGGCTGCGGACCGAAGTTCTGACCGCCGCCCACCTGCAAAGGGGACCGCGTGGAGCCCTGACGAGCGTTACCGGTTCCTTTCTGCTTGAACGGCTTGCGGCCACCGCCGCGAACTTCAGACTTCGTCTTGGTCTTTGCAGTACCCTGACGACGGCCAGCGAGCTGAGCCTTAATCACCTGGTGGACGAGCGGGATGTTCACCGTCGCGGAGAAAACCGCGTCGCTGAGCTCAACCGAGCCAACCTTCTTTTTTTCCTGATTCAGGACATCAAATTGCATACTTCACCTCAGCCTTTCACTGCCTTACGGACAGTGACGATGCCGCTGCGAGGACCCGGCACACTGCCGTGGACCAGCAGGAGCTGATTCTCCATGTCGACCTTGATCACGCGAAGATTCTGGACGGTGACGTTGTGCGCACCCATGTGTCCAGGCATCTTCTTGTTCTTGAAACACTTTGCGGGGTCAGCGCGGTTACCGATGGAGCCCAAGGAACGATGGGACAGCGATGCGCCGTGGGTCTTGAAACCCCCAGCCATATGAAAGCGTTTCACGCCGCCCTGGAATCCCTTACCCTTGCTGACTGCACTCATGTCGACCAGATCGCCGGCCTTGACGAACTCAGGCGAGAGCACTTTTCCAACCATCAGGCCGTCCATCTTGGCATCAGCCGCGAGACGGAATTCCTGATAGTGATAGAAGCCAGACGCTCCGGAAGCCTTCACATGTCCAGCCTCGGGCTTGGAGACGGACTTCGCCTTCTTCTCGAGGAAACCGACCTGAATTGCGTTGTAACCGTTCTTCTCGATAGTCTTCACCTGAGTGATAACAGCCGGAGAAAGGTCGATCACAGTGACTGCGATGGAGTCGCCGTTGTCATTGAACACCTGGGTCATTCCGGCTTTCACGCCGAGAACCCCACCCGTGCCCTGCAGCAGGGCGACTGACTCTCGCGAGGCCCCCTGAGCGGTTTGAGTCTGCTGTTCCATTTCTACTCCCCAATGGTGCACCTGATCCGAGGATTAGGGCCCAACTGTTTTTTCACGAATCCACCTGCACAGCATCACCGGGAAGCGTGAAAATCCGAGCTCAACGAGCTCGCCAGATCTCCTGCCGCCGGATGCCTTCATGTTAGTGGCCGTATGAACCAAGACTTTCTCTCTGGGAAATTTGCAGAGAGCAGTTTCATTGATTCACGCTGGAGAAGTCAGTTTCTCCAACTGCCCAACCCGGTCGATGACCGAATCAGGACTTAATCTCGACATCCACACCTGCCGACAGATCGAGCTTCATCAGCGAATCGACCGTCTGCTGCGTGGGTTCAAGAATGTCCAGGAGCCTCTTGTGCGTGCGCACTTCGAACTGCTCGCGGGACTTCTTATCTATATGAGGCGAACGGAGAACGCAATACTTGTTAATAACAGTCGGAAGAGGAATCGGACCACGAACCGTCGCGCCCGTGCGCTTCGCCGTGTTCACGATTTCCCAAACAGACTGGTCCAGCACGCGATGATCGAATGCCTTCAACTTAATACGAATCTTGTGTTCCATTGCCATCTCTCACATCTCCTGTAATTTCCGGGGAGTTACCTGGTAGAAGATGTGAAATCCCACCAGCAATCTCGTCCGGGCGTCATTTAAGTCGGTGCGGTATATCGATTCGATTCGAAGTTCGCAACCAAAAAGCCTTGAATTTTTAACGGATGATGACACCCGCTTTTACTTTGATTTCCTCGGCCACATTCGGCGGCACGGGCTCGTAGTGCGAAAATTCCATCGAATAGGTCGCCCGGCCCTGAGAAGAGGACCGAAGTGCCGTGGAATAACCGAACATCGTCGCCAGGGGCACCTCAGCCTTGATGACCTGAAGACCGTGCCGAACACTCATGTTCAGGATCTTGCCCCGACGACCGTTCAAATCGCCAATAACTCCGCCCATATAGTCCTCGGGACAGATGATTTCGGTGGACATGACCGGCTCCAGAATGACCGGCTTGGCCGCGTTTGCGGCATCGCGAAAAGCCATGGACGCCGCGATCTTGTACCCAATTTCCGTCGATTCTGCCTCGTTGTAGATGGCATCCACCAGGCTGGCTCGAATGTCGACCGCGGGATAACCGATGACGATACCACCAAGCGTGGATTCTCTCAGACCCTGCTCAATCTGCGGAATGTACTCCTTGGGCAACTTGCCGGCAGGAATCTCGTTTTTGAACTGAAAGCCCGAACCACGCTCACCGGGCTCCAGACGGACGACAACGTGACCGAACTGGCTTTTTCCAGCAGCTTGCCGAACAAAACGACCCTCGGCCGTTGCCGGCGCGCCGATCGTCTCCTTGTAGGAAACCTGCGGCTGGCCCACGTTGCCCTCGACTTTGAATTCACGCTTCATGCGATCGACGATGATTTCAAGATGGAGTTCCCCCATCCCGCTGATCAGCGTCTGGGCGGTCTCATCATTTTGAGTGACGCGAAATGATGGATCTTCCATCGCGAGGCGCTGAAGTGCAGAGGAAAGCTTTTCCTGATCGGCCTTCGTCTTCGGCTCGATCGCGATCGAGATCACTGGCTCGGGAAATTCCATCTTCTCGAGGAGAATGGGCTGTTTATCGTCGCACAGAGTCTCGCCCGTGACCGTCAACTTCAGGCCGACTGCGGCTACAATGTCGCCAGCCTTCATCTCCTGCACATCCTCGCGCTTGTTCGCGTGCATCAGCAGGAGACGACCGATTCGCTCGCGCTTGCCCTTGGCCGTATTCCAAAGCGCGTCTCCCGAGTTTGCCTTGCCCGAATACACGCGAAGGTATGTCAGCACCCCGACAAATGGATCGCTCATGATCTTGAAGGCCAGAGCCGAAAAAGGCTCCTCTTGAGAGGCTTTTCGGATCAGCTTTTTCTCAGGGTGCGCTGGATCCGTGCCTTCGATCGCAGGAATGTCCAGCGGCGACGGAAGAAAATCGATTACGGCATCAAGAAGCGCCTGAACCCCCTTGTTCTTGAAGCTGGCCCCGCAAAGAACCGGCACCAGCTTCAGGCTGATACAGCCCTTTCGTAGAGCCGCACGAACTTCGGAGGTCGATGGCGCCTCGCCAGAGAGGTATTTCTCCATGATGTCATCATCGAATTCCGAAACCACTTCGATGAGCTTTTCGCGGTACTCCGAAACGTGCTCCTGAAAATTTTCAGGGATATCCAGCAGCTCAAAATTCGCTCCGCGATCCTGATCGGAAAACCGAATCGCCTTCATCTCGATGAGATCGATCATTCCCACAAACTGATCTTCAGCTCCCCAAGGAACCTGGATCGCGACAGGGTTTGCGCCAAGTTTTTCGCGGATCTGCCCCAGGACATCATAGAAATCTGCGCCAATGCGATCCATCTTGTTCACGAAGGCAATGCGCGGGACGTGGTATTTATTGGCTTGTCGCCAGACGGTTTCCGACTGCGGCTCCACACCACCAACGGCACAAAAGACCCCAACGGCACCGTCCAGCACGCGAAGCGAGCGCTCCACCTCGATCGTGAAATCAACGTGCCCGGGAGTATCGATGATGTTGATTCGATGATCGCGCCAGGAACAGGTGGTTGCGGCGGACGTGATCGTGATTCCGCGCTCCTGCTCCTGCGGCATCCAGTCCATGACGGTTGTTCCCTCATGCACTTCACCCATTTTATGGGTCTTGCCAGTGTAGAACAGAATACGCTCGGTGGTCGTCGTCTTGCCCGCATCAATATGGGCCATGATGCCGATATTGCGAGTCATCTTGAGCTGGGTCGTGAAATCCGCCATGAGTGCATCCGTCCGATTTGCCGCGAGCAGCCGGTCAATGATCTTTCCGGGTCGGCGTCGGCCACCTTACGGCCTTGACCTAGCCATTTTGAAGTTAAAAAACACAAGGGCCACCGGCATTGCTGCCGATGGCCCCTGTTTGATCAGAAACGTATGTCCTGGTCGCTTACCAGCGATAGTGGGCGAAAGCCTTGTTGGCTTCTGCCATCTTGTGCACGTCTTCGCGCTTCTTCATGGCGCCGCCACGAGCATTCGAAGCCTCGATGAGCTCGCTTGCCAGACGATCAGCCATGGAGTGTTCGCCACGACCACGGGCAGCGTCGATAAGCCAGCGCGATGCCAGGGACTGGCGGCGAGCCGGCTTCACTTCGATCGGCACCTGATAGGTCGCACCGCCCACGCGGCGGGACTTGACTTCGAGCAGGGGCTTCACGTTTTCGAGGGCCTTCTTGAATACTTTCAGGCCTTCTTCACCAGTGCGCGACTGGATGATGTCGCAGGAACCGTAGAAGATTGCTTCTGCGGTCGAGCGCTTGCCCTGCTTCAGGAGGGCGTTCACGAATTTCGTGACCACCACGTCATTGAACTTGGGATCGGGAAGAACTTCACGACGACGAGTAAAACCTTTACGAGCCATGATCCTTCTCCTTACTTCTTAGCGGTAGCAGCAGCGCCGGCCTGCGGACGCTTTGCGCCGTACTTCGAACGGCTCTGTTTACGATTCTGGACACCCTGGGTGTCCAAAGTGCCACGAACGGTGTGATAACGAACGCCCGGAAGGTCCTTCACACGGCCGCCACGAATCAGAACAATCGAGTGCTCCTGGAGGTTGTG
>CAMAQA010000044.1 GCA_945860415.1 Bacteriovorax stolpii
TACTAACGCCGTGGCCGAGGGGATGAACTCGAAGATCCAGCTCATCAAGGCCAACGCCCGGGGCTTTCGCAATTTCGAGAACTACCGGGCTGCGATTCTTTTCCATTGCGGAGGTCTCAGCCTCTACCCACACGGAACCCGGTAGAAGCCGAAATTTCAACAACTTGAAGAGTCGACCCCGAAGTCCTGGGCGAGACTGATGGAACAGGATGGGGCGCCCCTGGAAGAGCCAGAGAGCCACGGTCACCAGCAGGAGTATCGGGAACGTGGTGAGGAGCAGGGTTGTTGCCACCACGATATCGAAGGCGCGCTTCATCCGGTTTCAGAGTTAAAGGGCTGAATGAGAGATTGGCAAGGCGGAACTCCACCGGCCGTGTTCGTCTTTCCGTGAGTCGGTTCAAAAAACCATTTTACAAACCCCCCGTTTCGCCATGAACTAGAGGGCGCAAATGGGTGGAGAAGTGAGGGAACCCGGGCTGGACGCCCGCCTTCTTCGCTCCAGAACGCACGGAAAACATTACTCAAGGAATGAGGGTGTCGCGTGATGGGAGTCCTGACTTCAATGGTGGAACGTTTCAGGCGGGTGAAGCACGCCCATGTCCTTCCGGATGTGGTGCTGATGGTGCTGTCGGGCTACGCCAGCTTCTGGGTCATTGCAGGACCGGAAGGGTTTTATGAGCGCCTTCAGCTCATTCACCTCTGGATCGCAGTTTCTATTGTCGTCCGCCTGGTCGTCATGATCCTCATGGGGGTTTACGACCGGCTCTGGCGCTATGTGTCGGCCAATGACGCGGTGAACCTTGCTTCCTCTCTTGCTCTCTCCAGCTTCATCCTGTTTACGACGCTGACTTCGTTTTTTGGCATGGGCCGAAACCTACCGATGGCCATGCTGCTGAACCTGTTTTAGCTCACAGTCTTGCTTTGCGGGGTCCGGGTGCTGCGCCGGATGTTCCACGAAAAATCATTGCCGATTCCGTTCACCCATCATTCACCAGGCAAGCGAACGATCATTTTAGGCGCTGGCGATCTGGGCCGAACCCTGGCCCATCGGTTCATGTCGGATGCCTCGCTGCACACTCATGTGGTGGGCTTTGTCGACGATGACGCCGACAAGCTGGGCTCGCTCATTTGTAATATCCGAGTGCTCGGAGATCGCACCTGCCTGCCGAAGGTTTTTGAGCAGTTCCAAGTGGAGGAGCTGATCGTTGCCATCAAGGATCTTCCCGGAAACGCGCTGAGCGAGGTACTCGCGATGGCCCGCGCAGCGAAGGTCAGGCCGAAGCTCGTGTCCGATCTCGCTTACGGCGGAGCCGGCGAGAAGTTCGAGATGCTTCGAGACGTTTCTCTCGATGACCTGCTGAAGCGCCCTAAGGCCAATATCGACCTGACGGACATCAGCCGCGCCTGCCAGGATCGCACGATCCTGATCACAGGGGCGGGGGGCTCCATCGGCAGTGAGATCGCCCGCCAGGTGGCCCAGTTCGGACCGGCCCGCCTGCTGCTTCTCGATCATTCCGAGTTCAACCTATACTCGATCGACCATGAGCTTCGAGCGGTGATGGGTGACTCATCTTTGATCGTTCCGCTGCTCGTGGATCTCAGAGATCGCGAAGCTCTCCGGCGCATCATGTTGGAGCATCGTCCGCAGATCGTCTTCCATGCGGCGGCGTACAAGCATGTTCATCTCGTGGAGTACAATCCGAACTCTGCGATCCTGAACAACGTGCAGGGCATGCGCAACCTCCTCGACTTCTCGAAAGAACTGAATGTGGAGCGCTTTGTCCTGATTTCGACCGATAAAGCCGTGAATCCAGCCGGAGTGATGGGCGCCACCAAGCGGCTTTGTGAGCTGATGATGGCCCAGGCGGCGCGAGAGACGGGTCGGCTGTATTGTGCCGTGCGTTTTGGAAACGTCGTAGGAAGCAGCGGCAGCCTGATTCCGCTCCTGAAGAAGCAGATTCGTGACGGCGGCCCGGTCACGATCACGAATGAGAACATGACCCGCTACTTCATGCTCATTCGTGAAGCAGTGTCGCTGGTGCTGATGGCCTCGACGACAGCCGGTCCGGGAGATATCTGCATTCTCAAGATGGGTGAGCCCATTCGCATTGTGGATATCGCTCGCAATCTGATCACGCTTCTGGGCAAGACCGAGAAGGAAGTGCCGATCGTCTTTATCGGCACCCGTCCGGGAGAGAAGCTCCACGAGGAGCTCTATTTATCAGGCGAGGAGATCGATACGCATCATGCGGATATTCTGCTTCTGCCCAAGGGCGGCCAGGAGTCGATGACCCTCGTGCAGCGAGGCGACTTCCTGGAGCGCGCCGTTCACCGGCTGATCGAGGACGCCCAGGCCGGTTTGGCCGAGGCGAAGCACGATCTGATGACTATGGTGAGGCCCGCTCAGATTGATCGCCCGACCGGAAATGACAGTCGTTCCGCCGACGAAATCTTCGCTGGAACGGCTCTTCCTGCAACGGCGAATTGATCGGGCACTCTCACCCCAGCGTCGCCATGACCCGATACAGCTGCTCGACCGCATAGAGCGGCACGCGCAGGATGCGGTGGCGGGGATCCCAGAGCAGGGGTTCGGTCGAGAAGTGCACGCCGAAGGGCGAGCGCGGGTGCTCATCGAGGAAGACGCGCAGCGATCGGACTTTTCCTGATGGCCCGGCCTTGATCTCGACCGGAATCACCGTTCCGTTCCAGGGCAAGAGGGCGTCGACCTCGGCCTGGGCGCCCGCCTTTTCGCGAACCCAGTAATGCAGCGCGGGCTTCTCGAAGTCTGCCCTGAGGTCGAGCAGATGCTGGCACACCCACTGCTCGGCGATCGCTCCTTCGTTCACGCGAACCCAGTCCGAGAGTGCCGGCGGAGTTTGCAGCAGCCGTTGCATGAGCCCGACATCCAGAAAGAGCACTTTGAAGAAACGATCGTTAGTCTCGGCCTCGAGCGGCAGTCCATTTCCGGCCGAGTGCCGAACGCGACAGGCCACTCGGGCCAGGCACAGCAGCTCGAGCGCAGCGTCGCTGGCCTGGGCTCGGTCGTCGGGATTGATGCGAGCATGAATCCATTTTCGTCCGACCTGCGTGGGCAGCGACTGAAAGATGCGTAGCAGCCGCTCCATCGGTACTCGCCTACGGTACTTGGCAAAGTCTTCTTGAGTGGTTTGTAGAATCGAGTCCTGAACAGCACTACTGCCCAGCAGGTCTCCGCTTTCACGGCTCGTGTAGCGGGCGATGGCTTCGGGCATTCCGCCCACGAGGCTGAATTCTCGGGCACGCGATAGCAGCTGCTGATGCACGACCGTATTCAGCGATTGAAGCTCGCCGGGCTGAGCGTGGCAAAGCAGCTCGAGCAAGGCCGAGTCGCCGCAGGCGTCGAGAAAGTCTTCGAACCGAGCCGGGCCGAGATGCAGGTACTCGAGCCTTCCGACCGGCACGCCGTGGGCCGAGTCGCCCAGCATGAATTCGAGCAGCGAGCCTGCCGCCACGACCGCGATCTCGGGGTGCTCTTCGCGAAAGTACCGAAGCCGCGCGAAGACTTCCGGCGCCGCCTGAATCTCGTCGAAAAAAAGCACCGATCGTTCGTGCAGGCGCCGTCCGAAGTGAAGTTCCAGGGCGCTGATCGTGCGCGAGTTCGGACCATGAGAAAACAGTCCCGCCAGCTGGGGCGACCTCTCGAAGTTCAGCTCGAGCAGCTCGAGCCCCTCTTCCGAACAGAAATCGCGAATCAGTGACGACTTTCCGACCTGACGGGCACCGCGCAGGACGAGGGGCTTTCGGGTTCCGCTGGGCCCCCGCCCGAACCAGTCGCGAAGAAAAACGAGAAGCCGCTGCCGCCGAAAGTGCGATGCCATTTGGTCCAAACTACCACTTTGTTCTTTTTTGGGGGTAAAAAAGTCACCAATGATGATTTTTTAGGGGGGTAATTTCGACAATAGTCGGGCCCACCATGTGGTAACGGGGGTGCGTCATGGCGTGGCGCGGGGTCCGCGCCCGTACTGTTTCCTTCGGTTGAAGCCACCCTGTTCACCTGTCTAAACTCTGAACAGTCGCCGCGGACCCCGGGGCCCGAATTCGCCCTCGCAAGGGCGTTTTCAGGGGTTCTGCCGCTTGGCACGCTGCGTGTAACACTTCGGGCCACGGAGTGGTTTATGCTGAACAGATCCTTGCTGCTGAAATCGACAAAAGCTTTCGCCCTGGCCGCACTCGGCCTCGCCTTGACCGGATGTGGGAGCCAGGATTCTACGGTGACCACAAACTGGGGAAGCACCGGTCAGAACTGTCCCGCCGGACAAGTGCACGTGTTTCCTTACGGGTGCGTGAACAACGGCTCTTCGGGCGGGTCCTTCATCACCAACACCCCATGCTATACCCAGCAGGTCGGCAACATGATCGAACTGTCGTGCTACGTCTCGCCGACATCGTACTCGGGTAGTGTTCCGAACTTTCCTTACCTTCCGAGCGCCAGCCAGACCAACGAGGCCTGGTGGGGTCCTGAGGTCAGGGCCGGAGACCAGGTATCGCTGGTCGGATCGCTGCGAGTCGGTTCGGCCTATCTCGGCACCCTCTTTGGAGACTGCAAGGACGAGCAGAGCGCGGCACCGATTCTTCGCGGCGCGGTCGGCTCGAGCTACTTCTCGCTGCCACTCGTGCCTGAGGGTGCCTACGGTGCGACCGGTATCACGGTCAATGCCAGCGGCTACCTGCGCTTTGGCGTGAGCGAACGCAAGAGCTGCTACGAGGCCGGATCGGTCTATGTCCGAGTCCTTCGTCCCGCGCAGTAAGACTCTCGGGTTGTTGACGCGATCGTCTTTCGGGTAAGCTCGCAGGCAGATGCCGAACAAGAAAGCCCCGAGCAAGCACGGAAGCAAAGGCCCTCGCCAAAACCCTCACTCCTCGAAGCCGTCTGAATCCCGCGAGGGACAGGCGGCTTCGCCGTTCATGTTCCGCGATCGGAGCGGCAAGGTCCACGTCATCGGGCAGCGCCCGGGCGCGGCCTCTCGTCCCGCTGAACCAGGGCGTGGACCTGTGCAGACGGCAGGCCCTTCACGCGCCGGACAACACCCCGCCGCCTCGAAAGGCAGGACGTATCTGCCCCACGAGCTCGATAAGAGCGAGGCCGCGGCACGCAAGCACCAGCACGGCGAAAAACGGAAGTTCGAAAAGCCAGGCGAGCACAAGCGCGGCCCACAGAAGCCCATGACCCCCGGCCAGCGCCGCCGTTTCGGGCGCGAACATGCGCCGCTCGATGCCGAGGGCGCCACTCTTCGCGGAAGTGTCGACAAGAACCGCAAAGGCTTTGCCTTCATCAGCTTCGTCGATCGCAAGATCGAGGACGTGTTTGTTCCGCCGCACTGGGCGGACCGGGTCTTTCACGGCGACCGAGTCGAGGTCACGGTCGATCATCGAGGCGAGCTCAAAAACCTGAAGGTGCTCGAGCATCGGTTCCGAGAAATCGTCGGGAGGTTCGAGGCCCATCCGACCCGTTCCGATCAGGGATGGGTGGTCTACGAGCGCAAACGCGCGCGCGAAGAGGTCTTCGTTCCTTCCGTAACGCTCGCCGCCCGCACTGGACAGTGGGTGCGCTGTAGTCTGGAGTTCCATGAAGAAGGACCGTTCAACGTCACCGGATCAGTCCTCGATGTCTATGGTGAGGAGCTTCCGGCCACCGCCGATGTCGGCATGATTGCCGCCGAATACGGACTCGTCGAGGAGCACTCTGCGGAGGCGGAGGCGGAGGCACGTTCGTTTCATCTGGAGATTCCAGGCCGTGATCTCGATGGCCGTGAGGATCTCCGTCATGTGCCCTTCATCACGATCGATGGCGAGACGGCGCGCGACTTCGACGACGCCGTCTACGTCGAGCGCCGCAAGTCGGGCTTTCGCCTCTGGGTAGCCATTGCCGACGTGAGTCATTACGTCACTCCGAAAACGGCGCTCGATCGTGAAGCGCTGTCTCGCGGTACGAGCGTCTATTTTCCGGAGCGCGCGTTCCACATGCTGCCGCATGCGCTCTCGACCCATCTCTGCAGCCTGCGTCCGAAAGAGCCTCGCCTGGCGATGGTCTGCTGGATCGACTACGACCGAAACGGAAAGGCCGTCGACGTCGATGTCATGGAGGCGGTGATTGAATCCAAGCGCCGCGCCACCTACAACGAAATCGCCGCCGAATTTTCTGAGACTGGCAAGGATCCGAACTGGCAGTACAAGGCGCACTTCGAACTCTACCAGCTCATCCGGAAGACGCGCGCGGATCGAGGCTCGATCGACTTCGATCTACCTGAAGCTGATGTACTCGTCGATGCGCAGGGTGAACCCCAATCGATCGAAAATCGTGAGCGCAATGACGCTCATCGGTTGATCGAGGAGTTCATGATCGCCGCCAACGAGGCGGTCACGCGCTGGATGATGGAAATGGAGTGGCCCTTTGTTTATCGAGTCCATGACCAGCCCTCGCTGGCATCACTCCAAAAATTCGAAGCCTTGGCTGCAACCGTTGGCATCCACGTCGACCTGACCTCGGCCGAAGTCGATCCGCGGACGCTGGCAGAGATTGTCCGAAAGGTGCAGGGACACGCAGCCCAGGATCTGATCAACATGGCCATGCTGCGCTCCTTGAAGCAGGCGATTTACAGCGCCACTCATGGAATTCATTACGGACTGGCTTCGGAGGCCTACACGCACTTCACGAGTCCTATCCGTCGCTATCCCGATCTCGTCGTGCACCGCTTGATTCGGTGGGCCCTTGACGTTCGTAAGGGAGCGCTCAAGTCGCTGAAGAAACACGAGCGCGAGGAGCTCGAAGAGGAACTGGCCGAAGTGGCCGAGCATTGCAGCTACCGCGAACGCGTGGCGGCCGAGGCCGATCGCGAGGCCACACGCCTGAAGCAGGTGCGCTTCATGAAGAAGCGCCTCGGCGAGCAGTTCGAAGCCAAGGTCATCGGTGTATCTGAAGCCGGGCTCTTTATGATGATTCCGGATCCTTATGTCGAAGGCCTCGTGCCGAAGGATTCGCTCCTCGATGACTTCTTCGAGTTCAACGAGGACAAGATGATCCTCTTTGGTCGTCGCACTCGAAAGAGCTACCGGATCGGCGATCGGTTGATGATTCAGGTCATCCGCGCCGATCTCGACCGTCGGCAAATTGACTTCGCACTCGCCGAGCATGCTGAGGCGGTGCTTCGCACCCAGCCTGCGGGCGGGGCTCCAGCCACGCGTGAATCGCGAGACCCCTGGTCCTCGCGGAATTCATCCGGAGGTGGGCGCGGGCCGCGAGCGGGCGAGCGCGGTGGGCGTCCGGCCAAGGGCTCCGGAAAGGGGCGCTCCGGACCAGGCTCGAGCAAGGGCAGCGGCGGCAATCGCGCCGGATCGAAGGGCTCGCGCCGGCGGCGGTAGGGTAAATTTCCAAATAATCGAAAATGTGAGTAAATTTGATGTATTTACAGCAATTCGTTAAGGCTGTAGAGTGACCTCAATGGAGTCTGCTCGGGAAGAGCTCCTTCGCCGAATCAAAATCGAGGCGGAGAAAGATCAGAAGAATCGCCAGGACGTTCGGTTTCTGAACACCATGGGTCTCCTTGTGGCCAAGGGATTTCTTCGCACGAACCAGCAGATGACGCTCAAGCCTAACCAACGGATTCGTATCGAGGACGCCATCTGGGCCGGCCAGAACGTCGAGCCTCGAATTCTCGAGGTTCTTCCCGCAGTCGTCCTTCGACTGCCTCGGCACTTCGATTTTGATCCAAAAAGGCACGCTGAACTCGCTCCGATCTTGAAGGAATTGAAGAGCGGGGCCGACCAGGGGCCGCCGTTTCAGGGTATTCCCTTCGAGAAGCTCAAGATTTGGGTGGATCTTCCTCTTCGAGACAAGCGCATCAAGTCCTTGGCGCAAAAGCGAGTGCTCAAGACGTTCAGGTTGGATCCTCAAGCCGTTGAAAATCTACGAGTAAGGGCGCGTGATCGACAGTGCAGTGAGACAGAGGTCATCGAAGACCTTTTAGGATTCCCTCGTCGCTAGAAAGAATTGCCCTAGCGCACTCTATCCCGCTTTATTTCTTTCTTTCGCCAGTTGATCGAGTCGTTCGGCGATCCAGATCTTGATCAGCGACTGCCGAGAGATGCCGAGACGGGTCGATTCTTTATCGAGTTCCGCAACGGTCCAGGCAGGAAAGTCGACATTGACTCGAAAGACCGCTGTATCCAGATCGGCATATTGCATGATGCTCTCGCCTGCGTCGAAGCGCTCATCGAGCTCTGCTGCGGTGAGGGGCTTTGGCGCGTGCTTGGTAGGCCTTTTTTTCTTCATCTCTTGATCTCCTGACTGAAATAATTCGAATTCGATTCTGGCGATAAGTAATGATCGCAGTCCAAAATGTTCCGTTCATTCTACCAATGACCGCGTGACGGTCCTCTGTGGTGGTCTTCAGTTTGAACTCGAAGAACGGCTCGAACCAGAGAGCCTGGGCTTCCGTGAAGTCGATGCCGTGCTTGGCTAGGTTCGCGCGGCTCTTTTCAGGGTCAAACTCGAAGACCATATTAAATATATACCAAAAATATACCAAAAGGGAACGGCCCTTTTTTCTGATCGCTAGGCAAAATCCTCCGCGTAGACGCTCTCGCTGACGCGTGAGAACCTGAAAAGAAGATGAAGTGGGTTCGAACCGGCATGCAGCTTGGCCAGGTGGTCAAGAACGCCCAGAGGTTGCGCCAGATCCTTGCGGTCCTGGCGCGGCACGGCTTTTCGGATCTCGTGGTCCGCATGAATCTCGGCAAGTTCCTGCCGAGCCGTTTCTCCGGATTTGTCGAAACCGCAGCTGAGAGAAGCACTCCGGAACGCATGCGACTGGCCTTCGAAGAGCTCGGTCCGACCTTCGTCAAGCTCGGCCAGCTGCTGTCCACCCGTCCCGATATCATTCCCGAAAGCGCGCTCCAGGAGCTCTCCAAGCTCCAGGACAACGTGCGTCCGCTTCCTTTCGAAACCGTGCGCGACGTGGTGGAGCGCGAGCTGGGTCAGTCGGTAAGTGAGGCCTATTCGTTCTTCGATCCGAATCCGCTCGGTGCAGCCAGCATCGGCCAGGTGCATGCCGCCACGCTGATCAGTGGCGAAGAGGTCGTCGTCAAGGTCCAGCGCCCCGAAATCCAGGGCATCATCGAGCAGGACATTGCGCTCCTCGACTTCCTCGCCGGACTCCTCGAAAAGTATATTCCCGAAAGCCGGGTCTTTCGCCCCCGGATCGTGGTCGATGAGTTCTTCAAGACGCTCGTCTACGAGCTCGACTACGTGGTCGAGTGCAACAACATGAATCGCATCGCGCGAAACATGGCGTCGATTCAAGAGGTCGTGATTCCGAAGGTCTACAAGTCGCTCAGCACGACCCGGGTGCTGACGCTCGAACGGCTCAAGGGGCTTCGCATCAACGACCTGAAGTCTCTTCAAGAGGCTGGAATCGACCGAAAAAAGGTGGTTGCTGCCGGGGCACGTGCCTTCTTCAAGATGATCCTCGTGGACGGTGTCTTTCACGGCGATCTGCACGGTGGAAACCTCTTCCTGCTTCCGGGCGACAAGCTTGGCATCATCGATTTTGGCATCGTGGGTCGGCTCTCCGACAAGTCACGCGAGCAGCTGGCCGGCATGCTGGTGTCGCTGATCACCGAAGACTACGAGCAGCTTTGTCACTTGTATGCCGAAGTGAGCGTGTCCGGCCAGTTCGTCGACATGGATACGTTCACGCGCGAGGTCCGCAACATGCTCTCGCCCTACATGGGGCTTTCGCTGAACGAGGTGAATTCGGGACGGCTGCTGATCGAGGCGACGCGGATCGGAGCGAAGTACAACATCCAGGTGCCCGGCGACTGGATGCTCGTGTTCAAGGCACTGATCACGATGGAGGGCATGGGCCGTACGCTGGACCCCGACTTCGACCTTCTGGCCAACGGCCAGATGCTCGTCCAGGATCTGCTCAAGGACCAGCTCTCGCCGCAGAAACTGGCGCGCGAACTAGCATGGACGGGCAAGGACGTGCTTGCGCTCGCGCAGACGCTGCCGAGGCAGCTGCGCTGGATGATGAAGAAGTTTGCGTCGAACGAGTACGCCATCGACGTCCATGTTCCGGAGGTGAACGACCTTCGCGACCAGCTCGAAGCCAATTCTCGCCGGCAGAGCCTGTCCATCCTGGTGGTCGGTTTGCTGCTCGCCGCGGTGATTTCGTTCAATTACCAGGACGGCTGGATGCTCGGCGCCTATCCGCTTCATTCGATTGTGCTGCTAGTGATCGCCGGCTGGCTTTTCCTGAAAATCGGCTTCGTCAAAACTCGAAAATGAGTGCCCACCCGCTTCGCTTCGGCGCGGCTTTCGCTTCTAAAAAAAGAGTGAGACGTTTTTCAAAAATCGGTCTCGGCGTCCTCGTTCTTCTGACTGTGGCGGCAACAGATGAGCTGCCCTTCGAGGCGCCCAGAGAAGGCGGTCGATCGATCGTCGAGAGCGAGCAGCAGAGACGGGAAGCCCGCGAGCGTGCTCTCGGAGAAGAGCGGCCAGGGGTTGTTCCTCCGGAAGCGGTCAAAGGGTCTGCGTCGAGCACCACCACTGGGCGGGCCGAAAACCCCTGGAATACCAAGGGACGCCCACTGCGGGGTGATGAGTATGATTGACGTGAGTTGAGAAAAATGGTGCCCAGGACTGGACTCGAACCAGCATGCTTTTGGCGCTCGCCCCTGAAACGAGTGCGTCTACCAATTCCGCCACCTGGGCACACTTGCGTGGGGCGACGATGGAGAGGCTATAACCCAAGCTTTTCCGGCGGTCAAAGGCCGATTAATTCTGGCCGGAAGGCGCCATCTGAAAAAGCGGGGCGACTTCATGAGAGTCAAAGTCGACCACGGTGTCGATGTGCCTGCGGACGGCGATGGCAAGGGGCGCCCAATCCACATTCTGAGCCTCGAGGCTTTGGGCCGTCTCCAGGACGAGCTTGCGAAGGGCTGGCGCTGCCACTTCCACTCGGGCAAAGGCGCGAAATCTCTGTGGGACCTGTTCCCAGTACTGGTGCTTGAGCTGGACGATGGACGGTAGATTCTGGTCCAGGCGCTCGCGAAACCGCTGGGCCTCGTTCTGATCCACAATCAACTTGCCTGATTGCGGCTCCAGCATCGAAAGAATGTTCTCCAGACGCTCGGAGACGGCTGAAGAAAGTTCGTGGCGGGCCCGCTTTTCGGCCGCTGAAATTGCACCTTCGGCACCGATGCTTTCCGGCACGATCGCAAATCCGAGAATGAGCCATTTGCCATCGCGATGATCGATAGTTTCTCGATCGAGCCAGTCGGGGCGGGTTGCCGCGCCGTCGATTCGAGCCAGCACGCGGTCTTCGCTGAGATCCGCAAAGCTGCTCTCGGGAGAGCCGAAGAGCGTACTGCAACCGGAGAGCAGGGGGGCGAGTGCCATCGCGGCAAAGATCGAGAGAGTCGAGTGAGTCATCATCCGCGCCTCGGGTCGAATGCGTTGCGGAGCCCCTCTCCGACGAAATTCAGGAGAGTCAGGGTACCGAATAGGGCCATGGACGGAAAAAACGCCAGCCACCACGCCGTCGTGAAGTTCTTCTTCGCCTGGCTGAGTAATTCTCCCCAGCTGGGCGTCGGAGGGGCAAGACCGAAGCCCAGGTAATCCAGGGCCGCGAGGCCGGTGATTCCGGCGGCAATGGCGAAGGGAGAAAAAGTGATGATCGGAGTCAGTGCATTCGGCAGGACGTGCTTGAGGAGGATCTTCCAGGTGGGAAGTCCCATCGATCGAGCCCCTTCGACGAACTCGAGTCGGCGGAGGCGCAGTCCCTCGGCACGCAGGTAATACGAGATGCTGATCCAGCCGAAGGCAGCCGAAATGGCCACGAGAAGCGTCATGCTGGGCTCGAAGATCGACACGAGAATGATCAGGAGGAAGAACTGGGGGATGCTGCTCAGCACCTCCACCACGCGCTGTCCGATGAAGTCGACCCGACCGCCGAAAAATCCCATGCACAGGCCGACAGAGACGCCGATCAGGTAGGTGATCAGCCAGACGCCGATCGCGTAGACGAACGAAATGCGGAAGCCATAGAGCAGCCGCGCGAAGACGTCGCGCCCGCGGTCGTCGGTTCCCATCGGGTTTTCTATGGAAGGACCCGACGGATAGGATTCCACCGCATCGTTGCTTTGGAAGGGATTGAAGCGCACGGGCGGGCTCACGGCCCAGCCATGGGCGCTCCAGTCGATCTTTCGATAATCCACCGTATAAGAGTCGGTGATGCCGAGATCGGCAGCCTTGGGTTCGCTCAGGATCGGAAAGAAGATCTTGCCGTCATACTTCATCACGTAGGGCTTGTCGTTCGCGATGAGCTCGGCGCCGATGCTCAGCGTGAACACCACGGACAGGATGATCAGCGACGTGAAGGCGATGCGGTTTTTTCGAAAGATCTTCAGTCGCTTTTCGGTGATGGGGCTGAGCTTGAAGAGGGATTTCATTTTCCAGCGCTCCCGAAATCGATGCGGGGATCGAGCGCGACGTAGAGGAAGTCGCTGATGATGTTTCCGATCAGGTACAGAAAGCTCTGGATGACGAGAAGACCCATGATCACGTTGTAGTCGCGCTGGAGAATGGAGCTGTAACTGAGCCAGCCCATGCCATCGAGCCCGAAGATCGTCTCGATCAGAAGGCTTCCGGCGAAGAAGACCGAAAGAAAATGGCCGATGCCGGTGGCGAGCGGGATGAGTGCATTCCGGAGCGCATGCTTGAAGAGCACCTGCTTTTCAGGAAGGCCCTTGCTGCGGGCCGTGCGGACGTAGTCGCGCTTCACTTCTTCGAGCATGGAGTTCTTCATGAGCACCGTCAGCGTGGTGAAGCTGCCAATCATGTAGCAGGTCAGGGGCAGGACGAAGTGCGAGACCCGATCGGAAATCTTGCCCCAGAAGTCGAGCGATTCGTACCCGTCCGACACGAGCCCGTTGATCGGAAACCAATCAAAGAAGCTGCCTCCTCCGAAAAGCACGATCAGCAGGATCGCGAGCATGAATGAGGGCGTGGAGTAGCCCATGAAGAGCATCACCGAACTCACGGTGTCGAACTTCTCGCCGTTCTTCACGGCCTTCAGGATGCCGAGTGGGATGCACACGAGGTAGCTCAGCAGGAAACTTGCGACCCCGAACTGAATCGAGACCGGCATCTTGCGCACGATCACGTCGATGACGGGCTCTTCGTAAGTGAAGCTTCGGCCGAAATCGAGCGTGGCCAGGTTCTTGAGCCAGATGCCGTAACGGACGATCACGGGCTTGTCGAAGCCGTACTGCTTCTTCAGCGCCTCGATGACTTCCTGGTTCACTTCCTGGTTGCCGCGTCCTTCTGCACCACCACCGCTGCGGGATTCGGCCTGCAGCGAACCAAAGCGCATCGCCTGGAGCTTCTGCTCAATGGGTGAGCCGGGCGCCAGGTTGATGATCACGAACGCAACGAGCGTGATTCCGAAGAGCGTCGGAAGAAGGGCGAAGAAGCGGCGAACCAGATAGATCCACATCGTGACTCGGTCCTTTTACTTCGCGAGAGTCCAGGTGTTCACTCCCACGGCGTAGTTCAGAAGGTCCTGCTTCTTCTGGATCCGGGCCGTGTGGGCGTAGAGCGTGAACTTGCGATTGAACAGGAAGGAGTAGGGTGCGTCGGCTGCAATCAGCTCATGGATCTGCTGCAGCATCTTCGTGCGCCCGGTTGTGTCCATCGTGGCGCGCATGCCATCGATCAGCTTGTCGACCTGCGGATTCGAGTAGCCGATGAAGTTGCTTCCAGGCGACGGAATCGAGGCCGAGTGCCAGATCTGCTTCGGATCGGGTTCGAGCGAGTTGACGCTCCATCCGAGGGCAAGGGCGTCGAACTTGCGCTCGTCGAGCAGCTTCAGGAAGCTGTTCCACTCGATGGTCTTGATGTTCATCGTGATGCCGATCTTCTTCATGTCTTCCTTCGCCACGGTCCAGTACTTCTCGGAATCCTTGTTGGCGTTGAGGAGCGTGAATTCAAACGGCACATCCTTGCCGTCGACCTTTTTCGTCAGGCCGGTCGGACCCATCTTCCATCCGGCCTTCTCGAGCAGCGAAAGCGCCTTCTTCGGATCAAATTCAATCGGCTTGACGTTCGGAGACGTGGCGGAGCTCTTGTTGCCGAACGGGCCCACGGCCTTGTCGCTCATGCCGTACGCGAATTTCTCGATCATGAAGTCGCGGTTGATCAGATGAGACATCGCCAGTCGGACGTCGCGATCCTGGAAGAACGCATGCTTGAAGTTCCAGGCGATGAACCCGTAATTGAAGTTGCTGGGCGCGGAGTTCTGGCCCTTGACCGCGATGACCCTGGTGCCCCATTCCGGGCCCTTGGTTTTTTGCACGTACTGTTCTGCGGTCAGGCCAATCTGGTCGAGGTCACCCTTCTTCAGGAGCTCAAGCGCCACGGCTTCTTCCTTCACGAGACGAAAGAAGATTCGCGGAATCTGGAAGCGCTCGCTGAAGTACGGCAGGTTTGCGCCGTAGTAGTTCGGGTTTTTCTTGAGCAGCACCTTCTGTCCCTTGTCCCAGCTTTCGAGCGTGTAGGGTCCGGTGCCGATGAGCGTCTTGTTGAACTTCGAGTCCTTCGGGTCGCCCGAGCCATAGAAGTGCTTCGGAATGATCGTCAGCGTGGCGACGGTGTCGAAATTCTTGAAGTAGACCTGCTTGGTCGTGAACTGCACCGTGCGGGCGTCGACGACCTTCGCCTCCTGGATGCCTTCGAGGTAGACCTTGACCTGGGGGGCTTCAAAGCGGCCCTCGAAGTAGACGTCAAAGCTGTACTTCACGTCTTCGGCCGTGAGCGGCTGTCCGTCGTGCCACTTCACGCCTTCGCGAAGCGTGAAGGTGAAGGTCTTGCCGTCCTTCGAGATCTCGTATTTTTCTGCGAGCGACGGAACCCAGTCGTAAGTGTCTTCGCTGCGCTCCATCAGGCTGCTGAAGATGTAACCCTGGATCTGCGAGGCATACGCGTCGCTGGAGGTAATCGGATTCAGGGTCGCCGGATCGGCCGGCAGCTCGAGGTAGAGAGTATTCGGGTCGGCCTTGCCTGCCGAAGTACCGGACTTCGACGTGCAGGCGACGCCGCCCAGAATGCCCGCGGCAACGAGTCCCAAGACGGCGACGAGCCGATGCTTTTCCAATTGATTTCGCATGAGAATTCCCCTGAAAGTTCAGTCCTGATTTGATCTCGACGCAGTTTAGGTTAATGGGGGTTTCATGTCCACTATCGACTCGATTCCGATGCCCGTGAATGAACCCGTCCGCGCGTACTCTCCAGCCACTTCCGAGGGACAGCAGCATCGGGAGAGCCTGAAGGCCCGGCTTGATGCCATGGCCTCCGAACAGATTGAAATTCCGTTGGTCATCGGCGGGAAGGAGATCCGTACGGGGAACACTCGCCGGGTGGTCATGCCCCACGCCCATGGACATGTGCTGGCCACGTTCCATCTCGCAGGGGCCAAGGAACTCGAGATGGCCGTCGAGGCCTCGAATAAGGCCAAGGCCGCCTGGGAAGCGCTACCCTGGCAGGAGCGCGCGGGAGTATTTCTGAAGGCTGCCGACCTGCTGGCCGGTCCGTGGCGCGACACCCTGAATGCAGCCACGATGCTCGGGCAGTCGAAGAACGTCTTCCAGGCGGAGATTGATGCCGCTTGCGAGCTCATTGATTTTCTCAGGTTCAATGCTCATTTCTACCGCGAGATCCTCGGGGTCCAGCCGCTTTCCGCTCCGGGCATTTGGAACCGCACGGATTATCGTCCGCTCGAAGGCTTTGTCCTGGCGATCACGCCATTCAACTTCACGGCAATTGCCGGCAATCTTCCTGCGACTCCGGCAATGCTCGGAAACACGGTCATCTGGAAGCCGTCCGACACCCAGATGCTTTCGGCATGGCATACGATGAAGCTGTTCGAGGCCGCAGGGCTTCCTGCAGGTGTGATCAACATGGTTGCCGCCGATGGTCCGCTCACGAGCCAGGTGCTTGTCACTCATCCCGATCTGGCGGGCGTGCATTTCACCGGATCCACCGCGACCTTCCAGTCGATTTGGAAGACGGTCGGCGAAAATATTTCGCGCTACAAGACCTACCCGCGCCTTGTTGGCGAGACCGGTGGAAAGGACTTCGTGTTTGCCCATCCTTCGGTGGGAACGAAGGGCGCTCAGTTTGAAGCGCTCGTGGCAGCGCTCGTTCGCGGAGCATTCGAGTTCCAGGGACAGAAATGCTCGGCCGCTTCGCGTGCGTACATTCCCCGCTCGATCTGGGGTGCCCTGTCTGAAAAGCTCGTGGCGGAAACCAAGACCCTGAAAACGGGCGACACGCGCGACTACACGAATTTCGTGAATGCGGTCATTGATGCGCGCTCGTTTGAGAAGATCACGGGCTACCAGAAGTTTGCGGCTTCCGCTCCGGATGCGAAGATCCTCGTGGGTGGCGGTTCCGACGGATCGGTCGGCTACTTTGTCGAGCCCACGATCATTGAAACGACGAACCCGAAGTTCAAGACGATGGTCGAGGAGATCTTTGGTCCGGTGCTGACGGTCTGGGTCTATGAAGACGAGAAGCTCGAAGAAGCCCTGAAGCTTTGTGATGAGACGAGCCCCTACGCACTGACAGGAGCCATCTTTGCTGCCGATCGTGGAGTCATTGCCGACCTGAGCTCGAAGCTTCGGAATGCGGCTGGAAACTTCTATATCAACGACAAGCCCACGGGAGCGGTCGTCGGTCAGCAGCCCTTTGGTGGGGCACGCGCCTCGGGAACGAACGACAAGGCGGGCTCGGCACTCAATCTTTACCGCTGGCTTTCGCCGAGGACGATCAAGGAGACGTTTGCTCCGCCCACGAACTATCGGTACCCGTTCCATTCGTGAACGCAGGGATGGCGACACCGTCCACGTTTCGACTGCGTCGCAGGAGACACTGCATCGCAAGGTCCGGATTTGCGGCCGACTTCCTCCATTTTCCAGAAGGCGCTTAAGTTCCGTCAAAAAAGCGCCGATACTTGGATCATGAACAGAGAGAGTTTCCTCGAAACAGTCCGCAAGCAATACTGTGAACGCATCAACGCCTCGTACATGTTTTGCGAGCATGGTGGTCGGATCAACATCGAGGAACTGGGCGCCCAGCTCAAGCCGCTGAAGAAAATGGCGGCAAGCGAGGGGCTTACGCATGGCGAGTTCGACGAGCTCGTCTTCTCGTTTTTTCCGGATGTCCGCGGAAAGCTGGACCTGGAAGTCCTCACGGACCTTCGAAAAGCCGCATAACGCATCATGTCGTCACCCCCCACCCTTGAGGTGGATTTTTGGTCGTTCGTTGGTTATGCCAGAACGACACACAAGGGGGGAGCATGGTCGCTTCACATTCCATCGTTCAAACGCTTTCGGTCCTTTTCCAGGGCCTCGTGGGAGTTTTCGGTGTTTCGGAACATGATGTCCGTGAGCAGCGGATTCCGCCGGCAGGCTATACCTGCCAGGCGCCGGTCTGGATCAAGCGTCCACAGCTCAAGAGGGGGGCGGTGTACCTGGCCTCGATGAAGGCTACGTGCGTGGTTTACCCGCAGCTCGGCGGAGACCTTGAAAAGCTCCAAGCGTACACGATCGAAGAGATCAAAAAGGAAGCGACCATCGAGCGCGGTCCCATCGACCAGACGTTTGAAGGCATTCCCAGCAAGTACCTGGACTCCACCGTCGTGATCAAAGGCAAGGATTCCGTCACGATTCGGAATGACGTGAATGTGGCAACCGACAAAACGACGAAACTCATCTCCTCCACCGTTTCGCGAAAGATCACCGGCGTCGGCAATGGCGTCTATCTGAAGAAGCTCGATAGTCGGGTGGATGTCCTGAAGACCGCGGTGAAGACCGAGGACGGTGTCACGATCACGTTTTATTCGGAAGTCGAGAAGCCCTGGTATGCGCCGGAAGGCGTGTTCCTGAACGAGATCGAAAGCCGCGTTCCCGGGCAGTTCGCCAAGCTCCGAGACAAGGTCGTGGAGCAGATGAGCAAGAATTACTAAAGCGCACTTCGGTCCGAGAAAAGTCAGGGGGTCGGAGGGGATTTCACTCCCCACGACTCCCAAATTTTTTTCTCCTCGTCGTTGCTCATCACTTTCTTGAATTTTGCACCAGAGCGCCCCTTGACCCTCGATTCACACTCCTTCCAGCTCGAGTGCCTCGCGGGAACTCCATCCACGAGGCTGAGGTAGGCGAGTGCAGCTGCCGGTTTTTCTCGACGCTGGCTTGGATCACTTTCGGGGATATCTCGTTCCTCAGGCAGGTCATGGATGGCGACGAAGTACTTCAGCAGCGGACCGCGGTAGAGGGGCGGTGAAGGAGAACGCTGGAGCGAGTACGCCACCGCGATTTCATCGACTCGTTCGTTTCCAGGAATGCCGCGGTGCCCGCGAACATGCGACCAGCGGATCGCGGGGTTTCCGGCCTCGCGACGAATAGCCACCTCTGCGGAAAGCGCCTGCCAGAGTTCTCGATTGGCCACGTCGGCTCCTTCGGCCGTCTTCCAGTTGCGCTTGCGCCAACCCCAGATCCACTGCGTGATGCCTCGAAGCACGTAGAGTGAATCGGAAAGGACTTCGACGGGCCCTCGGACTCCGCGCACCTGCTCCAGCGCTCGAATGACGGCCAGGAGCTCCATCTGGTTGTTGGTAGTCTGCCGCGTGCCGCCGCCAAGCTCCTCGATCAGGCCATCCGGATGGACGATGATTGCTCCCCAGCCTCCCGGACCGGGATTGCCGGTGCAGGCACCGTCGGCAAAAATCATCAGTGGAAATTCAGGCGACACCTCACCAGCAGTAGCGTGCTTGCTCGCGACAGCCAAGCGCGCGATTCAAGGTTTACGCAGCCTCTTCCTGCCGGCGTTCCTCAAGGCTCCTCAGCTGGAGCACGTCCTTGAGGTCAGAGTGACGGATGAACCCAATGATCGATCCGGACTGGCTGACCGGAAGCGCACCCAGTGGGGCGGACATGAGCTGAGGAAGGACATCTTCGAGCGGTTCACTCGTATCCAGCACTCGGACGGGATTGCGGAGCAGGTCGACAACGGGCACCTGCGAGCGGAAGCGCTCCGGCACGGTAAGAATCTGCTGGAGCGCCACCAGGCTGAATCCGTCGGCAAGTCTTACCGGAAG
>CAMAQA010000045.1 GCA_945860415.1 Bacteriovorax stolpii
AAAAATACCCCCTTGCCGGCCTGTTGGCTCATCTCGATCCCCCTGTGTCAGATGGGAAAGAAACAATCAGAACAGGACCTTGGCTTTAAAGCTCCAAGGACAGAATCGCTTTGGAATTAACTAGGGACAGAATCGCTTTGGAATCACACGAAATTTTTGCCCCTGTCACGAACGACACAGTTTCTTCCTCGACAGTCCCTCGGTACTCTAGTTCCTAGGGGATCCTTGAAGATGACTCGCGCGAAACCTGTCCACCCTGATCAGCCAACTCGAAAGCGGCAAGTCCTTTTCCTCTTTTTGCTGATGGTGTTCGCAATCCTTCATTCATCCACGACGACCATCGTTCTTGCTTCCACAGCCTCTTCACCATTCGTCATTCGACACGGAAAAGGACGCCTCCTGCTTCCGACCCACTCGCCGATCGCCTCAGGATCGCGCACGATCCAGTGGCAGAACGGCTGTGGCTATGGTGATCGCATCTGCGGACAGGCCACGCTGGATGGACAGCTGGTTTATCTGATGGGCGGCACGGTGTCGCCCGAAGAGGCCAAGAGCCCGCATGAATGCGAGACAGGCGCACGGCGCGATCAGGACTCAGGAGCCTGCGTCTACAAAAAGGACGGCGTCTTCACGTGGACCAAGCGTTTCGGCCGGGTCATCGTGGCGATCAGCGCCGGCACTGCAAAGCTCGATGCGAACAAACTGGTACGATGGCTCGGAGACATGCGCTGGGAGGAGTCGAAATGAGGCTCCGGAGAATTTCCAGGCCGTCCTCCAGAAGAACTGCATCGATTGCAGTTCTTTGTTCCGTCTTGTCGCTTCTGCACCCGCCTTTGGCGTCGGCCTTTGGCGGTAAAAATTCGCGAGGCACCTCGGCCGAGCAAGCTCCGTCTCCTTCTCCCCCTGCGGGCGCAACGCAGGCCACGCGATCTCTAGCTTCAGCTCCGGCGCAGGCAGCGCCGCAGGCGCAGAAGCCTTCTGCAGCTGCAGCCAGTGACCCGAATGCCCTCGCCTATGAGCGGACTCGCAAGGAGGATCCGGAGAAGGAATGCCCCTTCGCCTCCAAAAACGCCCAGTTCGCCAGCTTTCGCGAGCAGATCCGCAGCCTCTCAGGCCAGGCGATGACCCAGGACTCGCAGACCAATCCGAACTGCGCGCGGCTGCTCAACACCTTCAAGAGCAACTCACAGACCTACCTCTCGATGACCACGTTCCTCGATGCCGATCCGGAAACCGGTATCAGGAGAAAGATTACTCCCGAAGAGGCACGTGCTCGAGCCATGGCAGCCGACTCGTTTGCCAGCCTGCTCGGTGCAGGCTGCACCCTCGGAACCCCGTCCAAGACCCTCGAGAGCGGACTGATGATGATGGACGCTCTGGGAGGAGGCGTGATGGCAACGGGCGTGATCACGCCCCAGAATTTCGTGCTTGGCGCGGGAATCTCCGCTGCAAGCCGGCTGGGCCTCGCGCTCGCGCAACTCTTCAGGCACGAGAAGCCGGAATATCAGAAGCTTCGCGCCGAGATGAAGAACGATGCGTTCCGCGACCAGCTCTGCCTGTTCCGCAATATCTACTACCGACTCGACAAGCTCGATCCGGATCCGAACACCGCCACGAGACGGCTTGCCGAGATCGACCAGAAACTGCAGCAGAACCGAGAGGAAATGGCCAAGCTCCAGGACGCCTGCACGCCGGAAACCGACGAGGTGATCACCCAGGCCAATGCCTGGTTCGGCGGCATCAAGGCCAAGCTCGACGCTGCAATCGCCGCCAAGGAGGATTCTCAGCGGTGTCGCGAGCTCAAGTACCTCGTGGACGAACAGCGCGCCCGGCTCGAGGATGTCGCGCTGAAGCTCGATTGCGAATCCGGGACCGGTTCGATTCGCACGAAGGAGTATTGCGCGGCCTGGAGCCTCGTCGCCCGGGCTATGGCCAGCCCGGAACGGCTCTGCTTTCCAGGATCCGGCGAACAGACCCAGGCAAATGCCGAGTTCCAGGAAAACGCCAAGTTCGTTTTATCGACCGCAACCACCGTTCTGACCGCCCACGCCCAGGCAGCGGCCCAGACACCAGGCGGAGATGCCTACGGCAAGCTCCTCCAGCTGCGTGCAGCCACGGCCGCCCTCGAAAGCGAAGCCAAGGCGCTTCGGGATCCGAATCTCATTCTGGGCGAGCACGATCGCGCCCAGGCCAACGAGATGGTGCGCGAGCTCGGCAAGCTGCTGATCCGCGACGGCTTCACGGAGTACAACGCCTTCAACCGCAAGACGATGGCCAAGGACTACGATCTTGCGAGGGATGCCCTCAAGCGCAGAGGAGACCAATGCCAGAACGCGCAGCAGGCCTGGGACCAGATCCGCTCGGTCCGTCCGCGAATGAACGCGATTCAACAGATCTGCACGACACTGGGGGCCGATGGACCGCCGATTCCGCCGCTTCGCGATCCGTCGCGAAACTTCAACACGGTGACCGGAGAAGAGAGCCGGAGAGGCTCGGGCGTCCTCTCGAGGACGTCGCTCTCGCCGCTGCAGCAGAACTGCCGGATCAAGCCTGACCCCTCTCCGCGCGAACTCGAAAGCCTCGAATCCAAGGTCGTCGACGCCTGGAGAAAAAACTGCAGCCCTGACCTGCCTGCACCTCGGTGACCGAGGCTATTCGCGGCTGCCGAAAACCACCGGAAGCGTCACCTTCGAGCCGGCTTTCCTCGGCTTGAAGCGCGCCTCGCGAATTCCCGCCTCGATCGCCTTCAGGACTTCGGTAGTCGCCGAAGATGCTCCACCGCGCTGCCGCAGAGAGTGCGCCAGAAGGCTAGCCCCTGACACCCGGCCTGAAGGCGAAACCTGGAAACGGTGGCTGACCATGCCGTCGAGCTCGGCTCCGGCGTCGCCGAGGGCGCGATCCACGCGCGCCAGGATCTGGGCGATGGCTCCCGAAAGTTCGTTTTCGACGAGCGGTCCTTCAATGAACGGCCGTGGATTGACGAACCAGCCATGGATCACGAGCCGTCCTTCACGCACATCATGGGCGCCGGCGACACGCCGGACGCCATGAGGAATCCGCGGATCAAAGACCACGAGCCGGTTCATTTCCGGCTCGATCGACTCCAGCACATCCTGCTCTTCCATTCCCCGGCTCAGGTCGGCGGCACGCCAGAAATCCAGAACCTGCTCGCGGAGCAGCAGCGTCTCGCCGCCCGTGAATCGCCGCTCGCTCCACGGAGTGAGCGAGAACACAAACGACCAGGGACCATGCGGAAGATCGCCGTGGAAGTTCTGCTCGCATCCATCGATGTAACAGCTCATCCAGGGAGGCGAGATGTCATGGCAGCCGAGGTTGCGCCGTCCCCAGAGCACGAGCTCGCGGTGAAAACGCTCGTAGAGCGACTTCTGGAAGAAATGATACGCCGGAGTGCGAAGCAGCCGGTATTGGCCCGGAACGTTCCACGCATCCCAGCAGAATCGGCGCGGATCCGCGCCACGAGGATTGCCGAAGACCTGGTCGAAGTGGCTGCGCATCTGCCTTGCACCGGAAAAGAATCGATCCACGACGAAGGTGCGCCCGGGCGCGGGAACGGATTTTCGAGACTGCTGACGTTTTACCATGCGTTCCATTCTGGTTACCTGAGTCTAGTTGGCAGGTCGAAACAGCAGATGAATCCGCGGAGGCTTCGGCGATACCGAGGGGTGCGTCGAGCCCGAGTGCTTCCGCGACCAGCGCTGGTATTCCTCATCACGCGCGAGGTCCTGGAGCCGGAACTCATCCAGCACTCGCTCCATCTCGGCGATGGTCAGGCGCATCCCGCGGCCCTTGAGGACCGCATCATCCGACTTCTCCACCACGTCTTCGAGTGTCTCTCCGATGTCATTCAGCACGGACATCACCTCGAGGACGCTTCGGGGCATGTTGACCGGAAACTTCGTATCCAGGAGCTCCGAAAACAATGGCCACCGCCTGAGTCGCCAGATCACGCTCTTTTTGAACCATGATGAGGCATTGCCCTGCAGGACGTAGCCGTGGTCGTCCGCCCAGCCGTAGAAACGATCCAGGACGGCGTCCTTGCGGCGGACGGACGCCATCTGCGCGAGGTCTCGCCACTCGGCAAGCACCTCGAAGCGCGGATCCACGTCCATGTCGGAAGGCAGGAACGAGCGAGACACCTGGATGCCGAGGCGATTCACGAAGTCGCGGTTCTTCGGCTCGATCCGTCCGAGAACGAGCGGCACCTGCACCTTTCCTTCACTGGCCTTCATGAAGCCGTAGTACTGGATTTCGGTGCAGAAGAATTCGCGATCATCCGCGAGATCCATCGAAAAGTCGTAGGGAACCAGCTTTGCCGGCGAAAGGGCTGCGGTCCGCAGGCGCTCATACGCGATGGTAGCCGCCCGGCCAGCAAGCTCACGGTCCTCGGCAGTGCGCATGCGAAGCACCATCGCACGCACGCTCGTATTTTTGGCATACTCCTCATACGTGCGGACCCGGCTTCCGATCTCGATGTGCGACTCGAGCACCCAGGGCCTGCCGCTGGCAGGATCCACGTAGATGAACGCGCCGTGGCTGAACTGGCCCGGAACCTTCGACATCCGCGCGATGGCTGCGCTGGCAAAGGCTCCGCCACGGCTCAGGATGATGTCACCCGAACGCAGGTCGCCCGGGACGGAAAACGACTCCGACCCGATTCCCTTCTGGAGGTACGGCGCCGCTCCTCCGAGATAGGGATAAGGCTTCTTCGGATTGTGGGGCTTCGGATTCACCGCGTGCTCGGCGATGAATTCTTCGGCATACCGGAGCACGCGCATGACGTCGCGTGCCTGGTCGACGCAGGATTCAGCAAGGACGCCTTCGCGATGCAGGCGGAACATGCCATCGCGCAGCTCCTGGCGTGCCTCGAAGAAAGCTCGCGCCGCCTCGTCAGCCCGGCCGCGAATCTCGCTCGAGAATCTCTCGGCGGGAAAAGTCTGGAGCAGGTCTCGATAGAAGCCGCGAAGACTGTCGCCACAGTTGCCGGAGTCGAAATCGGATTTCACCCAGTTCCTGAAATTCGTGAGCCAGGCTGAGAGGCTCTGCACCTCGGCAGGACCGCGGCGAACCCCAGGCTGCGAACAACCGGCGAGTAAGCCCAGGATCAAAATTTTGGCGGCAATGGATCGTTTTCGAGAGATCATCAACGGCGTATCGGCGCGAAGGTCCGCCCTCTCAAGTCTCTGGCCGCCTCGAACTGCCCGCCTCGAACCGAACTTTTGGCTACTCGGCCAGATTGCCCAGAAGCGAGATCATCGACCCCAGCGAGGCCGAGCGCCACATTCCCCAGAGCGGCACGAGCACGGGCCTGCCACGAATGATCGACAGCTTTCCATAGTGGCGTCCCAGGAAGATGGCGTTCGTGGCGTGGAGAGCCAGCTGCGTGCCGGTGCGCTGCCAGAATCCTTCGATGCGAAGCACCTGGCTGTCCATCAGCCGGATGGTGGCGACCTTGGCGCGCGTCACGGCGCAGTCGAGCTCGTCATCGCCGCTCAGAAGTCCGCCGAGCACCCCCGCCTCCAGCCTGCCGTTGCCGTCGGCGTCGCAGGAGTCAAAGAGTCCCTCGATCGATGCGCCCAGGATCGTGATCAGGTCGAGATCCGCCAGCTTCACAAAACCCGGATGCTCGTCCGACTGGGGGATGATCTTCAGGAATGCCTTGCCACAGGACTCCGTCCATCCCCAGTGATGGCAGGATGCCGCCGTCCTCGGAAAGTGCCTTCCGAGGATTTGAGGCAGCGATTCACGAAGCTGCTCCACCGACACGAATCGGGCACGAACAGGAGTGCCCCCTCCTCGAGGATCGGCCACGAGGAGCTCCTGGAAACCATCGAACTCTCGCGCGTAGGCTTCCGAAAAATCGCCCAGCGACAGCGCCATGACGAAAACCGAAGCCAGTGACTTGGAATCCATGAACAGCGAACTTCGCGGAAAGACATTCCAGAGGATTCCGAAGATCTCCTTCAGGTAATTTCGCTCTTCCGGCGTGTCGCGCACGACGAGCACATCGGAAGACAGCGCCAGGAGCCGCGCCAGACCATGGAGGCTCAGGCCCGTCATCGGCAGCACCGGGCCAGCCTCCAGCATTCGATGCCCGTTCCACTTGTTCTCGAGATTGACGATGAGCTGCTCCCAGCTCTCCATGGCCTGCAGCACCGAGGCCACCAGGTCGAGGATCTCGTCCTCGCGCTCGATGGTGGACGCCTGGATGATTCCGTCACGATCTGCATCGAAGGCCTGGAGCACCTCTTCGGCAAGCTCAGAGAAGTAGGCCATCTGCGAGAGCCGCCGCCCAGTGAGAGGCACGGCATCCATCCCCCAGCGCATATTGCGGATCTGGAGCGCCCAGCGAATTCCGGGATGTGCGGCGGAAGGAAGAGGATCTCCCGAGTACGCGCACTCCTTCCAGCTCGTCGGCACGGGCATTCCCGGAACGCTCCTGCAGCGTCCCTCGTGCAAGGCGCGCTGGAAAACAGGAAGCGCCCGCCAGATGCGGACCTGTGCACGGCCCGCGACCTTGAAAAACCGGGCAATGGCAGAGGGGTGGATCTCCTTCGAGGTGGATCTTCCCTTGAGCTTCTCGATCCAGCCGAGCCGATCGGCGATATCCGCAGGAAGCGTGGCGCCGAGCGCGTTCATCATCTCGATCCAGTGCTGCGTGCTGACGGTTCCGAGTCCGGGTTGGCCGAACCAGTCCTGGAAGCGAGTCGACACCTCCTGCAGCTCGGAGGCAAGGAGCTCCGCGCGTTCACTGCTGAAGCGTGACGACTCACCAGCTGCAGGAACCGGATTCAGCACCCATTCGATGTAGTTCGGAGCAGCCGAAAGACCATTAAGTGAACGCTCCAGGCAGCCCGCAATGACCTCGGCATCCCACTGCGAAAGATTCGGACAGAGGGTCGAGGCCACTTCAAAGAGCGTTCGCGAGACGGGCGCCAGCGCCCGCCTCCAGTCGGCGTCATCCGGATTGACGGCACCTTCCCAGGCGCGGGCCATCTCCGCAGGCGAGAACCGAAACGAAGACTGTCGGAGCGCAGACGCGGCAAGCATGGCCACGGCGTGGAAATCTTCGAACCGCCGGGGCGACTCCTCGGGCGACCGGCGCCAGATCGCGTAGGATCTGCGAAGCTGAACCCGCTTCTCCGCGATCCAGTCGAACCAGCGGCGCAGGCCCTCTTCGGTCAGGGTCGCATCGACAAATCCGGCAAGTCCGATGACGGCTTCGGTCCGGCGCTGGTCCTGTTCGATGATTCCTGAAAACGCGACCACCCGGCGAGAAATGAGGTACCGGATCTCGGAGGCCGTGATTTTTCCGGGATGCTCTCCCCTCACCTGCTCGAAAATATCAGCCGAAATTTTCTGCCAGCAGCCGAGGATCCTGCTCGATCGCGAGTCGTCCTCGGCAGTCAGGATCTCGAGTGGAGACTCACAGGCTGGGCCAGCGCTCCTCTGCCCCAGGTCGAGGATTCCCTGCGCAATCGGAGGTTCGCCCCAAAAAGACGAGAGCACCGGGATGCGGCAGCCCGAAAGCATCACCGCTCCAAGCAGCATCGCGGCAAAAAACCTCGCAGAAGGTGGAACCGACTTCACCATCGCGACACCATTCCCACCTGAACGTAATCGAGTGATCGCCAAGAGGCCCACGGCGACTCGTCGCGCGCTCCGAGGAGCTGGGCTGAGGTGAAAAGTCCGAGGCTCGGCGAAGCCCCGCCAGTTTTTGCAGCAAATAGCTCCGCCTCGACACCCGAACGAATCGACCCGTCCATGAGCGCGATCGACTTCTCGGATGCCAGGATGTGTCCCCTCCATTCGAGCCAGGGACGCACTCGTCCTTCGCTGCTGCTCCAGCGCAGAAAGGCTGCACTCGGCGCGGGGCTGGAACTCCAGCGATGCAGCACACCGGCCAGGAACCCCCGCACCGGAGACACTGAGACGGAGACGACTGGCGTCTGCGAGCGAAACTCATAGAGCGCTTCGGCACGCGCATGTCGCGAGTTCCAAAGCAGGCCTGCGAAATCCTGCCTCAAGAAGCGAGGCCGAGCGGTCACGAGCACTCGCGAGGAATCATCACGCAGCAGGAGCTCCGCGCGTGGATCGACTTCGGGTTCGGGATTCGGGGCGCTCCAGCCGACCAGCGAAAACTCGCCGCGCTTGAGCTCGGCGTACACCTGCTGCTGGAGCAGGATGTCGCGAAGATCGCCCGTGTCGATGCGGTAGCGGATCGGAAATACCGCCTCACCGATGCGCACCTGCTGCGGAGGAAGCCGGCCATAGCGCGAAGCTTCGGCCGCAAGATCCGGCGAGAGCCGCACGGAGGGTCCAAAGTGCGGAAGAAACACCGGGGAATAGGCTACCGACAGCGTGGTTTCTAAAACCAGCGGCCGCACCACTCCCGCTCCGATCCAACCGACGGCCAGCGGCTCGAACACATCTGACTGGTTCTGGACCCAGGCCTGCGAGCGCGCGGCGCTCCATGCCGGCAGCTGAGCCACTCCGTCGCGCGACGAGATCCAGGGCAGGCGGCGCCCCAGCCAGAATTCCGTGGGATCACCGGCACGCCCATAGAGCTGCGGAAAATCGACGCTCCAGTCACCCCCGGATCCTGACTCATGGAAAGCACGAAACTCGCTCGAAAAACGGACCGAGGACCACGAAAATCCGAGGCGGCTTCGGAGCAGCTGTTCACTGGTGGCAAAGGACTGCGAGGCGAGGTCGAAGACCCCGCGAAAAAAGGAGAGCTCATCCGCACGGGCGGAGAACGACAGGGCAAGGGCCGCCAGAGCGGCCATGAGAAACGGAAGCCTCGAATTTCGCACGAACGAGAAGTACCATGCCGCACCCTTCGACAGGCGGAACCTACGCTGACAGATTCGAAGATAAGTGTCAGGCCCCCTAGTACTCCGAATCATCCAGATCCAGCGCCCGAATTGCCACAGAAACGGAGTATCCCCGGCGCACCAGCGCGGCGAGCGCGCGCTTCCTCTCGCGCTGCTGCTCTGCCCTGGCTTCTCGATCCGCGGTCGGCACCACCTCGGAAAGCCCGCGATACCGCCTCAAGGCCCAGCGACGCGCAGCCTCGACTTCAGCGCTCAAATTCGAGGGAGATTCCGGAGAGGGCAGCAGGCTTGAATCCTCCGACTCACGCCACAGGGCCTCCACCCGCTCCAGGCTCCAACCCGAGATGCCGCGCTTGCGGAGCTTGAGCCAGGCGGATCGCGGCCCCCGGGCCTGCAGCCGCTGTTCGCGGATCAAGGCCCCGGCCATGCGCTCCTCGTCGAGATAGCGCAAGGATACGAGCTTCTGCAGCACGAGGTCGACCGGATCGGGAGTGCCGACGCAAGCCTCGGTCGTCTCGGGATCGCGGCACTTCGATTCGAGGTACTCGCGCATTTCCTGGAGTGAGCGCTCGCGGCGGGCCAGGCGTTTGAGCGCGAGTTCGTAAAGCCGCTCGAACGTCACAGCACGATCACCAGGTCGTCGAGCTTTTCCGTGGCCTGGAGCAGGGCGATGACCTCGCCAGCATTTTCGGCTCGAAGCACGAAGGTGACTGACAAGTGGACATTCGAAGCACTCGGCCTGACGGTCTGTCGCCTGACTGCAGGAATCTGTGCCTCCAGCCGATCGAGAGATGAGAGGAAAGCAGTGGTATTCCGACCGATCACCTTGTGGATGTAGTCGATCGGAAAGCTTTCCTGGGCTTCGAGCATGTCGCGAATCTTCGAATAATCGTGTGCCATATGCGCCTTTTCCGACTCGCTAGCGCGGTTTTTTCACTGGTGCAAGCCCCCCCGACCATGTAACAAGATCGGCATGAAAATCTCTCCACGTGTCATCTCCTTTCACTACACGCTCAAGAACAATGAAGGCGAAGTCCTGGACAGCTCCTCGGGCTCCGATCCATTGAGCTACCTGGAAGGTTCCGGCCAGATCATTCCGGGACTCGAGGAGCAGATCGCGCTCCTGTCCGTTGGCGACAAGCGCACCGTGAATGTCGAGGCGGCACGTGCTTACGGATCTCATGACGCCGAACTCGTCATGGATGTGCCGCGCTCACGCCTTCCGAAGTCCGAAGGACTCGAAGTGGGCGATCAGTTTGCGGGACGCGGCCCGGACGGCGAGGCGGGAAACATCTTCACCGTCGTGAAGCTTTCTGATGAGTCGGTCACCCTGGATGGAAACCATCCGCTGGCAGGCGTCGACCTGACCTTCGAGGTCGAAATCACCGAGATGCGTGAAGCCACCGCCGACGAGTTGGCCCACGGTCATGCCCATGGCCCAGGCGGTCACCACGACCACGGCGATGGCCACCTTCATTAAGAGTTTCGCGACGGCCTGACACGGTCCGTTTTGGCGACAAGCTTGCAGCCCCCGTTTCGTGATGCGAAATCGGGGGCTGTTTTTTTGTCGTGCACTGGTCATCATCGGTCTCCTTCTCCAGGGCTTCGAGGCTCGGGCACAAATGCCGGGACTCGGCATGGGATGGCTCCTCAACCCGGAAGGTTCACGGCTCTTTCCCCAGGCCATCATCTACCCGCGGCACCCCGGCAAGCCGGATACTCGCTGGAAGGTCTTCGACTGGCACTTCCGCGACTTCAAGATCGACCAAGCCTCGTATCGGCTCTACTTCTACGATGTGTCCGAGACGCCCGAAGACCCCCGGCCTTACTGGACGGCGGAATTCGCAGCGCCGATCATCAACCTGCAGATCCAGGAGCTGGCGCGCGATTTCAATTTTTGGCCGCGCGATCGCTTCTCCTACATCCTGTTCAGCTCCTACCGTGAGTTCCAGCAGGCCAACGTGTTTTTCATTTCAGAAGGCGTGCAGGGCATCACCTCGACCCAGGAACCGACGATGGCGATTCCGTACTGGGGCGAGCGAGAGACCTTCCGCCACATCAGCCACCACGAAATGGTCCACCAGTTCCAGGTGCAGAAGATGAACGAGCTGGCGCGTGACCGAAACGACTCGCCCATCGCCCTGGTTCCGCTCTGGTTCATCGAAGGCATGGCCGAATTCTACAGCCTCCGCGGGGTCGACGCCGAAGCCACCGCCCTGCTTCGCGATCTGTGGTTCAACCCTTCGGAAGAGAAGTTCAAGAAGGACCTGCAGGACTTTTTCGCTCCGGGCCGAATGGATTTCCAGCACGTCTACAAGCTGGGCCAGCTCAAGAACGCCTTCCTCGAGGAGGAGTTCGGCAGGGGCACCATCCAGAAGGTGCTCGAGCAGACGATCCAGAAGATCGGCACGCAGCAGGCGCCCACGTTTGCAGCCGTTGTCGCCCTGGTCACCGGCAAGTCGGTCGAGCAGATCCAGGAACGCTGGAATCGATATTTTCAGGCAAGGGTGATCGCGGGCTTCGAAAAGGCCCAGGACTTTTCATCCTATCAGCGGATCGAGGGCGTCTCGGACGTGATCGACCACTACTCGGTTTCCGGCGACGGAAAATGGCTCCTGACCCGCGAGGTCGATCCGCTCACCGGCAGCGTTTCGCTCTTCCTTGCTCCGCTCGCCAATCCGCGCGAGCGATCCGAGATCACCCATGACCGACAGAGCTCGGCCGTAAGCCTGTACTTCTTCCAGGCCCCGAGCCTTGCGGTCGCCTCCAGCCAGCTGGCATTCATGGCGCTCACGGCGAGCGGTCCGGAGCTGGAGCTCAGGACGATCCGGAAAAACGGGTCGACGGGTCGCGGAATCCGGGTTCGCCTCCACGAACAGGGCCTCGTGCAGGCTCACTCGCCCACGTTCAGTGCGGATGGACGGCAGATTGCCTTTGTCGGCATCAACAGCAAGGGCTGGCAGAATCTCTACCTGTTGGACGAATCGCGGAAGATCCGCAGGCTGACCGAGGGCGCCTCCTCATGGAAGAACCCGCGCTGGACCAGTGAAGGCATCCTCGTCTCCTGCGACCGCGTGCCCGGCACGGACCTGTACGGAATTTTCCTGGTCGACCCGAAGGACGGGGCTGCGCGCCTCCTGCTCCAGCCCGAGCTCGGACACGACAATCTGCTCGAGGCCGCCGGAGACCGCCCCACGCGCGAGCTGTTTTTCCGGAGCACCAATGGCACCGGCCAGCAGATCCACCTCTGGACTCCGAAGGACGGAACCCGCCATGTCACGCATGTGCGCACGCAGGTGATCCAGCCTGAACTGGTCGGCAGCGGCGAGAAGCAGCAGCTTCTGGCACTCGGATTCGAGAAGGGCCGCTACCGCCTTTATGAGATACCGCGCAAGAGCTGGACGCAGGAGCCGGACTCGTACCGACTGCCCCAGTCGAATGATCATTCGGGCGAGAAGCCACCCCAATCGCAACGGCCACTTCCTGCTGCCGGAACCGATGTGCGTTCGTTTCCGCGCGGAGAGATCCAGCAGTACAGCAGCTTCCGGCGCGGCACCGGCATGCGCATCGAGGACCTGGCCGCCTTCTTCAGCTCAGGCTCGGTCTTCGGCCTCGCCGGCACGGTGAGCGACCTGATGAGGAACTACATCGTCTCGGCAGAATTCCTGAGCCTCGGCGACCGCGGCGTTTCGAACGCCAATGTCTTCCTCACCAGCGAGAAGGGGCGCAGCACCTGGACGCTGGGCGCTTACACCACTCGGCAGGCACGCCTGGATGCGCTTTTTGACGGCGACACGACCCGGCTCTATGACTACCGCGAATTTGGCATGCTGGGCGGAATCCAGTACCCGCTGGGCGCCTTCAGCTACGCGGGAGCACTGCTCCGAGTGGGTGGAGCCAGGCGCGAGAACTTCGGCGACCCCGCGCTGGCAGCGGAATGGAATCGACTGAATCCCGGGACGGAGTTCCTGCTGTCACCCACGCTGGTCTACGGAGTCGACCAGATCCAGTACGAGCTGTTTACAGGCCCCATCAAGGGCTTCGGCCTGCTGGCTGAAGCGGAGACCCATTTCTTTCCGGGTCGCGGGTTCGCGACCGAACGCCTGCGCCTGGACATCGCGCGCTATTCGCAGCTCTGGGGACGATCTCTGCTGGCCATCCAGGGCATGGCCGGATTTTCGTTCAACCTGACCGAGGGAGTGGACTTTCGAAATCCGTTTCTCGTCTCGAGCGACGACATGTTCCGCGCCTATTCGTTTGGTGACGACCGCCTGCGCGGCAATTACCTGCTGGGAGTCAAAACGGAGCTGCGCTTTCCGATCGGCGAGATCTTCGGCTTCGAACCCCTTCGCGGAATCGTGGCAGCCGATTATGGCAGCATCTGGCGTCAGTTTCGCGACATCTCCTCCGGAGGAACTTCATCCGTCTCAGGAGGATTTGCGTTCAACCTTCCGCCCCTTTCCTTCAGCTTCCTGCTCACGAATCCGATCCGGGTGGCGCCAGGAATCCTCGAGTCGAACGTCTTTCACTTCACGCTGCGCTACTTGTACCTGTGACTCGAACCTCGCCGATCGACTCGAGGTCACGAATCAGCGACCAGGCTTCGAGCTCATCGCCCAGGCCCGAAACCGACAGCGACTCTCCGCTGGAGATGGATCGCGCCACGAGTGCCGGCAGCATCCTTCTGAGAAACTCCTGTGGAAGCCGCGAGACTGCAGGATCGGACGATGCCAGCTCGGCGAACGCAAGAAGCAGGTGCTTTTCGGAATGGCCATGGATGCGGGGACTCGCAAAGTGCAGCGCGAGAGTTCCCCAGATGGCGCCATCCCCAGCCACGAGCGGCGCTCCGGCGTAGGAGCGCATTCCCGACTCTTTCCGCCAGCGGCTCGTGGCAAACAGCGGATTTTCATCCAGGTTGCCGATTCCCAGCCATTGTCCGGAAGCGAGGACGAGCTGGCAGGGCGAGTCGCGCTCTCCCGCTGGCTGCCGAAGACAGGCTTCGAGGCGTGGGCCAGCGCCCAGGCATTGCTCGATCTGGCCGTCGCGCACGACTCCATAGGTCACCGCATCGGCCGAGGAGACCTGCAGCAGCGATTCGAGGAGCTCACGCTTCAGTTCGCGCTGTCCCGATTGCGGAGCACGACTTCTGGGACGAGACCGGGCTGGAGGGATCAGTCGCGAGCTCGCACGCCGGTGGACCAGCTCATCCACCGCATCGAGCAGCTGTTCACCTCTCAGGGGAGATTCGAGCGCCATCGCAGCCCCCAGGTCGATTGCCTGGTAGAGGTAGGAAGGAATCGAGCTCCACGCCAGGATCGGGACTTTTCGCGCAGCCGCTCTGCCCTTCGAAATCGTTGAATCACGCCCGTACTCGCGAAGGAACTCGAGCCCATCCATCACTGGAAGCGCCATGCCGAGCAGGATGAGATCCGGCTCCAGCAGTGGGGCAAGGAAGAGCGCCTCGACCCCGTCGCGGGCCCCTGCCGTGCGATAGCCGTCGCGCGCCAGCATCGATTGAAGCGCCTCGTTCCAGTCCGGATGATCTTCGACGACCAGAATGAGCGGAGAAAGGCGGTGGAATCGTTCCTTCATGGAAGGAACGAATTGCAGAGGTTCTGCCAACAGCAGGCGACTGGCGCGAGGAAATCCTGAATGGAGCTCAGTGCTTCGGCACGCACGCCGCAACAATCAGACCGGCATCATTTGCGATCGCAGCACGCCAGTCAGGAAAATGACGAAACCCCACGACTGCTTCCACACGTGGATCCAGAGAGCGCTGCGTCTCGAAGCGCGCGAGCGGCGCCTGAAGTCCCGTACCCAGGGCCTTGCCGAGACTTTCCTTCGCGCACCAGAGCTCGAGAGGACGAAGAGCCCGGCGATCCTCCGGCAGCAGCTGCAGGGCATCGCGCTCCTCGGACGTCAGGATCCTCGAGATGAGGTCCTCTCTTCCGTGGAGAGCCTGCATGGACTCGATGTCGATTCCGAGAGGCGTTTCCGAGAAGCCTGCGGCAGCCACGATCCGCCCGTCCATGGAAGTATGCGAGAGTGAAAAATGGCCGCGGCCTGCAGGAATGCCGTGATGCAGCAGCTCCTCGCGCGCCACGCGCGCCAGCAGGCTCTCGGCCAGCCGTCGAGGATGAGTGATCCGGCGCGCGAGCCCACCCGCCTCCGACGGGTCGCCTAAAAACGGAATCAACCTTGCCGGATCGACCGGACCACGCCACGAGGCAATGCAGATGCGGACGGGGGCCACCGCACCCGGTATCTGGATGTCGAGGAGCTCAAAATGAAGGAGCGAATCAGGATCCTGCACGATCCTGATTTCGCACGACAGGCCCTTCCCCTGCAAGGCGCGCTGCCTTACGCTGGAAAGCATGAGCCCGAACCAGAGACGCCAGTGGGAAGCGCTGTTCGAAAAGAAAATCCTCGCTTCCGACATGGGCAATGACCCTGCGCACGACCTCGCCCACTTTCGTCGCGTCGTCGCGACGGCCAAGCAGCTCTGCATGGAAGAGAGCGCCAGCTGGGAAGTCGTCATGCCTGCAGCCTGGCTTCATGACCTGGTCAATGTTCCGAAGAACGACCCGCGCCGCTCGCAGGCGTCACGCCTCTCGGCAGAGGCAGCGATCCAGTTTTTGCGCGAGGAAGGGTATCCTGAAGAGCACTTCGACGGCATAGCGCATGCCATCGAGGCTCACAGCTTCAGCGCCGCGATCGAGTGCCGCACGATCGAGGCAGGAATCGTTCAGGATGCGGATCGACTCGACGGACTCGGTGCCATCGGCATCGCACGCTGCTTTGCCGTGGCGGGGCTCCTCAAGCGCCCGCTCTACGAACCTTCAGATCCATTCGGCGCGACCCGCCAGCTCGACGACCTGAAATACACGATCGACCATTTTTTCGTGAAACTCTTCAAGGTGGTCGACACCCTCCGGACCGAATCGGGAAAGGCCGAAGGCCAGCGGCGCGCGAAGTTCATGCGCGAGTTCCTCGACCAGCTTGCGGCCGAGATCCATGCATCCAAGCAGGATGGTTGAGTCGCGGCCAAATCCCCGCTGAAAATTCTGGAAATCGGGGCCCACGCCTTTTTCGTTTTTTGAAATCCCGGTTCCTCGGCTAGCATCGAGCCAAGTCGTGGAAGCAGTGAGCTGGAACACTAGAACAGGTGGCAATGATGACTGTTTTCGGAGAGCTGGGTCTTGGAGCAGGATTGAAGCCCAGCGTGGACTTCGGCCACCTGCAACGCTGGTTTCAGTCCGAACCTGAATGCACGGCAGCCTTCGACCCCCTGCTCAGTCCCATCCAGGAGTTCCTGGACAGGCCCGCGAAGAAGATTCGCGCCCAGCTCGTCTATTCCTCATTCGATCTGGCCAGAAAAAACTCGGATCCTGCCCCGCTCGGGCGATCCCTGCTTCCAACGCTGGCCGCGCTGGTCGAGGCGCTCCACGCCGGATCTCTCGTGATCGATGACATCCAGGATGCGGGCACGAACCGTAGGGGACGGCCCGCCCTTCATTCTCTCATGGGGCAACCCTCGGCCATCAATGCCGCGAACTGGCTTTACTTCTGGCCTGCCGACCAGATGAGACGCGAAGACCTGCCTCAAGAGCTCGAACTCGAGATCTACCGCCTCTACCACCAGACAATGACTCGCGCCCACTATGGCCAGGCCCTCGATCTTGCCTACGACATGACCCGCACATCACAGGAGCGGGTGCACTCCATCTGCAGGGCCGCCATCGGTCTGAAAACGGGGGCACTGATGGGAATGTGCTCCGAGCTCGGTGCCCTCGCCGCTCTCGCCGATAGCTCCACCCGCGCGCGACTTTCAGCGTTCGGTGAATCGTTTGGGGCATGCCTCCAGATGTTCAATGATGTGTCCGAGTTGCGAGGAAAATCCCCGACCCAGGGCAGCGTGGGGCCCTTCATTCGACCCTCGTGGATCTGGGCAGTGGCCTCGCAGATGCTCGACGGATCCGAGTTCCTTGAGTTCCAGCAGCAGATGTCACGTGCCGCCGAGACGTCGTCCATGGAGCAGCTGTCACGCCACCGTGTGATCGAGCAGGCCTGGCACCAGGCGGTTGAGGCAATGGACTCCAGCGTGCGCGAGCTGAGACAGGAGTTCCAGAATTCCGATGCCATCCATGCAGTCGTCCAGATGGCAAAACGCATCCAGGATGCCTATGCCTGAAACGAAACGTCGCGCACGGATCGCAGTCATCGGAAGCGGCTTCGGAGGGCTGGCGGCGGCAATCCGCCTGCAGACGGCCGGTCATCAGGTGGTCCTCTTCGAGAAGAGAGACCAGCCTGGAGGACGGGCCTATGTGTACCGAGACCAGGGCTTCGTCTTTGATGCCGGCCCAACGGTCATCACTGCTCCGGACTGCCTGCAAGAGCTCTTCGAACAGGCCGGAAAAAGGATGGAGGAGTACGTCGAGCTGATGCCCGTCACTCCCTTCTACCGATTGTTCTGGGAGGACGGCTACAGCTTCGACTACTCCAATGACCCCGAGAAGACATTCAAGCAAATCCAGGCCAAGTCGCCTCGGGATGTGCATGGATACCAGGAATTCCTCGAGTACTCGAAGGATGTCTTCGACGAAGGCTACACCAGGCTCGCCCACGTGCCTTTCCTCGACTGGCGGAGCATGGTTCGAGTCACTCCACAGCTGGTGAAGCTCAAGGCCTACAGGTCGATCTATGGCACCGTATCGCGGTACATCCAGGATGAGCACCTCAGGCAGGCATTCAGCTTCCATTCGCTGCTGGTCGGCGGAAATCCGTTCAATACTTCTTCGATCTACACGCTGATCCATTATCTCGAGCGGAACTGGGGCGTCTTTTTCCCCCGTGGCGGCACTGGAGCGCTGGTGTCGGGGTTAGTCCGCCTTTTCCAGGACCTCGGAGGAAGGATCGAGCTGTCCGCCTCCGTCGAGGAGATCACCACGAAGAGTGGTCGCGTTGCAGGAGTCCGAACATCTCGCGAGGAGTGGGCCTGCGATGCGGTGGTCTCCAATGCCGACGTGGTCCACAGCTACACCCGCCTGCTCGCCCGCTCGAGCGATGTCGAGCCCTCTCGTCGCAAGGCCCTGAGGCAGTCGCAGAGCATGTCGCTCTTCCTGATCTACTTTGGAACAGATCGGCAGTACCCCCATCTCGCACACCACAACATCCTTTTCGGAAAGTCCTATCGCGGGCTGCTCAAGAAAATCTTCGGGAAGAATGAACGCATTCCCGATGACTTCTCTCTTTACCTGCATGCACCGACGCGCTCGGATCCGTCGATGGCTCCGGAGGGCTGCGAGGCCTTCTACGTGCTGGCGCCCGTGCCCCATCTCGGAAATCTTCCGATCGACTGGAAGAAGGAAGGGCCCGCCTATGCCGATCGCATCCTCGAGTACATCGAGGAGCGCTATGCTCCGGGCCTGAGGAAGCACATCGTCACCCAGCGCATCTTCACGCCGGAGGATTTCAGCAGCGAGCTGAATGCCCATCTCGGGGCTGCCTTTTCGGCAGAACCGGTGCTCTGGCAGAGCGCCGCCTTTCGCACGCACAATCGGGATGACCACCTCCGGGGAATGTATTTCGTCGGAGCCGGGACACATCCCGGCGCAGGAGTTCCTGGCGTCGTTAATTCCGCCAAGGCAACGGCAGGCCTCCTGATCGATGACATCGGCTCGGGACACCTCGAGGGTGCCCGCTAGATGCTCGAAGGCATCTCGCCCGAACAGGCGATCCGTCAGGGCTCGCGAAGCTTTTCCCTCGCCTCGATGTTCCTTCCGGCCTCCGGCCGCAAGAAGGCGCACCTCCTCTACCTCTGGTGTCGAAACTGCGACGATCTTGTTGATGATGCTCCGGATCTTCCGACGGCAAGGCAGCGTCTTTGGGAGCTGGAAATGCCCGCTGAGTCGCAGCAGCACCTCATGGCCCCCGACTGGGTGGATCCGCTGCATCGAGAGGACTTCCTCGCGGGCCTGCGCATGGATGTCGAAGGATTCCGCTACCGGACTGTCGCTGATCTGGAACTCTACTGCCATCGCGTTGCCGGCGTCGTGGGACTCATGATGTGTCCCGTCCTCGGAGCAGACCCGGCGAAGGCGCCGGCTCCTGCGGCAGCCCTGGGCAGGGCCATGCAGCTGACGAATATCGCCCGCGACATTCAGGCGGATGCACGGATGGGGCGCGTGTATCTGCCCGAAGAGCTGCTGCCAGGCGTG
>CAMAQA010000046.1 GCA_945860415.1 Bacteriovorax stolpii
CGCTTCTCCGTGCACCACTCCGGTGCTCACGGCCATCCTCGCGTTCATCGCCAACACCCAATCCGTAGGCATGGGACTCGTCCTGATGCTCGGATTTTCTCTCGGAATCGGAACGCTGCTCCTGGCCATTGCCCTCTTCACCGGAGCGTTCCAGTATCTTCCACGTTCTGGAACATGGATGGAACGGGTGAAGCTCTGGAGCGGCATCCTGCTCCTGGCGGTCAGCCACTACATGGTTTTCCGGGCTGGCAACTTGTGGCAGGCTCGGTGACACCCATGACCAAGACCTTCACGCTTTCACGGACGAAGTTGAACCTGCTCGCAGTCCTCGCCGTGATCGGCCTGGCGATCTCGATCGTGCAAACGATGCACTTTGCCGAGGTCCGGTCCGGACAGGCGGCTTTCGAGAGCTTCTGCACGATCGGCAAGGCCTTTGACTGCAATGCCATCGATGCCTCGCCCTACTCCGAACTCTTCGCAGGAATTCCGCTTTCTGCCGCAGCAGCCGGCTGGTGGCTGGCGATCCTGGTGTTCTCGCTCATGGCGCGATCGGCCGAGTTCTCCGCGATCCTGGCTCCGGTGCTTCTGGCCATGACCGCTGTGGCCGCAGTGTTCTCGCTGCTCTACCTCTGGATCATGGTGGCGGTGCTGAAGGTCGGTTGCCTGCTCTGTCTGGCGCTCGATGCCATCAACTTCACCGCATTAGGAGCGCTGCTCCACTCCTGGATCAAGCGCGACAGGTCCGCCAAGGTGGTGGTCGATTTCAAAATGCCGGCAATCGTGACCGCCGCCTCGCTTCTGGTCGTCATCCTTTTCGCCAAGGGCATGCAACAGGGAGTTCCGGACAGCTCCGCAGTGAATCTTCGAGTGGATTCGATTCTCGTGTCGCAGGCTCTGGACGTGCCGGTTCCCTCGGATGCCCCGGTCATCGGAAACCCGAACGCGACGGTCACGATCGTGAAGTTCAGCGACTTCCAATGTCCGTCGTGCCGCATGGGAGCGCAGTCGCTGCATCCTGTGCTGAAGCGCTACAGTGACCGCGTCCGATTCGTGTTCCGCAACTTTCCGCTCGACATGGGCTGTAACCGAGTCGTGCAGAGCCGAATGCATCCACACGCCTGTGAGCTGGCTCGCGGCGCGATCTGCGCCCAGGCCCAGGAGAAGTTCGAACCGTTTTATGAGCGCGCATTCGAGAGTCAACCGACTTTGAAGTCCGGATCTGCGCTCGAGTTGGCGCGAGAGCTTGGCATGGATGCCGCCCGCTTCGAGGCGTGCCTCGCCGAGCAGTCGACCACGGATCGCGTCTCGCGCGATATCGAGGACGGCATTACGCTGAAGGTGCAAAGCACGCCCACCTTCTTCCTGAACGGAAAGCGCGTCGAAGGCGCCCTGCCGCCGCAGGCGTGGAATCGCCTGATCGAAGCCTCTTTGAAGTGATTCGGCCATGTGGATCGACAGCCACTGTCACCTGAACTACGACTACGCTCCAAAATCCATCGAGGATCTGGTTCGTGAAGCTGCGTCCGAGGGCGTGACGCACCTGATGACGATCGGCACCGACCTCGACTCTCTTCCGAAGGTCGTCGAGATCTCCGAGCGATTTCCAAACGTGCATCACACCGTGGGAGTACATCCTCACGATGCAGTGAAGATTTCGGAGGGTGATATCGACCGCCTCCGCGAAGCGGCAAAGCATCCCAAGTGCCGGGCGATCGGCGAGATCGGGCTGGATACCCATTACGAGCACTCGCCGCTTGATGTGCAGATCACCCAGCTTCGGCAGCAGCTCGACCTTGCCGTGGAATGCGGCCTTCCGGTGATCATCCACTCGCGCGAGGCCGAGAAGGAAATGCTCGAAGAGCTCACGCGCTACGCCGCAAGCCTCTCTCCGGGCGCCGTTCCGGGCATCATCCATTGCTTTACCGGAACCCTCGAGTTCGGACAGGCGTGCCTCGACCTCGGGTTCTACATCTCGTTTTCAGGAATCCTGACATTCAAAAACGCCGAGTCCCTCCGCGAATGCGCGAAGGCGTTTCCTCTCGAGCGGCTGCTCGTGGAAACGGACGCTCCCTACCTGGCGCCCGTTCCTTTTCGTGGAAAGAAGTGCGAGCCACGCATGGTCAAGCAGACCGGACTCTATCTGGCCGAACTCAAAGGACTCGATCCTGCTGAAGTCGCGCGAATCACGTCTGAAAACGCGTGCCGAATCTTTCGCATCTGATCGACACGAATACTGCCGAACGCGCTGTGGTCAGCTGCTGCAGCACGCTAGACCACAAAGCCAACCCCTTGACGATTGACCCAGCGTGCCGTTTTCTCGACAATCAGGACATGTCGTCCAAAAACGCTGCCGGCTCCGAAAAAACAAAGTCTCAGATCATCGGTACTGACAATCGCTGGGAACCCAGCACGGTCCCGCGCATCCCGGTGATGCACCAGATGAGCGGAGCACAGATGGGTAGAATCACGCTTCTCGATACCCAGCTTCCTCTCGTCATCGGACGAGAGACAGGCTCCGCGATCCACGTCAGTGACGATATCTGCTCGCGTCGCCATGCTGAGGTTCGAGTGGCGATCGACCCCGAAGGGCTTCCGACCGTCCTGGTTCGAGATCTCAAAAGCTCGAATGGTACCGAGGTGGATGGAGCGCGACTGGCCCCTGAAAAAGAGTTTCCGTGGACGGCTGGCCAGACACTGGATGTCGGTGGCGGAGTCCGCTTCCACCTGAGCCTCATGCGAAAAGACGATGCCGAGGCGCTCGAGTGGGTGTCTCGCTCTTCCCATCGAGATCGAGCTACCGGCCTCCTGACGAGGCGAGGACTTCTCGAGGCACTCGAGCGCGAAGCCCAGCACCTGGCTCGTCACCCGCAGGAATCCATTGCTGTCGTGATCCTGCGCATCTTTGACTTTGCCGACGAGCTTGTTGCCCAGAAGGTCGATCGCGCCATGCGCCATTGGGTGGAACGTCTACTGCCCCGAATCCGCTCCGGAACGATCCTGGGACGCACCAGTGATTATGAGGTGACCGCGATTCTTCGGCACTGCGACACCGAGGGCGCCCACGCGGCCATGACCCGATACCAGGCGGTGCTGAAGTCATCAGAAACGACGGCTGAAAACGTGGCGAACTTCATCGAACCTGCCATCGGCGGACTGATCGTCACCGGAAAGTACAATCCGAGCGCTGAACCCGTCCTGCGCTTTGCCGAGTCGGAGATCTTCAAGTTCGGCCATCCGGGGGACAAGACGCGCCTGATCGAGTACGTGCCGAAGAAGTGAGCCGAACTCCTTCCATCGCAAGGACACGCCAGGACCGAAAGAGCACGTCCGCGCGGAGTGATCCGAGAACTCCACCGTTCGGATACGGACAGTCCTCGCTCCGCGTTGCGGAGCTGCGGAACTACCGAACGGATGGAGTTTCGAATCATCCCGTCGTTGACGGCCGCCGGGATCCGGAGGAGTCGCGTCCGCGAGTTCCCTGCGACAGCAGGGCTGTCTGAAGCGGACGTGCTCCTTCGGTTCCGGCGTCCAATCAGCGTTCTTGACGCAGGCCTGAACCAAAAGGTGGGCTCGACTACTGGAGGTCCGTCACCACGAACCGCCCCTGGTCGATGCGCCATTTGACGTCGACATTCATCAGGGCAAAGCCGAAATCGAGGCCCTGGGCTTCCGGACTGGTCGGAGGCATGCGCCGCTTCTGGAACGCCGGCCGCGGATCCAGCTCGAGCACTTCGAGGATCATCGCACGAAGCTGACGGCACTCGTCTTGGCTTCCCGCCTGGGCGATCTTGTCCTCGGCAACCGCAGTGAATTCGACCGGAGTCTTCGTGATCGGTTCATCCGCCCATCCCGCTGAAGCTTCAGCAATGCTGTCGGCGTAGGGCAGGTACGGCTTGATGTCGAGCACCGGAGAGCCGTCGAGAAAGTCGCCGCCACGCACATGAATCGCCACTCCCGCAGGATCCTGGAGATCCACGCGGACGAGCTCGACAGCCGAGAGGCCGATCGGGTTCGGACGATGCGGCGAGCGCGATGCAAGCACACCGACCTTCTCGGCACCACCGAGGCGCGGAGGACGAATCGAAGGCTTCCAATTTCGCGAGCCGTGCTCATGAAAGATATAAATCACCCAGAGGTGCGAAAACTCTTCGAGCCGACGCAGCGACTGCGCAAGGAACGGATCATTCTTGTCGAGACGAATGACGGCAGGAGCCGAACGAGCAAGACCGGGCTGGCGCGGAATGCCGAACTTTTCCTTGAAGCAGGATTCAATCACCCCGATCGGGCGGAACTGCCACGAATTCACTTCACTTCCACCTGGAGCCGGGCATCAGGCCCGTTGCTGCCCACCGACCGGGCGGAGATCTCGATTTTGTCGATGCAAGGAATGCTGCCATCGCGCGGGCCGCCTTCCATGCGAAACCACTCGGTGGTCGTACCGCGATACAGAAGCGGACCCAGACGGGTCAGGCTCTGAATCCTGCCGCCTCCGACAAAGCTGATCTTCACGGCGTGAAGGTGGAGCGAGGCATCCGCCGCAGTAAAGCGCATCGCCGAAACGCGGCAATCGCCCTTCGGCCATTCCCAGGATTGAGAGGTGTACTTGCTCGAGAGCGGAATGCTCAGAAGCGGCGCGGCTTGCGCGATGGTGACGTAACAGATGCCCACGAGAACAAAGGCGATTCCGGCAAAGAGAGAGGACTTCCACTGCTCTGAAAACATGCCGGAGACTTAACACAATGCGTTAACGCATTCCAGAACTAGCGCCAAACCCCTGAACTTGCTACGGGTTCAGGCATGACGACTATCGTTTTGGACAGGGATGGAAGAGAGATCTCGCGCGACCGGCGGCCGACCTCCCCTCCCCATTCGAAAGAATCAGTGGGCGTTGGCTTCTCCGGCCTTCGGAGCGTCGGCCTTTTTGGCGGGCTGCTTGGCCTTCTTCGTCGAGCACTCGCCGTGTTTGCATTTTTCGCCCTTGCCGCAATCGCAGGTCTTGCAGGCACAGTCCTTGTGGTCGCCGTTGGAGCACTGATGGGTGCATTCCTTGTCGCACGAGCACTCGTGATGGTCGGCAAGCGCCGGAGTAAAGCCACCAGCAGAAGCCAGAGACAAGGCGAACAGGCTGCTCAGAATGATCTTTTTCATGGTCGAATCTCCTCTTTTGCTTTTGGAATACGCGAGTCTTCGCTGAATCGTGACAGCACCAGAAAGCCGGTCACATTTTTTTATTCCGGGCGTATTCCTACGCAGGAGCGCAGGGATTGAGAAAGGGAGCAAAACCAGAGCCACACTGCCCCTTTTCCGGCGACCTCCGACAGGAAACGGACGGAAACCTCATGCAGTGGTACCAGGAAGGAAATGTCGCCGCCTTCGACGAGCTGTACCGGCGTCACGCGCCCAAGGCCTACGGCTACGTGCGTCCGCGGACGGCAACGCGGCAGCAGGCTGATGACCTGCTTCAGGCGTGCTTCCTGAAGCTCCACCAGAGTCGTCATCAGTTCGACCTCTCGCAGCCGTTTCTGCCTTGGTTTTGGACGATTCTTCGCTCGGCACACGCCGACTCACTGAGGCGCGACCGGCGAAACCCGGCTCAGGCGAACGCCTCTGAAGAGGCGGCGCGCGCGCTGTGGGAAAAACTTCCTGAGGCCGTCAGCACCGATGCGCCTGCCTTCACCACCGAACTCTTCGATGGGCTCTTCGATGGCCTCTTCGATGGCCTCTCCGCTGATCAACGAAGACTCATCGAACTCCGCGCGCGGAGAGAGCTCACTTTCGAGGAAATTGCCGAGAAGCTGTCGATCACGCCGGCCACGGCCCGGCAGCGCTTCAGCCGGCTGATCAAGACCTTGAAGTCGCGACTTTCGAAGGGAGCGAATCATGAGTGAATCCAGGAATCATCGTCACGACGATTCGGCAGAGTTTCAGGCCTTTTTGTCCGCTGAACCGCTAACTCCTCCAGGCATCATTCATGACCGCGTGCACACGGTCGTCTTGCGCGACCTGAATCCCGGACTCGCTCGCGTCGGCTCGAAGGTGACCGGCCTGCATCTCGTGGCGGCACTGATCTCGCTCGCGATCTGCCCGCAGTTCGGCATTGGTCCTTTTGGCGGCGACGCCGGCCTCATGGTCGTACTCATGAACTGGGGATGGGCGGCCTGCGCCGCCGGCTGTGGCGCTTCGTTCATGCTCGGCACCGGACTGCTTTCCGCTTTTGTGCTCAGCCGTGACGAAAAACGCGTCCTTGCCGGAAGTTCCGGCTGGGTGTTCACGAGCCTCGCGGCCGCCTCATGGGCGGTGTTCATGATGGCCGTCGGAGAGAATCCCGAAACGGCACATACCGGCCACCATGTCGTGACGAGCGTTGCTCCGGAAGCGTTCTCAGCGGCCTGGAATCTGGTCTGGGCTCTGACCGCAGCCCTGTCGGCCTGGCTGGGCTTCCAGCTCAGTGTTCAGCAGGTGTCACGCGCTCAGCCTCAGAGCTAATACCTTGTTTTTATGAGATAAAATAGAACCTCACGCAATACTAGACCAATTTAGTCAGATATTGTATCCCCTTCCGCCATGTGGAAGCGCCTTTCGCGGATGCTGGAGTACTCGGTTCTGATTGCAGCCTTGAGTTCGGTCGTCGGACCCACCGTCCAGCGCCACGAGCTCCAGGAGCGCGGCATCCGTCTGGGTCTTCGCCTCGGAGAAACCGTTGCCGCCGCCTCACCCGCCTGGCAAATGCCTACGCCCGGATCTACCTCAGTTGCACGACAGGCCTGCTTTGAGTCCGAGCGCTTCCTGAGTCACGATGAGTGGGCAGCCTCCGTTCGCGAGTGGAACACTCGTCGCCCGCCACTGCCGAATCCCGTTCATGCCATCGAAGCACTCCGCCTCGTCAGAAAAGAACAGGCCTTCGCGCGCGGGCGATTCAAAAACGACAAGCAGATGCACTGCTACGTGGGATGCAGAATCGCGCAGGACACAGACTTCACCACCTCGCAGTTTGCCGCCTGGGAGAAAGAGCGCCGCGACCTCACCGACTGCAATGGCGACTCGCACTTCGAAGAGCTCGATTACACCGTGACGGTCTGGGGTGCGCACCTCGGAGTCGCCTCGACCTCCTCCGCCGAGTGCATCACCACCTGCGAGCGGTCGTTCTAACAAAAAGGTATCCGGTACCTTTTGGCAGCTCAGTGCATCAAATGACGCACTTCTGAACCAAAAGGTGGGCCCGACCATTTAGAAATACAGGAAGATCGACCCGAGCATCTGGCCGAAGTCGGTCTGGTTCGGCTGGTATTGGGCCTTCTGATAGAGCACGCCGATTCCCCAGGGACGCTTGGCCATGAAGTCCCAGCCCGCGCCGACGATCATCATTGACGAATCTCCGGCCGGGGCCATGCCACTCATCTGAAAATTCAGCCACGGACCTGCACCCTTCGCGCGAAGCGTGGCGCCGAACGCCGATTGCGTGTGACGGAAGCTCACGCCCTGGGCGGTTTCGTCATGGCCGAACGTCAGCAGCGAAAACTGCGGCTCGAAGGTCACCGACCCAAAAGTCATCGGCACGCTGAAGCCGATCTGCTCCTGGTTGAACGACTGTTTGGTACCGGAAAGTGCCATCGGAAACGCAAACAATGCGGAGCCGAAGGCATGGACATTCCAGAAAAGCTCCGGAGAGCGAAGCCAGATGCCGAGGAACGGCTGGATGGCGCTTGCTGACGTCAAGTCCGGAGCCGAAACACCGAACTGTCCCACTCCTGCACCGACACGGACGGCAAGCCGGTCCTTCGGGCCCTGCTTCTTCTTGAGCCGCTCGACTTCTGCCTCAAGCTTGACCTTCGTCTTCTCGAGTTCTCGCGCGCGCTTCTCGAGCTCGAGGTCCTTTTTCGCCAGCTGCTCATCTCGAGGTTGGACGAGCACGAGCTTCTGCTCACCCGAGGGAAGCTCGACCGTGAATTCGCCGAGCACTCGGTCTTCCACCGAGGACTTGCCGAGCGTCACTTCGAACTCGCGCCAACTCTCACCCTTTCCAGCGCTTTCCACGATCGTGCTCTCAAGCCAGGTCGTACCGCCGGGACCTTCAATCCGGACGAGCGCCGATCGCCCTCCACGCGACTCGCAGGTCAGCCGAAACTTCACGGGCTTTGCCGTTTCAGCATCACGGAGCTGGATGAGCTTCGAGTTGCAGGGAGCTGCTGCCGAAGCCGGAGCTGAGCCCACCGCAAGTGCGATCAGGACAATCAGACCGGCGAAACACCAGCCTCGCCCAAACGATCCCATCATGGTGCCACCTGCACTTTGCCCTCGGCGCTGACATCAATGGCGAACACCTGTTTTCGCCCCGAGCCTGCCAGCCGAGAAGCCGGAAGGGTCTTGGTTCCCTGCGGAGTAAACACCGAAACCGTCAGGGCCGCGGGGTTCTTGTTTCCGTAGGAATTGTACAAGATGGCCGTCAGCTCATACCGCCCCGGAAGGAGCGTCTCGGTCTGCCACACTTCGGTTCCGGGACCCTGCCGGGTGTCTAGCGTCAGCTCTCCCTCAGCGCCCGCATGCTTGCGATTCTTGAAGTCGAACACCTTTCCGGAAGGGTCCTTCACGACGAGGTCCAGGTCATGCGCCTGCGTGTTCCACTGGAGCACGATCGCCATGAACATCTTGCGCTGGTTGAGCTGCTCGATGCGACGCTTGAGCTCGACAACTTCGGAGCGCAGTCCGCGATTCTCCTCCAGGAGCTGCTTCAGCTTCTCCGGAGTGATGTCGGCACGATCCTTCGGCCGAAGCCGAAGCTGTTCTTCGAGCTCGGCAACCCTCGCCTGGAGCGTCGTCACCTGCTTGCGAAGCTCGTCATTGGCGGCCTCGAGCTGGATGATACGCTCCTTGGCACTGGCAAGCTCCGTTCGGGCCGCAGCGAGTTCCTTCTGCACTTTCAGCAGCTCGGCCTCGGGCACCATCTTTTCAGGAACCGCCTGCGCCGTCTGCTCCTGCGGATTGAACTCCTTCTGGATCGACTGCTGGACCGTATCGAACTTTCCGGCCATCGAGTAGAGCATCACGAAAAGTCCGAAAAGCAGGGTCATCATGTCGGCATACGACACGAGCCAGCGCTCATCGATATGCTCTTCATGTTCTTCGTGATCCTCGTGCGCGGCATGGGCCGACGCCTTTGTCGTGGTCGAGGTCACCTCGCGCTCAGCGAGAATTCGTTCAGCATTCTCCGGACGCACGAGCGTCAGGATGCGGCGCGTGTTCTCGGCCTCATCCGAATCCGGAACTTGCGGAGCCTGGCGCGGCTGCATCGTCATCGTCAGCCGGCCCTTCTACGAATCTGGCTGTTCGAGCGTTCTTCTTCATACACCTGCTGCTTGAGCTGCTGCAGGTCAGCTGCCGGAATGCGCTGCCGCACATCGAGGTAGCTGTTGAGCTTTTCGGCCATCGGAATCGGGGCCTCTCCGCGCTTGAGCATCATCACGCCCTCGATGATCATCTTGCGGACGCTCTGGTCATCCTGTGCGAGACGAGTGGCATGATCGGCCAGCGGAAGCAGGAGCAGATTGGCGACCGCAATGCCCCAGAAAGTGGCGACGAGGGCGACGGCCATGGCAGGCCCGATATTGTCCGTGCCTCCCTTGCCGAGGCTCATCATCATCGAAATCATTCCGGCAGAAGCGCCCAGAAGACCGAAGGCAGGAGGAAACTTCGCAAGCGCGTTCAGTGTCTTCGCGTCGGCGAGGTAGTTTTTCTTGAACTGCTCGCTGCGAATCCGGAGCACCTCTTCGAGCTGGTGCTCATCGAGAAACCCCTCGCCCACGAGCTGGTAGGCTTCGGTCAAGAACGGATGCGGCGCCTTGCGCATGACCAGTCCGCGCGGATTCTGCTGCGCCACGCTCGCTGCAGTCAGCATGTCCTCGACGATGCGCTTGGGTCTGAGCGCCGACTTGAAGAGCACGCCATTGACGAGCAAAGAAAACAGCCCGAGCAGGCGCTTGCCCGGAAAGGCAATCATCGCCGCAGCGAGCGTTCCTCCCACGACGAGAACAATCGCGTGCGAGTCGAGGAACATGGCTCGATTGGGCGAGGGCCCGAGCACGCCGCTCCAGATCACCCAATACGCCGTCATGAATCCCAGAATGGAGGTCAGGTTCATACTGAACTCATCGACATTTCAGGAAAACGGGTTGAGGGCGGTGAGAAGAACTGTGGTCAGCGAACGGCGCCCGGCAGCTCATCGATGACCTCACCGGTCTTGCGGCTGACATAAACGTGACGGGGAAGCTGCCCCTTTTCGGTGACGACCACCTGCCAGCATGCGTGGGGTGCTCCTGAGGCATCCAGCACGACCAGAGGCTCGGCAAATCCTCCTGAGGTACGTCCCGCTGGCACTCGGCTCTGGAGAGCTTCCGCCGCCTGCACAGCAGTCAAATTGCCGTCGCGAAGCTCGGCGGTGGCGGGCTGAAGCGACGCCTGAATGTCTGTCACCCAGGCTCGCTTCTCGTCATCGCGCCTGACCTGCAAGCGAAGCTCGGCATCGCGGACGCGGTAGCCCCCGATGCGCTGCTGAAACACGAAGGTTCCATTTCGCTCGCCCGTCGACAGAAACGCAGGTTCGGCCTCGAGCTGGCCCGCAGCCACCCCGAGAAACGGGGCGAGGCTTGCCGCCAGTTGCCGGACAGCACCGTTGCCCTCCACCGAAACGTTGACTCCCTGGATGAAGGCCGGACGTCCGGCCGCATCTTCCACGACCGAAGCTCCAGCCCCGAAGCGCGCTTGAAGCTCACCGAGGTTTCGAACCGGCTGAGACGAGTCCGCAAGGACTTCCACTCGCCTGCCCGTGCGCGCAGCCATCGATGCCGAACTTCCCCCCGCCGGCGCAGGCACACTCGCACCGGAGCCACTCGAAGCCCCCGCGAAAAACGCCTCTCCCGGAGCAATCGGCTGCTCAGGCGCGCCGGTGAACGAACCTCTTCGAACGACCAAAAGGACCCCCACTCCGATGATGAGCGCAAGGATCACCAGGCGCTTGGTCATAACTCGATTCCTCGCCCGCGAATTTCGGCACGAAAGGCATCCTTGAGGGTCTGCTTGAGCGTTGTCGGCTCGCCCTGCGTCAGCGTCAGGCCATCGATGCTCGAGACGATGGCGGCGTGCGCGAGCTTCCAGCTGGCTGTCGGGGTGAGCCGCGGAAGGTGAGCAAGAAAGACCTCATCCACTCGCTTCCGCCACGTGGTTGCATCGATTCCGCCAAAACCGTGATGCTCTCGCACACGCCACCAGATCGAGCCGTAGATTTGACCCAGCTCATGCACCTCGCTGGCCTTCGTTCCATTGTTGGCAGTCACCTCCGGAACAAACGTGGCCACCTTGATTTCCTCGAGAGACCGGATGGGCTGCCCCCCCACTCCTATATTTTCTCCCAGCTGCGGGTCGTTGAAGAAAATCGCCGAATGATAGTCCGCGATGCCTTCTGAAAAGGCGTGATGGCAACCGGTGGCTCGTGGGCAACAGCGATTTCCCTGCAAGCAGGAGATGGATCCGGAGGCAATCGTCCTCGATGGAGACCCCGCCGAGTGGACGAAATTCACATGCCCAAGCTCGTGCACGAGAATCGAGTGATCCGTCCCGTGCTTGAGCGCTCGACCCATCATGACTCTCAGGTTCCGACCCGTCGGCAGAGGCGTGACGTAATCGTTCTCGCTCGGCTGCCCCAGGAAGATGTCGGTGAACCCTCCTGCCGCAAAAAATTTCGATATTCCAAATCGATTCTGAATCCAGTCCTTGAGCCCATGGGCCACCACATAAGCCGCAATCGACAGAGCAGGATGATCCCGGGCCACGTTCGGAGTTCCGGAAACGAGGGTGGCACTGATCTTTCGACGATAATTTCCTTCCGTGTAAGTATCCTGGTTCGACTCGAGAGCAACGGACAAACCCCGCTCCTCAACAGACCGAGTCATCTGGGAAGGGTCCGCATCCCGCCAGGTCGTGAGCCCAATCCGAACGCGGCATTCATTTTTGATGAAATTCAAGCCGGAGTCTCCGAGCAGAAGCTCTTCGAGCAGGTGGAAGTCATAAGTTCCGGAATCCATCCACTCACTGACTCGAAAATCCGAGTCGAGGAGGAATCCGCGAGGATCCAGCTCCTGAGGAGGCGTGACAGCCAGGCGCTGCTCGTCCATGGCAATCACGGAATCTACAGTTCCGGGCCTCGACTGTCCCCGAAGCACACGAGAAGCGATCGGATTTTTCCACGACAGGCAGGCCCCTCGTGCCGAAGAATCCTGCAGGCAGGACTCCGCCAGTCGACCGGGCTCGGGCTTCTGGAACACTTCCGCCCAGCCCCGATCACAGCGTCGACGACACGTCGGATAGCGGTACGACTTCAGCCACTCCGACTCATAGCTGGAACCGGTTCCCCCACGGTTGCTCGGCGATTCGGGAGAGTGACCCGCGGCTGCGACGGCGAGCGTGAAGTACCCGTCGGGGTCGCAGATCTTCTCGACGCGAAAGTCGTCGCACGATTCATTGCACCCGACCTCGGACCGCGAATACATCGTGACTCGAGTATCAAGGCTCACCCAGTCGCGATAAGGATACTCCTCGTCGGCAGGAAACAGATTCACTTTTTCCCCGGAAAACTCGACTTCAATGGCCCTCTGCACTCGCTCATAGCCCCATGGCAGCAGGCAATACCTTCCGGGATTTCCACCATGGGTGCATCGCGCCTGCGAACACTGGCGCTTGGAGTACGTCGACGCGTCGCCCGCGCTGAGAGCTCCCTGGGGCGTGCCAAAAGCATCGAGCTTTATCAAGGTACCCGAACTACACTTCACGGTCACAGAGTTGCCGCCGTCACAGGTGCTCACCCCTCCCGGAGTGCAGGAGCCGGTATCGGACTTGAAGAGCCGCGCCGTCAGCCCCTCGGACAGCATGAGGCCATCCGGCAGCTTGCATGCCTGGCAATTGGCCTCGCAGGAGTTCGCCGGCTGCGCTGTCACGGCAAGTCCATCTTTTTGGAAGCTGCCGGTAGCACCGTTGCAGAGGTAGGCGCTCGCCTGCCCGCACGACTCCGAACAGCCCACAGTCGCGGCCGCAAAGAGGTTGGCCGTAGCATCGCCGGCAATCTGCGCTCCGTCGGCGGTCACGCAGGGCTGGCACTTCTTCGTGCAGCTCAAAGTCACATACTTGCCGCGGTCGGGTCCGGAGAGAATCGTGGCATCCACGGACGACACCCCCTGGACCACTCCGTCCTCGCACTGGACCGACACCTTCTGGCATTCACCCGAACAGCCCACCGAAGAGGCGCGGTAGAGCTCGAGTGTTCCTTGATGGGCAATCAGGTGTCCGTTGAAGCTGCAGCTTCGGCAGTCTCTGGCAGTACACGAGAAGGCCGGAAAGCCAATCGCCGATGGATTCACGGCATTGAGTCCATCCTTCCAGTCGCCATCGCTGCACACGAGACTCTTCTGGGCGCCGCAGCCGTCGCCACACTTCGTCGGAGCGTTTGCAAAAAAGGCGTGTGTCTGCCCTTCAGGGGTCGACTGACCCCCATACACGCAGCTGCAGTTCTTGGTGCAGCTGGAATACGCCAATCCATGGAGCACGGCCCCCGTCTGAAGATCACGCCACGAGCCGTCTCGACACTGGAACGAATACGCGGAACACGTTTCCTTGCATCCCACCGCCGACTGAAAATAGAGGTTGTTCCGCGTCGTGCCGTGGGGAACCGACCCCACCCCAGTCACCGGGTCCGAGCATCCCGCACAGGGCACCGACGGACACGAAAGCTGATTGAAGCGCGAATCTCCGTCAAAGCTGCCATCCGTGCAGGTTCGCTCCACCGAAGGACACGGGCCATCGCAGGCGCTTCGCAGCACCGGCGCAAAGAACTTCTGCTTCTGGCCGTGTGGAACTTCGACGACCGAAGTCGAAGAATCCAGCGACGCCACCGAACAGCTCCTGTTGCAGCTCTTCTGGATTGTTTCGATTCCTACCGCGGGGTCGCTGGCGCGAAGAGCGCCCCCCTGGCAGCTCACGGTCAGCGACTGGCAGGTATCTTTTGAGCCGACCAGGGCGGATCGATAGGCCGTGGTCGTTGCACCATTGCTCAGCGAATCACCCCACGGAAGCACGCAATGATCGCACTTCTCAGGAATGCACCGCGGATGCTGCAGCTTCGAATCTCCGATCAGCACGCCGTTATTGCAGAAGAGCTTGCCCTGAACGGCACTGCAATCGGACGAGCACGTCTCGGAGGCCGAATAGGCGATACGCTCCTCGCCGTGTTCCAGCAGTTCTCCCCAGCTTGTCATGCAGCCGGCCGCCTTGCTCCGAAACTCGGCAAGCCGACGTTCGACAAGATTCCGATCGACCGACATCTGGCTCTGGCACGAGCTGAAGACAAGTCCTGTGATGACGAGAAGCAGATGCCGGATCATGGCTGCGCCTCCCGACATCCCGGAAAGTACCGCGTGCCTCGGCTCAGCTTTGCCACTCCACCGCCGCACGGGCAATACACCGTGAGCGCGTGATTCTGGCACGAGTCGCCCTCTTCGACCTGCGCGACATCAAAGCCCGTGAGCACGCCTCCGGCCATCAGGATTCCACCCATGCCGAACTCCGGAGGAATGCCCGGCGGAACAGGATGTTCTCCGGGAAGCACGCAGACTCCACTGCAGAAGGGCTCGCTGACACCCGTGACAAACTTGCAGAATCCGGGTCCACCCGGACCACCCGAGGCACCCCCCAGTTTGAATCGACCTCGTCCGAAGCCATCGCCTTCGCCGCCGCCCTCACCGCCACCGTCCCCACCGGCAATCTCCTGCTTGCAGACCGGAAAGCGATATTTGGACGTGAACTCGGCAATGAGCGGCTCGTCCGGATGCGACGAGCTGGTGAGGACTCCCTGCTTGCACGAAAGCTTCAGCGCCGAACAGGGCTCAAGAGTCGACCCCTTCTCTCGGTCAAAGACTTCCACATCGACGCTGCCATCCTGGAGCTGAATGGGTGATCCTGGTACCGAACAGAGGCAGCTCTGCTTCTTGCAGCCCAGGGCCGTGAACGAGGACACCGACTCGGCCGGAGCCCAGCCACTGCCGCTTTGCACATGAAGCCGGAGCACTCCAAGTCCGTCACGCTGACACTTGAAGGTTTTGGCCAGATCCGCGCACGACTGGGTGGCGGTGCAGCCCAGCTCGGAGGCCGAGTAGGCAGTTCGGGTGTTTCCCTCCGGAAGCGGAACTCCCCACGGCGTCGAGCATTGGCAGGTCTGCACGGCACACCCCTGCGTCAGGGTACCCGCCGTCAGAGGCGAGCCATCTTCCTTCTTCAGAATCGGATCCGCCGCCGCGGTTTCGCGAACACATCGAAACTGCACGGTGGAACAGGAGCCGCCACATTGTGGACTTGCCTCCACATAGCCGGTCAGGGCGGGATCTCCCGCCTGGCCGATCGGCACTCGCACCGGGCTTCCTTGAAACGGGCTCGCACAGCTGCAGGCTGTCGTGGGCTTTGGCGTGCACGACGATTCCGAATATCCGGTCCAGGATCCCACGGTCGTTCCTTGCGCGGCAGTCACCCACGTGCCGTCCTTGCACCAGAGCGATTGCGACTGACAGCCCTCGTTGCACTCCGGAGCACGGGCCTTGTACCCTGTTGCGCCCTGACCATGCTGGACCGAAACTCCCCAAGGAGTGGTGCAGGAGCGGAAGAGCACTGTACAGTTCGGATGCTGGTACTCGGCAGGCGGACCCAGCACCCCATCCTTGCAGGTGCGCTTGACCTTCTCGCAGCTCAGGCCCTGCGCCGAGCGAAAGAACTCGAGTTCTGCGCCATGAGGAATCTTCTGGGCGGAGTTCAACGGTTGGACGCAGTCACGGCAGCTGATCTTGCGGCAGGAAGTTTTGATGAAGGCAGGATCGCCGCTCCACTGGCCACTTCGGCAGGTCCGCTCCTGAAAATGGACCGGCTGATCGCAGGCCCCGCAGTTGCCTTCGGCGATGTCATAAAACTTTCGAGTCGTTCCTGCGGCGATGGTGGCCTGCGATTCTCCGGGCAGTGAACAGAGACATTCCTTCTTTCGACAGGCCAGATGAGGAAAATCGATCCACACCCCCGCAAGTTCGGAACGATTGGCAGGATCCACCCACTTGCCGCGATTGCAATCGACCATGCGACGATTCGGGGCCGCATCGCACTCAGCCTCGCAGGCCACTTCGTTTTGCCGAAAGACCGCAACGAGGGCCTGGTGGGCGTACTGTTCGCCATCAATACCCTGGCAACCGACACATCCGACTTCGCGGCAGTAGGCGTATTTGAATTCTTCATTTCCGCCGAGCACGCCATTTTGACACTCGCGCTCCACAAACGGGCAACCTTCTGCGCACTGGGCTTCATTCCTGGAGTAGGCCAGCACCTTCTGGCCGTCGCTGATCCAGCCATCGCCCCACGGTAGATTGCAGGCGCCCGCGGGTTTGGTCAGCCCTTCTCCCGAGAAGGTCTGGACACTTCTCGCGTCCGGCAACGATGAGGGCATGGCTTGAGTGCGCGTGAACTCGCTCTGGCAGCCGGAGAGGAACAACAGCACAAGAATCGATCGGAGTCCGACTCCGAGTCGGCTCTTGGTCGATGTCATCTTTCTGAAGCCCCCTCTGACTCGCATGAGGTCTTATTGGCCCCGAAGAGTTTGGAGGAAACTACTCGCACCGGGCTCGCTCGGATCCACTCCGAATTCATGCCCGTTCAGGTAGTGAAACGCCGTTCTCTGACCTGAACTGAACGAGCTCAGAATCGCGCCTTCGTTGACTCCGGAAATTCCGCCCACGACGATTCCAGGAAAACTGGCGCTGCTCGAAAGCCAGGTCGCGCGTTCAGTCGCCGGGCGCTCGGAATTGAAAAAGTGAATCAGGAAATCGCGTTGATCGGGTGCACCGCCGATATAGAGATTCGCACCTGAAACGTAGAGTCCCCCGAAAAGTCCGCCGCCGATGACATCCATCATGTTGACGCAAGCGGTGTCGCGTGCGGCCTCTTCAGCATCTCTGACGATGAACGGGTCCTTGTAGGTGGAAGAATTGAGCGAACCAGGCGCTGCTCCCGTCGGCACGACAAAGCTGCGCCCATGCGACCAGATATCGACCACTCCAGAGCACCCGGCAGGCATGTAGTTGCCCATGCACGAATACGATCCGGCAAGAGCCGTTGCTGGAGTGTTCGAGACGGTAACGCCCGCGACTCCACCTGAAACAATGTGGCGCATGGAGCACGACGCCGATGCAGGACACTGCGCGTAGTTGATGGGATAGAACGCGTGGAAATTCCTCGGATCCGAAGTTTTCGGATAGGTGCTCGACACCTTCACGGAAAGACTCTCAACGTACCCATGGAATTCGGAGCGCTGGATCGTTCCCTGGTTTCGTCCCGCGACGCCACCGACGACCGCGCGTGCCATGACCAGTCCGCTGGCAACGCGCACGTCCTCGATCGTTCCCTGGTTCCTTCCTGCGACCATTCCGGCCGTATCGACGATTCCGCCGACGAGCGCATCCCTGATCTCGAGGTTCCGAATGGTTCCGGTAAGGACCCGAACCATGCCGAGGTTTGCAGAGCCCGAAGTCTCCACCACCTGCACTCCGGTCAGGGTGTAGCCGTTGCCATTGAAGCTTCCGCTATAGGTATCGGTCAGGGGTGCAAAGCGCTCTACGGGCCACGTGATACTCGCTCCGAGCGTCACGTTCTGGTTCGCGGCGATCGCAGCCTGGAGCGCACTGAAGGTGGTGATGGATCCCCCCGGTGCTGTACTCGTGTTTGCCCCTACCCCATCCGGGGTTGCAACCAGCTTGAGATTTCCGATGACGCCGGACGTGGAACCGGACTCCGAAGAGCCAGCCGGAGCCGCTTTCAAGGAGGGCGCGGCCGAATCGTGTTCGGGCGGCACGAGTCGATCGCAGCCTTCGACGCACTTGCCGGCCTCGAACCGGATCGCGGCGTTCGCCTTGGTCTCCGTAGACACCTGAGGCGCCTGCTCGGCTGACTTCTGAAATTGAGACGCCAGCTGAAAGCGGCACGCCGGCAATGCCACAAGCACTGCAACGATCCAGGTCAGACTACGTACGTTCCCCATCTGCGCCCCCTCGGTTCGGGTTCAGTCTTCAGGGTGCCACACCCCCGCGCCCACTGTCAGTGCGTTGACTGCGACACAGGACCTGAGTGGACACCCTCTTAGGGGCATCGGACGGCGTGCTGAAAGTCATGAGGGTTCTTGCGCTTGGTATCCGGACCCTTTTGGCAGCTCAGCGAGTCAGCATGCGTGGTTAGCGATTCGGGGTGGCGACCACAAAATGAAAGGGCCGGCCCCTGAGGTCCTGCGCCTCTCTTGCGTCAAAGTTCGAGCACTTCCTGCAGAAGCGCCTGAAGCTCCTTCGAGGCCGCGCGCGGATCAAACTCTTCATCCGATCCAAAGGCCCGATACTTCTTGAAGTCGGGCTTTCGGATGTCGGCTAGCGCACGAATCTCGGGTTCGACTTGCCGAACTACCTTCTTGATCTCGGATATCTGCCGAGAAGCAACTTTCTCGACCAGCTCATCGCTCGCATCGATGCCGGCACCCCGAATCAGATCGATGTTCTTCTTCATCTCCGAGAAATACTCGTGAAGGCGATTGACCCGGGACACGATCTGCTCGGCGGCCACCTTCTCGCCAATCGCCGGTGACGAGGATCGGAAAATCTGGTTGTGAGTCTGTTCTATGGATGCCGGACTTCTCTGATGTTTTCCAAGCTCGCTTTTAATTTTGGTTCCTCCGGCCACCGGGTGGGTTGATCTGATTTGATGAGCAAGCCGCGGCGCATCTAACGCTATGCTTGCAGATCATCCGTCGGGACGCGAGTATCGCCGCCGTGCGCGATATCGACCTGTACCAGATGCTCTTGGGACTC
>CAMAQA010000047.1 GCA_945860415.1 Bacteriovorax stolpii
CAGGGTGAAAGTCACTGGGCCCCATACTCCCGAGCCGTCTCACTCTTTGACCCTGCCGCTCACCCATGGCGATCTTCGATTGCACCGAAGCGGCTTGGAGGCCTGGAAGCAGCTCTTCTTGAGGCATTTCTTCTTCGGGGAGTGAACCCTCAACGTCGTCTTGGAAGTATCCTTTTCGCTTGAGGCACCGGATCACTCGAGTCGCAAGAGTTGAGACCAGGGCCTGAATCTCGGCATCGTTTGGCGGATCAACCCACCAGTACTTCGGTCCCTGATCGAGAGTGCTGCTTGTCTCGTAGAACCCGCCTTCGAGAAAGAGCATGTGGTAGTGGACGTTCAGGTTCAAGCTCCCGCCGAACCTCTGGATGAGAGTTACGGCTCCCGGGTGTAGTTTGGATCTGAATCCCTTTTGTTTGGCCTTGAGTCTAATGAAGTTTGTGATGGCCCGATGGACGATCGTGAGGCATTTGGCCTGAATCTTTGGATTCTTTGCCAGGATGAATCGAACTTGCATGGGGAAGCTGAGCACCCACTGTCGGATGCCGACTTGAGGAAACACTTCGTCGACCAAGTGGGCAGCACTCTCGGTCATTCGCCTGCCGCCGCAGGAGCTGCAGAACCCGCGCTTCTTGCACGAGAAGGCGACGATTTTTTCTTCTTTGCAGTCGGTGCAGGAGAGACGCAAAAATCCGTGAGCCAAGATCCCACATTTGAGAAACGCCTCAAACTCCTGGCCGACGTGCTTCGGAATCCGTTTGCCCTGACACTCGGCAATGGCTTCGAAGGTTCGGTAATTTCTTGCGACGGCCTGATAGAGTACGGTTTCCTCAGGACGCCGCGGGCGGTACTCGGGGAATAACCCCTTGAAGCTGAGTTGAGTGTCCGAAGTGCCTTGACCCATCGAAGGGATGCATTACAGGGGCTGTGCCAACAGGGATTGCCATGAGCCCTTGCCAACTTTCCACTCTGGGGTTCAGGGTTTGCGACCTCGATCACCGCGCACGCCCGATCCTCGGACTCCGCCTCTGAGGGATTCCGGCCGCGCTCTTAAGTCGTTTTCGGTCGCGGCAGATCAAAAATGTCGCGCGTGAGTCCGTAGCTCAGGCCACCGAGGCGCGAGAGCGGCTCGAGCTGCTCGATGAGTAACTTGCCATCACGAATGGCGCTCTCATCCACCTGCACGGCCACGATCTTGCCGATGACCAGCGTTGACGAGCCCTGCGAGCCATCGCCGATCTCGACAGTTTCATAGAGCTCGCACTCGAAGGCAAGCGGGCACTCGGCCACGCGAGGAGCGCGCACTCGGGCCGACTCAGCGGGAGTTAGCCCCACCTTTTCAAACTCGCTGACGCCATGCGGAAATTCAGCGGAGCACGAGTTGATCTGATCCACGAGCCAGGCGGGCGAGCAGTTCACGACGAACTGCCGCGTGGCCTCGATGTTTCGAAGCGTGTCCTTCTTGGATCCGTCGTTCTTTCGCGTGATCGACACCGACAGGCAGGGCGGATTGCTCGAGACGGCATTGAAGAAGCTGAAGGGGGCGAGGTTGGTCACGCCCTCCGAGCTGATCGTGCTGATAAACGCAATGGGACGCGGAAGTACGCCCCCAATCAGGAGCTTGTACATTCCCACCTGTCCGACTTCGTTCGGGTCGAGCGTGAGGATCTTGCCCGAGAGGCTCGGGCGCTGCGCAGGGCCGCTCATGCGTTCTTGCCGATCTGGGTCGACCACTCGAGCATCTTGAGCAGCGGCGCTTCGGCGCTCAAACGGAGCTCTTCGGTCATGGTGATCTCGGGCGTCTCGTCGCGAAGCGCGGCGTGGAGCTTTTCGAGCGTGTTGAGCTTCATGTAGGGGCACTCGTTGCAGGCGCAGTTCTGGTTCGGCGGGGCAGGAATGAGCTCCTTGTTTGGTGCCTGCTTGCGCATCTGGTGCAGGATGCCTTCTTCGGTGGCGACGATGAAGGTCTTCTTGGGTGATTCAATGACATGCTTCAGGAGCGCCGACGTGCTGCCAATGAATTGAGCCTTCGCCAAAAGCGACGCTTCGCACTCGGGGTGCGCAATCAGCTCTGCCTCGGGGTGCTCGACCTGAAGCGCAGCGATCTTTCGCTCGGAGAAGGTTTCGTGGACGATACAGGCGCCCTGCCAGAGCAGCATCTTGCGGCCGGTCTTCTTTTCGAGCCAGGCGCCGAGGTTGCGATCCGGAGCAAACAGGATGGGGCGATCGGCTGGAATGGACTCGATGATCTTGACCGCGTTGCTGCTCGTGCAGATGACATTGCTCTGGGCTTTGATGGCGGCCGAGCAGTTGATGTAGCTGACGACGAAATGCTCGGGGTGCTTCGCCCGAAGGGCGGCAAAGGCATCGGGCGGGCAACTGTTGGCAAGCGAGCAACCGGCCCGCAGATCGGGCAGGACCACCTTGCGGGCGGGGTTCAGGATCTTCGCGCCTTCGGCCATGAAATGGACGCCGGCAAAGACGATGAGGTCGGCCGTCGAGCGCTGGGCGGCGCGGGCCAGCTCGAGGCTGTCGCCCACGAAATCGGCTACGTCCTGGATGTCCGGATCCTGGTAGTAGTGAGCGAGAATGACAGCGTTTTTCTCGCGCTTGAGCTGCTCGATCTGGCTGAAAAGGTCGTCTCGTTGTGGCGATTTCACGGCTTGGGGATAACCCGGCCCGGGCTCATGCCGCAACGCTTCATTTTTAGTGGAGTTCGTCATTGATTCGGGTCAGGCCCTTGGACTAGGGTGCGGACCAAGGAAAAAACCATGGCGAAATGGAAGTTTTTTGGAGCCGGAACCGGCTCTCTCGGTGCATCCCCAGCCTCCTCCTCCTCAGGACTTCGGATCTTGAGGAAGGGCCACGCCATGCGGGTCATCTTCTTCTATCCCGGAGAAGAAGGCACTTACATCGACAACGCCGATGTCACGATCTTCGAGAACGGCATCGTCCACCTGAAGTCGAATCTTGAGGAAACCACGACGCATCTCCAGAACTGCGAGATCCTCTGGCGCTTCAAGCTCGAAGCCGAGGACCGCAACGCCCCCAACAAGATCCGTCTTCTCAAGCCCCGCAGTGGTGAGGCTAGCGGCGAGTCCGACGATCCTTCGAAGAACCCCGAGCTTCGCTAAGCTCCATGCTAGACTGAGGGCGTGACGCCCCGGCTGGCTTTCCTTCATTCGATTCGAGTCGCCCTGTCGTTTGCGATTTTGAGCGCAGACGTGTCCGTGCGTGCGGCCGACGAGCCGATTCGGGTTCTTTCGATCCTGACTTATGACAGTTTGATGGCCGAGGGCGGACTCGGACACGAGGTGGTGTCGCGCTTTGAGAAGAGCTGCCGATGCCGCCTCAAGATCCAGGTGGCTGGCGATGCCGCCCAGATGGTGTCTCGTCTCCAGCTCGAACAGCTTCGCGGTCGGTCCGAAACTCAGGTCGTCGTCGGCGTGGACCAGGCACTCTGGCCGCAGGTTCGCGCGATGGCCCTGAAGTGGACGGCATCCGGAGATTTCGAGCACGTGCTGGATCCCGGTTTCACGCCCCTGGATTACGGAGTCATGTGCTGGATCTGGAATCCGGAATGGAAAGGGTTTGCAGGATCGCCTCCCGTTCCGCCTCGGCGCTGGAGTGATCTGCTCGATCCAAAGTGGAAACGCCGCCTCCTGCTCCAGGACCCGCGCACTTCCACACCCGGACTGGGCTTCGTTCTTGGAGCGCAGGCAGCACTGGGAGACGCCGCAGGGAACTTCATCAACGGAATCCGCCGGCAGTGGATGACGCTCGCTGCAGGTTGGAGTGGATCGTACGGGCTTTTTCTCAAGGGCGAAGCTCCGCTCGTGTGGAGCTACACGACGAGCCAGGCCTATCACCTGTCAAGGAATCCGAAGTCGCCGTTTCGCGCACTCGTTTTCGAAGAGGGGAATCCGATCCAAATCGAGGGCTCGTTTATCGTGGAGAAGGCCGTTGCTGGCCCGGGGCAGCAGGAGCTGGCGCGTCAGTTCGTCCAGCTTCTTGCCTCGAAAGAGATCCAGGAACGGATTCCAAATACCCAGTGGATGCTGCCTGCCCTCAAGGGTGTCGCTCTTCCAGAGGAGTTTCAGTCCATTCCGTCACCCCTCAAGATCCTTCGCCCGCCGGTTGAATTCGATCTGCGCACAACGCTGCGTCACTGGGAGCTCTCAATTCGATGAGTGCTCCTCGAAGATCCTTCATTTCGACGGCACTGGTGATTGCGGCATTCTTGCCCTGGTTTGCCGTATTTTTCGTTCCGGCACTCTCGCTCCTGCGGACCGGGCAGTTGACGGGAACGGACTGGACGTTGTCGGGCTTTTTCGCGGGACTCGTGGATCCGCTGCTTCTGGCGAAGGTGCAGTTTACTGCAGGGCAGGCCATGCTTTCCGCTCTCATTTCCTGCTTGGTAGGCCTGCCGCTCGGTATTTACCTGCGTCATTCGCCGCGCGCGACCGACTGGCTCAAGATTCCGTTCGGAGTTCCCACGCTAGTGGCATCAGCGGCATGGGTCAGCATTCTTTCGCGTACCTCGATGATTTACTCATTCGAGGCCGTGCTGATGTCGCATGTGGTGCTGAATATTCCGTGGGTGGCCTCGCTCGTAGCCGAGGCTGCCGGCGGCGTTCCCGTGGGATGGGATGAGCTGGCCAGGTCGCTCGGAGCACGCTCGTTCACCCGCTGGCGGACCGTGTATTTTCCGGTGATCGCTCCCGCGCTGTTTTCAGGGTTTTCGCAAGTATTCATCCTGTGTTCGATGAGCTTTACGCTGGTGACGCTGCTGGGGGGGGGGCCACCGGTCGAAACTCTCGAGGCGGCGATCTTCGCTTCTGTCCGAACCGGCACGCTCGATCTGGTGACCGGGGCAAATCTCTCGCTCTGGCAGCTGGTGCTCTCGCTGCTTCCGTGGCTTGCACTCCGGATGTTCTGGAAGCCGATTGCCATTCCTGCCGTCCGCCCTGCATCAGGTGCAGCCGAGCCGAGGTGGCATCGGGTGCTCGCGCTGGCGTGGGTGGCCCCTTACGCGGTCTTCTTCAAGGATGTCGAACCGACGGTCCTGGTCTCTTCGAAGTTCTGGAGCGAGATCCGCGATCCGCTTCTGCTGAGCCTGGGGCTGGCCATTTCCGTGGGCGTGCTTGCGGTGCTTTGGTCCTCTCTGGCCATTGCCGCGCTCTCGTCGATGCGTGAGGGGCGAAGGCAGAAGGTGGTGGAAGTCCTTTTTCTGCTTCCTTCCGGAGTCAGCACGCTCACACTGAGCCTGGGGTTCTGGCTGGCGTATTCGGCCTGGATTGATCCTTTCGAAGGCAGCATTGCTGCGCTGATTTTCGTGCAGGCGCTGATCTTCTTTCCGCTGGTTTTTCGATGGCTCTGGCCGCTCGCGCGACTTCGTTCTCAGGCCGCGCTGGACGTTGCCAGAAGCCTCGGAGCCTCGCCGCTTCGAGCGTGGCTGGAAGTCGAGTGGCCGCGCCTCCGACAGCCCTTCATCCATGCAGTGGCTCTTGTCAGCGCGGCCAGTACCGGCGAGCTTGCTGCAGTGAGCTTTTTTTCTTCGGAGCGGATGGTGACGCTTCCGCTTCTCGTGTCGCGCTGGCTGGCGCAATATCGTTTTGAGTACGCCCATGGGGTGGCCGCCATTCTCCTGGTCATTTCGGGCGTGCTGACCCTGGGGTCGAGATGGGAGCGTTGAATGCAGCACGATGATGGCACTCTGAAGCTCGAAACCTTTCGCGTTCGATTTCCGAATCTGACGATCGAAGCCGACCTGGGCGTCGAACGAGGTGAGCGCCTCGTTCTTTCCGGGCCGAGTGGCAGCGGAAAAACGACGATGTTTCGTTTTCTCGCCGGCCTTCCTGTCGACGGGGTGGAGTCGGGCCGAGTCCTCCTGGGGACGCAGGACCTGACGGAGTGGTCTCCGGAGCACCGCGGCTTTGGCATTCTGTTCCAGGAGGCGGTGGTGTTTCCGGCGCTCTCCGTGCTGGAAAATGCCGCCTTTGGCCTGAAGGTCAGGGGAGTGGGGCCGGAGGAATGCCGGCAGCAGGTCATGCCGTGGCTCGAGCGATGCGGGCTGGCCCGCCACGCACACGGCTCTGCCACCACGCTCTCGGGGGGTGAAAAGCAGCGGCTCTCGCTGGTGCGAGCGCTCTGCTGGAAGCCGCATGCGCTTTTACTGGATGAGCCATTTTCAGCGCTGGATCCGGCCCTCCGCACTGAAATGGGTCAATGGCTGCTCGAGCTCCATGCCGCTCATCCGGTTCCGCTCGTCCTGGTCACCCATGATCTCCACGAGGCCGAGAGGCTCGGCACCCGCATCGTGATGATGGAGAACCATGGTGATCTTCACCGCTGGAAAACCTGGGGGCCGGCAAAGTCTGCCGACTAGTGCCTGTGGGCTCCGGAGATTAAGCTGGAGGCATGCTCCGCCAGCATTTCAATCAGTTTGGCAATTATGGCCACCGGCTGATTCGTGCCTTGTCGTCTCCTCTGGTCCTCTTTCTCGTTCTGGCGGGAAACGTGGTTCTGGTTCTGGCCGCCTTTCTCCTGTTTCATTACGAATCGCCGGCGAATCCGGGGCTGAAGCACTACAGCGACGCCCTATGGCTGGCGATGAGCACCGTCACCACGGTCGGTTTTGGAGATATCGTTCCGCAAACCGGGCTAGGGCGCGCCATCATTGCCGGGCTCATGATCCTCGGAAATTTCTTTTACCTGAGCTTCAGTGCCGTCCTGGTCACCATGATCTACAACCAGGAGCGGGACGAGGTGCTCCGACAGGAGCGCCTGACCCGGGCCGAGGTCGATCGACTGATCGAGGAGCTCCAGGAGCTCCGTCGCGAGATTCGGCAGCGAGGTAATCATTGACCTTTTGCCGCCGGGTTGAATAGACTTCGGAGCAAATTTCACGCGGATTTTCACATCCCGACAGCCACCAAGGAGACTTCTCATGTCCGGCACCACTCCGTCCTTCAAGTCGCTCTCGGCTCCTACCCAGGGCCAGCGCATCACCATCGAAAATGGAAAGCTGACCGTTCCGAAGAACCCGGTCATTCCCTTCATCGAGGGCGATGGCACGGGTCCGGACATCTGGCGCTCTGCCCAGGCGGTTCTCGATGCTGCGGTCGCGAAGGCCTACAAGGGTGATCGCAAGATCGAGTGGTTCGAAGTCTATGCCGGCGAAAAGTCGTTCAATAAGTTCAACGACTGGCTGCCTGAGGACACCCTGACCGCGCTTCGTCACTACCTCGTGTCCATCAAAGGACCTCTCACGACCCCCATCGGTGGCGGCATTCGTTCATTGAACGTGGCTCTCCGTCAGATGCTCGACCTGTACGTCTGCCTGCGTCCGGTGCGCTGGTTCAAGGGCGTGCCTTCGCCGGTCAAGCACCCGGAAAAGGTCGACATGACGATCTTCCGCGAGAACTGCGAAGACATCTATGCCGGCATCGAATTCGAGCAGGGGAGCGAGAACGTGAGGAAGGTCCTCGAATTCCTGAAGGCGACCTTCCCGAAGGAATACGGCAAGATTCGTTTTCCGGAGACTTCGGGCATCGGCTTCAAGCCGGTCTCGAAGGAGGGCACCGAGCGCCTCGTTCGCGCCGCACTCGAGTTCGCGGTGGCCAACAAGCGCAAGTCCGTCACCATCGTCCACAAGGGCAACATCATGAAGTTCACCGAAGGTGCATTCATGAAGTGGGGCTACGAACTGGCTGATCGCGAGTTCGGCTCGAAGGTATACACCTGGGCGAAGTGGGAAAAGACCAAGAAGGAAAAGGGCGAAGAAGCGGCGAATACCGAAATGAAGGCCGAGCAGGCTGCCGGCAAGATCATCGTGAAGGATGCGATCGCCGACATCGCGCTCCAGCAGGTGCTGACGCGTCCGGATGAATTCGACGTCATCGCGACGCTGAACCTAAACGGCGACTATCTGTCCGACGCCCTGGCAGCCCAGGTCGGCGGCATCGGCATCGCTCCGGGCGGCAACGTGAACTACCTCACGGGACACGCCGTGTTCGAAGCCACGCACGGCACCGCTCCAAAGTACGCCAATCTCGATCGCGTCAACCCGGGATCGGTCATCCTTTCCGGAGAGATGATGCTGCGCCACCTCGGCTGGAACGAAGCCGCGGACCTCATCATCAAGGGAATGGACGGTGCAATCGCCGCCAAGACCGTCACCTATGATTTTGCTCGTCTCATGAAGCAGGAAGGCGAAGCCGGAGTGAAGGAAGTGAAGTGCTCCGAGTTCGGCCAGGCCGTCATCGCGCATATGTGATTTTGGAGTTTCGGTTTTCAACCTGATCTCAAATAGGAGAAATGCTCATGGCAAAAGCCCCGATTAAAGTCGCAGTGACCGGCGCCGCCGGACAGATTGGTTACAGCCTGCTTTTCCGCGTCGCGAGCGGAGAGATGTTCGGCAAGGACCAGCCCGTGATCCTCCAGCTCCTCGAGCTGCCCCAGGCCCAGAAGGCACTCGGTGGCGTGATGATGGAACTCGATGACTGCGCATTTCCGCTTCTGGCGGGAATGATTGGCACCGAAGATCCGAACGTCGCGTTCAAGGACGCGCAGGTCGCCCTGCTCGTGGGCGCCCGCCCGCGTTCGGCCGGCATGGAGCGCAAGGACCTGCTGACCGAAAATGGCAAGATTTTCACTGTCCAGGGCGAAGCGATTGGCAAGCATGCCCATCCCGACTGCAAGGTGCTCGTTGTCGGAAATCCCGCGAACACCAATGCCTATATCGCGATGAAGACGGCTGAGAAGTTCGGCCGCGTGAAGCCCGAAAACTTCACTGCGATGCTGCGCCTCGACCACAACCGCGCTCTTTCGCAGCTCGCTGCGAAGACCGGGAAGGCCGTCGCCTCGTTCAAGAAGCTCACGGTTTGGGGAAACCACAGCCCGACGATGTATCCGGATTTCCGCTTTGCGACCGCAGACGGTCAGGCCGTGAAGCCGATGATCGACGACACCTGGAACAAGGAAACCTTCATCCCGAAGGTGGGCAAGCGTGGCGCTGCGATCATCGAAGCCCGCGGAGTTTCGTCCGCGGCTTCGGCAGCCAACGCCGCCATCGATCACATGCGCGACTGGTGGATCGGCTCGAAGGGCGAGTGGGTGACCATGGGCGTTCCGTCGGATGGCTCCTATGGCATTCCGGTCGGAGTGATGTACGGGTTTCCGTGCACGACCGAGAACGGCAAGTACCAGATCGTGAAGGGCCTCGAGATCGATGCTTTCTCGCGAGAGAAGATGGACGCGACGCTGAAGGAGCTCGAAGAAGAGCGCGGCGCCGTTGCCGACATGCTGAAGTAAGCGTTACTTCAGTTCGGCGCAGGCACCTTCAGGATTTCCTTCGATCTGCTTTTCGATCGAGTCGAGCAGGTCAGTGCATGACGTGTTCAGCTCGGCGTCACGCCGCCCAATGGGCCCATAATGTCGCCGTGCCACTCGGAGCATGATGGCTGCCGATTCGGCCGCGAACGCCGGGCAATCCTTGGTGAACTGCTGGAACTGAGCACCGGCTCCGGACCCGAATGGTTCCTGATTCGTGCAGCTCACGCCTTGCTTGAAGACATCCAGAAAACATCGCTCGGGCTTCGCGCGGTACTCCTCATAGAGTTTCTGCAGGTGATGTTCTGAGAACCCGTTTTTTCTGGAAGTGAAGTAGAGCGAGTTGTGGCTCGTCTGGAAGAGGCCGGCCGAAGCCGTGTCCGCAGTCTTTTTGGGCGCCTTCTGGTGATAGCCCTTGCAGTGGCTGCCCGTGCTTTCACGCATGCCGAGTCCGATCAGTAACGTGTAGGTTGCCTTCAGCGCTGCAGCGCCCGAAGTTGCGATGTCGAGATTCTTGGAAGTGAACTGGTCTTCATACCACGCAAAAGCATCGACCAGGTGATCCTTGCCCTTGGCCCGGCCCATCACTTCGGCCGCACCCTGCAGGGGGACGTGGCCCTTGAGGCGGCAGAGACTTCTCGCATAGGTCAGCGCCATTCCGGGAATGTATCCCACGGGGGCCTTTCCGCGCTGCGACCACGAGCTTGCCGAGCATGGAGACTGGCTTGCCTGATCTGCAATTCCGGCGCGTGCGGCTGTCGGCAAAGCCTGCGACGGCTGTTGCGGATCGATGTGGCTTACGCGAATGGGCTGGGTCGTTGGCTTGGCCTCACTACTCGTGGGGATTGCAGCAACCGGCGTGGAAACCACCGGAACGTGCGGTGCGGCCAGGAGCTTTCGGTCTGCCAGCATTGGCTGATAGCGAGCCTGGAGGGCCTTTACGGTGTGGATCATGCCGTGCCCGGCACAGTCGGTATGGAAAGGGTTGATGCCGTATGCCTGGGCCTCAGCTTTGGTCAGCGAAGGCTGGAGTTCCTTCAAGGCCAAAGCGCCGTGTGATCGAATGCGCTTGAGGCCTGTGAGTCGTGGGTCGCGCACCAGCTGATCCACGAGGCGGATCAGAACATCGGCGGCCTCGCGTGAAATCTGTCGATCGGACTCAGGCGCCGTAGGTTCGGCGTATATCGACAGCAGCTCCTGGTAGCGCTGTTGTCCGCTTTCTGTGTTGAGCCGGGCAGGGGTGAAGAAGCCCTGCACTTCCTTGATCTTGGATTCGGTTCTCCACGCGTAGGCACCTACCATCGCGATGCCGATGGTGTTTTCGTTGTAGTTGGCGCCCGCATGCGCTCCAAAGTACTCGATGGGCCGGCCCTGATACACTTTCCACGTCTTGTCAGTGGAGTCCTGGGCGATCAGGAAGTGATACCCGATGTCCGACCATTTGCGATTCTTGTGAGCCGTCAGGACGCCTCGAACCGCCTCATCGTCACGACCCGCAGTCTCGGTGTTGTGAATGACCAGAGTGTGAATTTCAGGAAGTTTCTGAGGGGTGAGCTCAGGAGCCTGGAAGGTCTTGTCCCAATCCGCGCGGCTGACATGAATGGGTGCCACCAGGCTTTGAGGCGCGTCCAGGATGAAGCGAGTGGCTTCTTCAAATGTCCAGTCTGGAGCTGCCGTGCCTTGAGCCGTGCTCAGCCCGGTCATCAACTGGGTGAGGACAATGGAGTATCCGAGGACGGGCCTTCTAAAAATCGAGAGCATCAAATCGAACCTCCCGCGGTTCTCGGGATTTAATGCATCGCATTATAGCAGGCGGGTCGAGGGTCCGCTAGATCTTTTTGGTCGCCCCTGTAAAAATAAATCCATTCAATTTCAACGGGTTAGCTTTCGAGCTCGCCCCAACGGACGTACAGGTTGTCCAGCTCTTCCTGGGCATCCGCCATTTCCTTCGAGAGTCGGGCCAGGGTCACGGCGTTGCTGGAGTTCTCCGGAAGCAAGCTCTCGGCGGTGGCTTTCGCGAGCCTGGCTTCAGCCGCGGCGATCCGCTCTTCCATGGTGTCGAGATCGCGCTGGTCCTTGTAGCTCAGCTTCTTCTTCTTCGCAGGTGCTCCCGAGGTTCCGCCCTCGGAAGAGCTCATGGATTTGCTCGGAGCCAGGCGCGACTTGAGTTGTTCCGAATGCCACTGTTCCCACTGATCGAGATCCGCGAAGGACACAAGGTCGCCTCCGAGGACTGGAAACGCGAGGATCTGATTGCAGACCTGTCCAAGAAAGAACCGATCGTGCGAAACGAGGATCACGGCGCCATCGAATTCCGAGAGGCATTCCTCGAGCACCGCAAGGGTCGCCATGTCGAGATCATTGGTCGGCTCGTCGAGGATCAGGATGTTCGAGGGTCGAAGCATCAGCTTGGCAATCAGGAGCCGAGCCTGCTCTCCGCCAGAGAGCTTGCCGACGGTCATGTCCATCTGCGTCTGCGTGAACAGGAATCGATCCAGATAGCTTCGGACATGAATCCGTTGTCCGCGATAATCGACGAAGTCACCCGATGGGCAGACGGTCTTCGTGACCGTGATGTTTGAATCGAGCGATTCGCGATTCTGATCGAAAGAGGCGGCCTGGAGCAGGTCCGAGCGAAACACTTCTCCCGTGTCCGGCGTCTCCAGTCCGAGAAGCACTCGGATCAGCGTCGATTTTCCGCAGCCGTTGGCGCCCAGAAGTCCGAGGCGAGTGCCCGGGCCGACGAGGAGGCTCAGCTTCGAAAAGATGCTCCGGCTGCCGTAGCTCTTGCTGATGTCCTTGGCCTGGATCAGCTTTTTGGGAGGGCGTCCCGCGCTTCCGAAATCGAGTCGCGCCGTGCGGACCTGGTTTCGGGTGGTCAGTTCGGCAACGGTGTCCTGGAGGTCTTCCGCGCGCTGAATTCGCGCCTGCTGCTTGGTGGTGCGGGCCTTCGCTCCGCGCCGAAGCCACTCGACCTCACGGCGCATGGTATTTCTCAGGATGATCTCGCGTTTTTCCTGCGAAGCAATCAGCTGCTCGCGTTTTTCAAGAAAGCTCGCGTAATCGCCCTTCACGCTCAGCAGGCCGCCGGGATGGCGTGGGTCGAGCTCAATGATACGGTTGGCGACCTTCATCAGGAAGGCGCGATCATGCGTGATCGTGAGCGTGGCCAGTCGAGCGCGGGCGAGAAAATTCTCCAGCCAAAGGATGCTCTCCACGTCGAGATGGTTGGTCGGCTCATCCAGCAGCAGCAGGTCGGGATTGTCGGTCAGCTCGCGAGCGAGCGCGACGCGCTTCTTCCAGCCACCCGAGAGCGTGTCCACGCGTGCGTCCGGATCAAAGCGATCGAGTTCGAGGCGTGAAATCCACTCCTGGATGCGTTGGTCGCGATCCCAGTCCGAGCCGCCTGACCCGCGAATCGCGGAGAGAATGGTGGCCCCCGGACCGAACTGAGGCACCTGTTCGAGGAATCCGACGCGGAGGCCTTTTTGAAACGACAGCTTTCCTGCGTCGGGCGTGTCTTTCGATGCGAGAAGCCGGAGCAGCGTGCTCTTGCCAGTTCCATTCGGCCCGATCAGGCCGATGCGTTCATCGCTCTCGATCGAGAACGTGAGCCCGTCAAAAAGTGGCCGGGCTCCGAAGGACTTTTTCAATTCGTGTGCGCTGATCAGGACTGCCATTGTTGCTGGTAAATACAGCAGATTGAAGTTGACCGCGAGCGGTCTTGGGTTAAAACCTCAGCCACCTATGAACATTCATGAATATCAGGCGAAATCGATCCTGAAGAAGTACGGCGTCCGCGTCCCCGAAGGCCGATTGGTCGAGGAAGGTGGCGACGTCGCGGCTGCAGCTGAAAAGGCTGCCCAGAACCTCGCACAGGAGCGCGGTAATGCGGTTTGGGTCGTGAAGGCCCAGATCCATGCCGGCGGCCGCGGAAAGGCTGGCGGCGTTAAGGTCTGCAAGTCCATCGCGGACGTGAAAGCTGCCGCAAACGACATCATGGGCAAAGTGCTCGTGACTCCGCAGACCGGCGCGCAGGGCAAGAAGGTCCACAAGCTCTGGATCGAAGAGGGATCGCAGATCGCCAAGGAGTTCTACCTCGGTGTCGTCACCGATCGCGCCATTTCTCAGGTCATCATGATGGCCTCCACCGAAGGTGGAATGGAAATCGAAGAAGTGGCCGCAACCCACCCCGAAAAGATCGTCAAGGTCGCGATTGATCCGACTACCGGATACCAGGCGTTTCACGGCCGCAAGCTCGCCAAAGCCCTTGGCCTGACGCCGGAGCAGACCAAGGAAGCCGTTCCTTTCTTCAAGGGCATTTACCGCGCCTACATGGAAGAAGACTGCTCGCAGGTGGAGATTAATCCCTTGATTCTGACGGCACAGGGACACCTCGCGGCTCTCGACGCCAAGATCAACTTTGACGATAATGCGCTCTACCGCCACCCGGAAACGGTCGCAATGCGCGACCTCCTCGAAGAAAATGCGCAGGACGTGGAAGCCTCGAAGTACGAGCTGGCCTACATCGCCCTCGATGGCAACATCGGCTGCCTGGTGAACGGCGCCGGTCTGGCCATGGCCACCATGGATATCATCAAGCTCCACGGCGGCGAGCCGGCCAATTTCCTCGATGTTGGCGGTGGCGCCACGAAGGAGAAGGTCGCTCACGCGTTCAAGATCATCCTCAAGGACCCCAAGGTGAAGGCGATTCTCGTCAATATTTTCGGCGGCATCATGAAGTGCGATGTCATCGCCGAAGGCGTGATCGCCGCAGCTCGTGAGCTGTCGCTTCAGGTGCCGCTCGTGGTTCGCCTCGAAGGAACCAACGTTGAAGCCGGCAAAAAGCTGCTCTCCGAGAGCGGCCTGAAGATCACCCCGGCAGACGGTCTGACCGACGCAGCCAAAAAAGTCGTCGTTGCTGCAAAAGGAGCCTAATCATGTCCATTTGGGTCAATAAGAATACGAAGCTCCTCGTTCAGGGAATCACGGGATCGCAGGGTGCGTTCCACGCCAAGGGCTGCCGCGACTACGGAACCCAGGTTGTGGGCGGGGTGACCCCGGGCCGCGGAGGTCAGGTTCACGAAGGTTTTCCGGTTTTCGATACGGTCGATGAGGCTGTCGCGAAAACGGGCGCCAACGCCACCATGATCTTCGTTCCGCCGGCAGGTGCTGCCGATGCGATCTGCGAAGCCGCTGATGCGGGAATTCCGCTCATCGTTTGCATCACCGAAGGTATTCCGGTTCGCGACATGCTCGCGACGAAGCGCTACTTGCAGTCGACGAAGTCGCGCCTGATCGGACCGAACTGTCCTGGCATCATCACGCCAGGAGAGTGCAAGATCGGAATCATGCCCGGTCACATTCACAAGTCCGGCAACATCGGCGTCGTGTCTCGTTCAGGCACGCTGACCTATGAAGCCGTCCATCAGCTCACCCAGCTCGGCATTGGCCAGAGTACCTGCGTGGGCATCGGTGGCGACCCGATCAACGGCACGAACTTCATCGACGTCCTCGAAGCCTTCAATGCGGATCCGAACACGCACGGCGTGATCATGATCGGTGAAATCGGCGGAACGGCCGAAGAAGAAGCAGCCGAGTACATCAAGCGCGAGTTCAAGAAGCCGGTTGCCGGCTTCATCGGAGGAGCAACCGCTCCTGCCGGCAAGCGCATGGGTCATGCAGGCGCAATCATTTCGGGCGGCAAGGGAACGGCAGAAGAGAAGTTCCAGGCCCTGATGGCAGCGGGCGTTACCATCGCTCGCAGCCCTGCGGATCTCGGCACCAGCCTCAAGAAGGCCATGGGGGCCTGAGATTTCGATGTGTCATGGCCGGCCCTTCGGGGCTGGCCGAATTAGCCTCGCGTCCCAGTCCGTTTTGGGCTAGGGATGGGGCCAATCCAACTACTGGTTTTTTAAGGAGCTCATCATGGCCATGGAAAAGACTTTTTCGATCATCAAGCCGAACGCTGTCGCGAAGAACGTGATGGGGGAAATCATCACCCGCTTCGAAAAGAAGGGCCTGCGCATCGCAGCCGCCAAGTTCACGCGCCTCTCCCGCGAGAAGGCTGAAGGCTTCTACATCGAGCATAAGGATCGCCCGTTCTTCCAGAGCCTGGTTCACTTCATGACCAGCGGCCCGGTCATGCTCATGGTGCTCGAAGGCGAAAACGCCGTCGCTCTGAACCGCGAAATCATGGGCGCCACCGATCCGGCCAAGGCCGCTGAAGGCACGCTCCGCAAGGACTTCGCTGACAGCATCGAAGCCAACGCGGCTCACGGTTCTGACAGCCTGGCTTCGGCCGAGCGCGAAATCGCATACTTCTTTGACCGCGCTGAAATCCAGAAGCGCTGGTAATCTCTGACAAACGTGAGAGTCGCGATTGCACAGATCAGCCCGGTCGTCGGTGATTTCACCGGCAACGTGAGGCAGATTCGCGAGGCTTACGAAAAGGCTGTGGATCAAGGGGCGGATCTCCTGCTGACACCCGAACTGGGCGTCTGCGGGTATCCGCCCCACGATCTTGTGGAGCGTCCTGAAATCTATGATCGTTGCGCGGCCGCGGTGGCTGAGCTGACAGAGCTCACGGCAGGCCATGCTTGTGCGCTTCTGGTCGGCTCCATCATTCGGAGCCCGGAAAAGGTCGGACGACCGGGCCAGAATGCCGTCCACGTCCTGCAGGATGGCAAGGAAGTCTTCCGCCAGGCGAAAACGCTTCTTCCCACTTACGACATCTTTGATGAGGCTCGGTACTTCGAGCCGGCAGCAGACATCCAGGTTTGGAAGCATTCCAGCGGCAGGCGCATCGGTGTGGCGATCTGCGAAGATCTCTGGGCCGAAGATTCGGCGCGCTTTGGTGACGGCAAGTTGCTCTACGCCAAAAACCCGGTCGACGAGTTCCGCCAGCAGGGCGTGGACCTGATGGTCTCGATCTCAGCGAGCCCCTACGAGTTCAACAAACGAGAGCGCCGCGAACGCATCCACTGTGGAATTGCCAAATCGCTCGGGGTGCCTCTGGCCTACGTCAATCAGGTCGGGGCCAACGACGAGATCCTGTTCGATGGATCATCCTTCGTTTCGGATGCATCGGGGAAGTTGATCGCGCGCCTGCCCATCTTTTCGGAAGGGTTCGAGGTCGTGAGCGTGGGAGAGGAGAGTACCTTTGCAGCCACTCCCTCAGCGGTTCTCGAGATAGAGGTCCTTCATCAAGCGCTCGTCCGCGGCATTCGCGATTACTTCCAGCGCACCGGGTTCCGGTCTGCGGTGATCGGTCTTTCCGGCGGAATCGACTCCGCGCTCATTGCCGTTCTTGCCGCCGAGGCACTTGGTTCTGACCGCATCCTTGGCGTCGCCATGCCGAGCCAGTATTCCTCACCCGGAAGTCTCGCCGACGCCGAGGCTCTGGCTCAAAACCTGGGTATCCGTTTCCAGGTCCAACCGATCAAATTCCAATACTCGACGGCTTCTCGTGAGCTTTCTTCCGTGGTGGGAGGCGAGCTCGCTCCACTGGCCCAGGAGAACCTCCAGTCTCGGCTTCGCGGAGTCATTTTGATGACTCTGTCGAATCATTACCGCGCGCTGGTGCTGACCACGGGCAACAAGTCGGAGATCGCCACCGGATATTGCACGCTCTACGGCGATATGTGCGGCGCGCTGGCTCCCATTGGTGACTTGTACAAAACACGGGTCTACGAGCTGTCGCGGCACATCAATGGCGAGTTCGTAAAACAGGGACGCCCGGCACCGATTCCGGAGTCGTCGATCACGAAGGATCCTTCCGCAGAGCTCCGTCCCGACCAGAAGGATCAGGACACGCTGCCACCCTATGCGGATCTCGATGAGCTGCTGACGCGGTACCTGGAAGGCGGCGAGTCGATCGAAAAGCTCGAAAAGGACTTCGATTCACGGGTGAAACCGGGGTGGGTTCGTGACATTCTGAGGATGGTGGAGAACCAGGAGTTCAAGCGACGGCAGGCAGCGCCCGTCCTCAAGATCAGTGGCAAGGCCTTTGGTCTGGGACGTCGAATGCCCATCGCCAAGCGCTGGTAGCCTAATGGGAGAGATTGCATGGAAAAGAACGGCAAGAAGGTGGATGTGAAGAAGTGGCTCAGCAGGGTTCGAACGACCCAAGGTCAGCTGAAAAGCCTGATTCAAGATGGGGGATGGATGGAAGATGCCCGCCAGTACCTCGAACGGCAGGGTAAGGAAGTGCAGAAGCTGATTCATAGCGATCTGGCGAAGGTGAAGACTTTCGTGGAACGTGAGCGCCGCGAGCTCGAGCGTCTGCAGAAGCAGATTCCGGGGGAAGTGACTCGCTGGAAAAAGTACCTGGCATCACAGCGCAAGGAGCTCGAAAAGGTGCTTGCCGGAGTTCGGGGCGCTTCCGGGGCCAAGAAATCCAAGAAGTCCAAGACCGCTCGAAAGGCGTCGAAGAAGAAAACTACCGCGAAAAAAGCCGCAAGTCGGAAGTCTTCGGCGACAGCGACGGCCAACCAGTAAGATTGACAGGAATTTCGGGGTCTTGTATCCCGACAGAGCAAGGAGGTCGGTTTTTCCGACAGAGAGTACCCACAGAATGGCAATTATCCCCCCCTCGAGTTCAGGTTCGGGCCCCAGCGGCCTTGGTGGTCCTAGTGGACCTGGTGGTTCTAGCGGTCCAGGTGGACCGGGTGGCCCTTCATTTCCCCGTCCCCGTTTCCCGCGGGGAGCGTATCCCCCTCCCAATAAGGACGAACATCGGATTAACGAACGCATTCGCGTTCCGCAGGTTCGTCTGATCGACGAAAACGGCGAACAGGTCGGTGTCGTTGCGACCTTTGATGCTCTTCGCATGGCTCGCGAACGCGGCCTCGACCTCATGGAGATCTCGCCGAACGCCCAGCCACCGGTTTGCAAGATTTGCGACTACGGCAAGTTCAAATACGAGAAGAAGAAGAAGGAACACGAGGCGAGAAAAAAGCAGACGGTCATCAAGGTGAAGGAAATCCAGCTTCGCCCGCAGACCGACGAGCATGATCGCAACTATAAGTTCAAGAACATCCGCACCTTCCTCGAGGAAGGGGATAAGGCCAAGATCACGATCATGTTCCGTGGCCGTGAAATCACCTACGTCGAGCATGGCTATAAGATGATGCGGCAGCTTGCCGAAATGGTTCAGGACATTGCCGTGGTGGAAAGCCCGGCCAAGCTCGAAGGCAAGAAGCTGATCATGGTTCTTGCCCCGGGACAGGCCAAAAAGGGTTCCAAGCCAGTCGTTTCCGGCCCCACCCCGAACAAGGTCTCCGGCCCGGTTCCGAATAGGGAAGCTGCGGCTGCCGCTCCGGAACCAGCTGGGGAACCCGAGACGGAAGCCAAAAAAGCCGAGTAATAACGGTTGACGGACAGCGGGGGCTTGGACTAGTTTCCGGCTTCCGTTTACAGGAAAGGTTTTTACCGCCATGAAACTGAAGACAAAAAAGGCAGCCGCGAAGCGTTTTTCTTTCACTGCCACCGGCA
>CAMAQA010000048.1 GCA_945860415.1 Bacteriovorax stolpii
CTGGTCCCGTTGGCCACTTGGGTATCTCTCCAAATTACCAAAAACATAAAGCTGGCCCTAACTTAGGGTCCTTCTTCTCCCTGACGCCGGCACCTCTTGTCAACGAAAGAAAACGACAAACGTCCTCCCGAGAAAATGGAGCTGGAGAAGGGACTCGAACCCACGACCTGCGGTTTACAAAACCGCTGCTCTACCAACTGAGCTACTCCAGCACTCTTTTCTAAAGAGAATCTCGCCGCTAACTGGACCGAAATGACGCCGACAGCCTCGCGAAAGTTCCACCTTTTCTCGGATAAGTCAATGAGTTACAGAGTTCCGGAACATTCATGAATGCGTCGATGCGACCGATACTTCTGATTCAGCACGCCCCTCATGAGCACCCAGCTGCCTTGCGGCGTATTCTGGCGACTCAAGGCATTCCTGTGCATTGGATCCACCCTTACCGAGGTGACCGTTATCCCGACATTCATGAGGTGGGAGGAATTGTGTCGCTTGGAGGCCCCATGAGCTCCAACGACGAGCAAGGCCATCCCTGGATTCGGCCGGAGCTTGCCCTCCTTCAACGGGCGTTTGACCGTCATTTGCCCATTTTAGGCATCTGTCTGGGTGGCCAACTCCTCGCCAGGGCGCTTGGAAAGCGCGTGTTTCAGAATCCGGTCGCCGAAGTCGGGTGGTTTCCACTCGAACTGACGGAGGCGGGGCGAGCTGACCGGATCCTACCGGCCGCAAGTGAGAACCCGACCGTCTATCACTACCACTTTGAGACTTTTGAAATTCCGGATGGTGCAACCTGCCTCGCTCGGTCAGCGGGTTGCGAGCGACAGGCTTACAAGCTGAACGACCGAACTTACGGTCTTCAGTTCCACCCCGAAGCGGACCACCAGCTCCTGACAGAGTGGATGTCCGTCGGAGATTTTGAAGGTGAAATCCTCGAAATTCAGGCCAATTTCGGGAAAAAGACCATTCAGAACTCGGCTATGCAGCTGTCGCTGGCGACTGAAGCCGAACTGAACAGCATTCCGCTGATCACGGCATTTTCCACGCTTTTTCGTCATCACGAACGACGTGATGACCAGGACCGCCTGCTCCATGATGCCGTGAAGAGCTGGCAGGAGATCCGTATCCCCGTGGAGACGGAAGTGACGAGCTCTGATGGAGCGCCGATTCGACTTCGTGGAGTGATTGAGCGGACCTTCATGCTCGGGGAGAGCGAATTTCTGATTCTGCGCGGAGAAGACCAGCTGGTCTGGCCGATCCGGCTCGATGATCTGCGACGAATCACGCCAATTTCGAAATAAGAATTCCCGCGGCAACCGAGACATTGAGTGAGCTCACGCCAGGTCCTGCAGGCGGAATCTGGCAGATCATGTCGCAGGTTTCGGCCGTCAGGCGGCGCATTCCCTTTTCCTCATTGCCCATGACCAGAAGCCAGTGGCGATCCTTCGGAACAGTGTTCCAGGACTGCTTGGCATGCTCCGAGGTGCCCAAAATCCAGAGCTCATGATCCTTGGAGACCTCGAACGCCCGCTGGAGGTTCGGGACGACTGCGAACGGAACATCTTCGACACCTCCGGAGGAGACATCGTAAACGGTCGACGTCAGCGTGGCGGATCGATCCTGGGTCATGATGATTCCACGCACGCCGAAGAATGCGGCTGTTCGGAATATCGAACCAACGTTATGGGGATCCTGAAGCTGGTCAAATGCGAGCCATAAACCGTATTTTGAGCCATTTTCGTTGCCTTCTGGCATCAACAGCTCCAGAGGCAGGGGCTCCTTCTCGCGCACGAGCGCCTCGGTGCTGGAGGTGCGGCCATCCTCGCCGCGGGGTTCGCCACGCGCCGTTCCGCGGTCGCCGGGACGGTTCTGCTGGGGGCGCCCCTCCGGACGCGCGGCCTTGGGGGCAGTGACGATGCGGACCCCTTCCTTCTTCGCGAGTGCAACGACCTGCGACCAGGGATCCACGCCCGGACCTTCGCCGTCGCGAAATTCGCGGGTCTCGCGGACCTGCGACAAACGGATTTCGATGACATCCTTCGGGCGCGCCTTCAGCGCAGCAAGGACACTATGGGGATTCTTCAAGGTCAACATGGGCTGAGAATAACCGGGCCGTGGTAGTTAGCGCACGGCTTTATTGCGCAGTGCCGGCGCTTGTGCCGCCTGCAGCGCGGATCACGGCCTGCTCGGACGCTACCCGTTCCAGATCTCGGAGGATCTGCTCGGCGACACGACGCGGGTCATTGGCCTGCGTGATCGGACGTCCCACGACAATCGCGGAAGCTCCCGCGGTTGCAGCATCGGCCGGAGTCATCGTGCGAGCCTGATCATCGCCGGGCACGTGGTCGAGCCGAATTCCAGGCACGACGGTATACAGCGCAGGATACTGATCGCGGATGCGCTCGAGCTCATGGGCCGAACACACGATACCGTCGGCCCCCTGCCCCGCGAAGGTGTCTACCAATCGGACGACTGCATCATGCGCATCGCTGCTGTGGCCTGAGACGGCCCGCGATACCTCGGCCCAACGGAGGTCATCAAAGGACGTCAGCACGCTGACTCCGAGGATCCTGGGCTTCAGGCTTTCAATTTCGGCCAGGGTGTCACGAACTGCGTGAATCATTGCCGAACCGCCCGCCAGATGGATCGTGAACATCTCCACGTGCATCATGGCGGCCTGGAGCGAGGCTTTCGCGACGGTATTCGGGATGTCGTGAAGCTTCAGGTCCAGGAAGACGCGCTTCTTGCGATGCACGAGCTCGCGAACGAATTGCGGCCCAGCTGCCGAGAAGAGCTCGAGACCAACCTTGAAAACTACATCGAGCCCATCCAACGCGTCGACGACGGCCCATGCCGCGTCCTCGCGGGCAAAATCGAGGGCGACAATGAGATCCGTCTTCAAGTGATTGCCGTTCGTGGTCATGCGGAGCATTCAGTACGCGCGTGCAAAGACGGTGCGAACCGTCTTCTCGGTCGATCCACAAACCATGCATCCCTTTCCGTGCTCGGAAATGGGCATGTAGGCCGAGTCGAGCGGCAGGCAGCGGATCGTGGCCTTGGTGTCTTCCTTCACCTTGGCTTCGCAATCCTTGCTCTGGCACCAGGCGGCCATGAAGAAACCGCCGCTTTCGATCTTGGACTTGAACTCGGCGTAGCCGGCAGTACCGCCGGGCAGCTCGAAGGTGTTCGCTTCGCGGAAGGCGCGGGCCTTCTCGAGGAGTTCCTTCTGCATGGCTGCAAGGTTCTGCGACACCCACGCGGGAATCGCCTCGAGGGAGATGAATTCCTTCTTGCCGATATCGCGGCGTACGACGACGGCCGTGGACTTTTCCAAGTCGCGCGGGCCGATCTCGATGCGGATCGGAGTGCCGGTCATCTCGTGTTCGAAGAATTTCCATCCCGGCTGCTTCGTCTCATCCTTGTCGACAAGGACGCCGATTTCATACGGCAGCTTGCGGGCTTCCGGCGTTTCGGCAATCGCAGCAGCGAGCTTGTCGGCGGCTTCGAGGACTCGGGGCTTGGCTTCGGCATTCGCCATGATCGGAACGATGACCACATGGGTTGCGGCCAGCCGCGGAGGCAGGACGAGCCCCTTGTCATCGGAATGGGTCATGATCATGCCGCCGATGAGGCGCGTGGAAACGCCCCAGCTGGTCTGATGGACGAGCTTCTGCTTGCCGTCACTATCGAGGAATTTCGTCTCGAAGGCCTGGGCAAAGTTGCTGGCGAGGTTGTGGGAGGTTCCGGCCTGGAGGGCCTTCTTGTCCTGCATCATCGCTTCGATGGAATAGGTGCGCAGGGCTCCGGCGAATTTCTCGCTCTCGGATTTCATGCCCGGGAGCACGGGCATCGCGAGGACTTCCTCGGCAAATTCCTTGTAGACCGTCAGCATCTGGCGCGTCTCGGCCTCGGCCTCGTCAGGAGTTGCATGGCAGGTGTGGCCCTCCTGCCAGAGGAATTCGGTCGTGCGCAGGAACAGGCGGGTGCGCATTTCCCAGCGGACCACGTTCGCCCACTGGTTAATCATCAGCGGCAGGTCGCGGTAGGACTGGATCCACTTCGCGAACATGCTGTTGATGATGGTTTCGGAAGTCGGGCGAACAACGAGCTTTTCTTCGAGGTCCTTGGCGCCTGCGTAGGTGACCACAGCGCACTGGGGAGCAAATCCCTCGACGTGCTCGGCTTCCTTTTTCAGGAAGCTCTCGGGAATGAAGAGAGGAAAGTAGGCATTCCGTGCGCCGCTCTTCTTGATGCGGCGATCGAGATCCTGCTGGATGCGCTCCCAGATGGAGTAGCCATTCGGGCGAATGACCATGCAGCCCTTGACCGGGGAATAGTCGGCCAGACGCGCGTTCAGGACGATGTCCTGGTACCATTGGGAAAAATCCTGTGAACGGGGTGTGATCTTCTCAGCCATGGCCTCTGTCATCGCACAGAGGCCCCCGGTGCTGCAATCAGCGGAGAGGGTCAGTGCCCATCGGGAACGCGAATTCCGAAGGACTTGATCTTGCGGTGCAGGTGGCTGCGCTCTATTCCGAGGACCGAGGCCGTCCGAGAAATGTTCCAGTCCTGCTCCTTGAGCACCTTCAGAATGAAGTCCTTCTCGAATTCCTGACGGGCATCACGAAGTTTGCGGACTCCTTCGACGGCAAGTGACTCGTCGGCGGGCTCGGCCGCCGAGGACAGATCCGCCATGGCCGGCGATGCCACTTCATTCTTGAAGTGCATGAGCAGTTCGTTGGCACTGATCGAACCTTCTCCGTCGTCCTCGGATGACAAGATCACGACTCGCTCGATGAAGTTTCGAAGCTCGCGGACATTGCCCGGCCACGGATACCCTTCCAGCACACGACGAGCCTCCGCGGAAAGACGGCGGAGCGGCTTTGAATGTGCCTGGGCGAATTCCCTCAGGAAGTGGTCCGCCAGCAGCGGAATGTCTCCAGAGCGCTCGCGGAGGGGCGGAATGTGGAACGGAATGACGTTGAGACGATAAAAGAGGTCCTCGCGAAAAGTGCCCCTCTGGATTTCGGCACGGAGATCCTTATTTGTCGCAGCCACCACTCGAACGTCGACCTCGTGGGTCTGCTGGCCCCCGACGCGTTCGAACTTCTGCTCCTGCAGGATGCGAAGCACCTTGGCCTGGGTTTTCAGGGACATGTCGGCGATTTCATCCAGAAAAAGCGTACCGCCGTTGGCCAGGTCGAACTTGCCGCGCTTCAGGTGGGTGGCTCCGGTGAAGGCGCCTCGCTCATGGCCGAAGAGCTCGCTTTCGATGAGCTCCTCGGGAATCGCGGCGCAATTCACGGCAATAAACGGCTTCTGGTGGCGAGGGGAAAGCTGGTGGATCGCATGGGCGACCAGCTCCTTGCCGGTGCCATTCTCGCCAGTGATCAGGACGGAGCCGGTCGTCGGAGCCACGCGACGAATGAGCGCCTGGAGCTGCTGGATCGACGCGGCCTCGCCGACGATCGCATTTTGTTGGTGCACCTGCCGACGCAGGGCCTTGTTCTCGCGGGCCAGCTCATGGAGCACGAACGCGTTCTGGAGAACCACCAGCAGTCGATCGAGTGACAAGGGCTTTTCGATGAAGTCGAAGGCGCCCAGCTTCGTGGCTTTCACTGCCGTTTCGATCGTGCCGTGTCCCGACATCATGACCACGGGGAGATCGGAAAATTCGGACTTGATGGCCTTCAGGGTTTCGATGCCATCCATCTCGGGCATCCAGATGTCGAGGATGACGAGATCAGGACGGGAATTGCGGATGAACTCCAACCCCCGGCGTCCCGAATCGGAGGAATCCACCTGGTAGCCTTCGTCCACCAGCGCTCCGGCAAGCGACTGGCGAATGGCGGCTTCGTCATCAATGATCAGAACGGTCCTGGCCATTTCAGCTCCGGCTCAAGCCTTGCCAGATCGAAGTGGGCAACTCAACCAGGAACTGGGTTCCGTGGCCCGCCTCGCACTCCGCCCGAATCACGCCATGATGGTCATTGACGATTCGCTTCACGATCGCCAGGCCCAGGCCCGTTCCGTCCTTCTTGGTCGAGAAGTAGGGCTCGAAGATGCGCTCACGCACATCGTCGGCCATCCCCGGACCGTTGTCTCGGATCTTCAAGCGAGCGATCCGGAGCTCGGATTCATAATCCGTCTGAATCTCGATCCTGCCCCGCGGCGTCCCATCTCGAGCCCCCTCGGAAATGGCTGCAACGGAATTATCGAGCAGGTTGATGATTACTCGCTTCACCTGATCGCGATCGAAGTCAAAGACCGGAAGCGCCACGTCGGATTGGAAACGGAAGTCGATTCCTGGATGAGCCTGCTCATAGAGGGCAATCACTTCGCGAATGGCCGCATTCAGGTCATTCGGTGACGGCGTGACCTGCGGGAGACGGGCGAAGTTGGAAAACTCGTTCACCATTTCCTTGAGCTCGTCCGTGTGGCGAATGATCGTCTCGGTGCATTCCTGGAGGAGCTCGCCTTCCCGCCCCTGGATTCCGCCGAGGCGGCGCTGGAGACGCTGGGCCGAGAGCTTGATGGGTGTCAGAGGGTTTTTGATCTCATGCGCGATCCTTCGCGCCACTTCGCGCCAGGCCGTCTCGCGCTGGACCTTCAGGATCGGAGTCAGATCCTCAATGACGACGACCAGTCCCCCCGCTCCCTCGAGGTCCGGAAGCTGGGTCGAGATTGCTCCGAGGGTTTTTTGCGATTCATCGCGGCCGCTCGTGAAATTCCACTGATCCATCCACGGCAGTGATTCCACCTGGCCCTCGAGCGACCTTGCCCCGACATTCTCTTCCGGATCGCCGGTCAACACGGCAGCCGAGGATGGCCCGTGCTCCAGTCCCCGCTCAATGACTTCCATCAGAACTCCGTGCTTTCCACCCAGAAGTGCTGCGGGAGCGGCTCCGATCATTTCGTCGCGATCGACTTCCAATAGCTGGGCCGCGGCACGATTCAGCTGCAGCACCTTTCCAGACTCATCAACGACCAGGACGCCCGTTCCGATGCTCGAGAGCACGGTTTCAAGCTGGCGACGCCTGCGCTCCAGGTCCGCGCCGGTTTCCAGAAGGCTCTGCCGGCTCTCGCGAAGATCGCGTGTCATGCGATTGAACGACTGGATCAACGTGGCGATTTCATCATGCCCGACCATGCTGACCGAGACATCAAGATTGCCCGCCCCGATTTCCTGGGCACCCTGGACCAGCTGCTCCAGCGGCACCGTCAGCTGGCGCGCCAGGTACAACCCAAGCCAGATGGCGACGAAGATGATGACGAGCGTGATCATCACCAGAATCACGAGGTAGGTGGACTTGATCGGGTACCGGAGCGGATTGACGTCACGATAATCGTCGATGACGTTCGAGATCTCGTCGACCTTGTTCACGACGCTCACGGGGACGAAGGTATTGACCACGAGGACGCCGCGATTGGAGCCCACCGGGCCGACAGGAAGGAGGCAGCGGATGAGATCGCCGAGTCCGAGGTGCTGGACCATCGAGAGCTTCTCGCCTCCAAAGGCCTTGGCCATGACCTCGACGGGAATCCTGGGGAGGAACTCCGGGAGGCCGGCACGAGAGGGGTGCCGCACGAGCACCCGCTCATCGAGCGGATCAGGATAGAACTCGATGGCATCGAGCCCCAGCAGGTTCCTCTGCTCGTCCAGAAAGGGCGTAATGGAACGGATCGAGCCCCCTCTCTGGCGCACCCCCTGAACAAGGCGCTCACCAAAACGGAAGGACTGCTCCTCGGCGTTACGGAAGAACACCCGGCTGATCTCGAGGGACGACTGAAGAGTGTTCTGGACCTTGAGCGAAAACCACTTGTCGAAGCTGGTGTTGATGTAGAGCGCGGAAATGATGAACAGCAGGATCGTCGGAACCAGCGAGAACGCAAGGAAGGCGACGACCAGCTTGGTCTTGAGTCGCGAACCGAGGACCCGGCGCCGCCGCTCCAGGAACAATTTACCGATGTTCCTGAAAACCAACCAAACCAGCGCCATGAGGATGATGAGGTTGATGTTGAGGAGGCCGAAGAAAAAGATGCTGTTCACGAGCGGCAGGGTGTTTGAAACCCTGGTCAGCCTGAACTCCACCGCCGTGAGAACCACGAAGAAGAGAGCGAGAAGCAGGATCAGGACCCGCTCGCGACGCCTTTTGCGAGCTTCACGAGGCTCAAGAGCCGTCCATGAGGGCTCCGCAGTCGCATTTTTTTCAGGCTTCGTGTCCACCATGATCCGTTCATGCCGCAGCAGCGACAGGATCGCAAGGACGATGGGAAAAACAACTCGCTACGAAAGTTGCTTGTTTTTGGCTGTTTTTTTATAAAATTCAGAAAGCATCAGATCAGCTCGCATCGCTCTTCGCTTCCGAAGGGGCTCAGATCGAAAAAAAAATAAAAAAAACATGATTGCTGCTTGCTATCCATGAAGTTCGAGGTAACACTTAGTGTGAGAGTTGGTTGTCAACGACCAACTTCCAACGGAGGAGAAAAAAAATGGCTAAGAAAAAAGCTGCTAAGAAGAAGACTGCTGCAAAGAAGAAGACCGCCAAGAAGAAGAAGTAATTTTTCTTCAGCGAGTTTTTGCTGAGGCCCCGGGGAAACCCGGGGCTTTTTTTTTGCGCTCGTTTTTAACCCAATGACTTTGTCAGCGGACTCGAGAAATTGCTGCTGCAAGCTCCGCCGGAAATGCCGGGCCGCCGTAGATGTACCCGGCATAGGCCTGCACGAGGCTCGCACCGGCACGAACCCGGCGAGCAGCTTCTTCCGGATCCAGGACTCCCCCCACCGAGATGATGGGCTTCTTCGTCTGGCCAGCGGCCTCAAGGAGTCGAGCACGAGAAAGCTCGGCCAACGGCCCTCCACTCAGTCCTCCGGAATTCGACTGTAGCGTGTTCGTCAGGATCCACCCATCGGTCCGGTCCTCGAGCGCGCCCAAGAGCTCTGCGAGCGCCGTTCCGCCGATTTCCGGTGCGAGCTTCAGCAGAACCGGAACGCCCGGGCGAGAACCGGCGCGGCTTTCGAGGATGGGATCCACGATCCGGCGTATCCCCTCCGGTTCCTGGAGCGCCCGAAGCCCGGGAGTGTTGGGTGAGCTGACATTGATGACCAGATAGTCCGCCACGGAAAGAAATCGTCGAGCCCCCTCGAGGTAATCGCGATGGGCCTCCTCGTTCGGCGTGTCCTTGTTCTTGCCGAGGTTCACGCCGATCGGAAAATTGCAAGGAATCCAACCCTGTTCGCGAGCGTGCTCGAGCCTGCGCGCAACGACCTCGACTCCATCATTGTTGAAACCCATGGCATTCCAGATCGCATGGCGCGAAGGATCGCGTGAAAGCCTGGGCCGGGGATTACCGGGCTGCGGACGGGGCGTGACGCTTCCAATTTCGGCAAATCCGAATCCCAGATGAGGCAATGCCTGAAGCAGCACTCCGTTCTTGTCAAAACCGGCGGCAAGACCCACGGGAGAGCGAAACTCGAGATCCCATACGCGGGTTGCCGCAGCAGCAGGAACAAGGGATTGCCGGCTGACGGCTCGTAGCAGTGCGCGGCCTGCGCCCGTATGCCCCAATGCGGAGATCATCGAGACGGTACGCTCGTGAGTGGTTTCCGCATCCCCCTGAAACAACAGCGGGCGAACCAGCGACCACAGCATCCTCAGGAAGTCCTCTGGAAGCTCTGCATGAAAAAGCCGTCGGAAGATCCGGGGCCGAGGAATCCGCCCGGTCCTTTGCTGAAGTGTGATCCGTGCTTATCCAGGAATTTTTCGACGACCTCGGTGGTCTCGGTCTTTCGGAACGTGCAGGTACCAAAGACCAGCATGCCACCGGGTGCCACCAGCGTGGAGTATGCCTCGAGAAGGCGGAGCTGAAGCGCGGGAAACCGCTGCAAGGATTCGGCGGACTGGCGCCATTTGATGTCAGGATTTCGACGAAGCACTCCCCAGCCACTGCAGGGCGCGTCGACAAGCACGCGATCAGCGCTCTTCGCGAATTTGGCGAGCGACTGCAGTTCGCTTCCTTCAGCGACCTGGACGGCCTGGATGTTGTTCACCCCGGCGCGCGTGGCCCGTCGTCGCAAGGCCTGAAGCTTCGGCGCGGAGATGTCGTAGCTGAAGAGGCGCCCCTGTCCCTTCATCAGGTCTGCGAGCGCGAGCGACTTGCCACCCGCACCGGCACAGGCATCGACCACCTTCCACGCAGGCGGATTGCCCTCGGGGACGCCGATGACGCCACCATAGGCTGGAGCGCCCGGCACTTCCGAAAGCAGAGGCGCAAAGCGCTCCGGCCAGAGAGTGAAAAGCGACATGACCTGCGAGCCTTCGTCCTGGATCTCAAACTCTCCGCGTTCGTACTCGGGAGTCCGAAGAATCGGAGTGTAGCTCTCGAGGACGAGTCCAAGCGGAGACAGCTCGGAGGGACGCATGCGGACGGGAATCTTTCCACCCTGCTTCCAACGGTCCAGGAACAACTGTCGATCAACCTTACGGCTGATGCGGAGGCTGAGCGGAGCAGGCTTGGCGAGTTCGGAGAAAATCCGCTCGGCGCTCGATTCCCAGTCGGCAAGGATCGCTTCACGCATGGTGGGCGGATAATCTTCCGCCATGGCGCGTACTGCAGGCAGCGCTCCGCGCTCGAGGAGCCCATGAAGTTCCAGGGCGATCTGGCGTGCAGCCGGCCAGCCAGCGAGTGCCACCCGGTCCAAGTTCCACGGCTGCCCCTCCGGAATGCCGACGCCGACGGCTTCAGCGATAGAAACGGGCCGCATCAGGATCGGAGGCAGCACCTGTGCCAGGACGGATTTCGCACGCGGCGTCTGCCGCGCGAGGAGCGAATCCAAATGAATGGGCGTCCGCATCAGCTCCGACCATACGCCGCCAAACACCTGACTCAGCCTGTCCTTGTCCATTGATGCCGCAGCATAGTCGAAGTCGGAGCGCTTGGACAGACTCGCCGAGCGAAGCTCGATCCTTGTTGCCTGCCGCTCGGGGCCAGCCTTACCCTATCCTTACTATGATCGACTTTTCACTGACGGAAGAGCAGCAGCAGCTCCAGGACCTCGCCCGCAAGTTCGCCAAGGAGGAAATCATCCCCAAGGCGGCCCATCACGACGAGTCCGGAGAATACCCGAAGGAAATCGCCAGGAAGGCGTGGGAACTGGGATTGATGAACACCCATATTCCTCAGGAGTACGGAGGCCTCGGCCTCGGTGTCCTCGAAGGGTGCATCATCACGGAAGAACTCGCCTATGGCTGCACCGGCATCGCGACGGCGATGGAAGCCAACACTCTTGCAGCCGCTCCCATCATCGTGGCCGGCAACGATGAGCAGAAGAAGGAGTTCCTGGGACTCCTGGCCTCGGAGCCGACGTTTGCCGCTTACTGCGTGACCGAGCCGGGCGCCGGCTCCGACGTGAGCGGCATCCGCACGGTTGCCAAGAAGGATGGCGATGACTACGTCATCAACGGATCCAAGATGTGGATCACCAATGCCGGCGTCGCGAGCTGGTATTTCGTCCTCGCCTACACGGACCCTGCGGCCAAGCACAAGGGCATGAGCGGCTTCGTCGTTCCTGCCAACACCCCAGGAATCATCGTGGGCAAGAAGGAATGGAACATGGGCCAGCGCGCGAGCGACACCCGTGGCATCACCTTCGAAAACGTGCGCATTCCGGCCCGCTATCGCCTCGGAAACGAAGGTGATGGTTTCAAGATCGCCATGACTGCGTTCGATTACACCCGTCCTCCGGTTGCCGCCGGCGCGGTGGGCCTCTCACGTCGTGCCATGGATGAAGCCATCCAGTACGCGCAGACCCGCAAGACCTTCGGGCAGCCGATCGCGAACTACCAGGCCGTTTCGTTCATGATCGCCGACATGGCCAAGGATATCGAGGCGGGACGGCTCCTGGTTCATAAGTCAGCCTGGCTCAAGGACAACGGGCACCGCAATACCAAGTGGGCTGCGATCGCGAAGGCCTTCTGCGCCGACATGGCGATGCGCGTGACCACCGATGCCGTGCAGGTCTTCGGCGGCTATGGCTACTCTTCCGAGTACCCCGTCGAGAAGCTCATGCGTGATGCGAAGATCTACCAGATCTACGAAGGCACCAGCCAGATCCAGCGCCTGATCATCGCGAAGGAGATCTTCGAGCGCGGTTAACCCTCGCCTTCCAGCAGGGACTGTCGAATCCTGCTGAAAGACTCGTAACGCGGAAGGCCCCGGGCAGCACACCCGGGGCTTTCTGTTTCTGGACCATGCGAACACGGCTTTTCCGTGCAAGGAGCCGCTTCGAGTTCGGGAAAGTACTGCTGAAGCGTTTCGGGTTTTACTCCGAGCAGGCCGAATGCGCGCATTCCCGGCGTGTCGATCCACAATGAATCTCCAGGACCATGAAGCAATACTGCCGAAGTCGTCGTGTGCCGGCCCTTTCCGGTGACATCGCTCACTTCGCCCACGCGCCCGATCTCGGTACCAGTGAGCTGGCGCAGGAGGCTCGTCTTGCCGACGCCCGAGTGCCCGCAGAACACGACCTTGCGACCGGTGAGTGCCGCACGAAGCTCCTCCAACCCCCGTCCGGATTTCGAGGAGATTTCGAAAATGGGGATGCCGAGATCGCGGTAGATCTCCCAAGTCCTGGCTGCACCTTCAGGAAGCAGATCGATCTTGGAGATGCAAAGCACGGGACGGATGCCACCCATCTGCGCGGCCACCAGGAAGCGATCGATGAGACCGGGTGAGAAATCGGGGTTGCGAGTCGATGCCACGATCACGAGATCGTCGATGTTCGTCGCGACCACATGGACAGGCTGCACCGTGGAGTTTTCAGCCCGCTCACGTCCCGGAGCCGGGCGAACCAACTGGTTCTGCCGACGAGCGACGCCCTCGACCACACCGGACTGAGGATTCGTAGACGAAGCCTTCACTCGATCGCCGACGGCCACCGGAGAACGCTCGCGCGTGCCTTCGCCACCCAGTCCGTGTTCGTACACCTGCGCGCGACGATAACTGCAGAGGCGCTCGCCACCATCCTCATCGAGTCGGACACGGCAGAGCTGCGGGAACACTTCGATGACCGTGGAGTTGGCCTCCTCGGCCTCCAGCGGCGTCGCGCCCTTCGAGCGAGAGGTCGATGCGGAAATTTTTCTATGGTGTGAACGGGCGTGGAAGCGTGCGGACTCCTGGTCATCCATCCACGCATCGGAAGCCGCGTCTCCGCGACCTCGCTTGCCGGAAAATTTTCCACCCTTGCCCGTCAAGCTCACGCCCTCCCGGAAGACTCGGCCATCTGATGGAACCGAATGTACTCGCCCGAGGACTTCGAGGCCATGAGCTCGTCGTGAGTGCCCGCCTCGACCACCACGCCCTGCTTGAGCACCAGGATGAGATCTGCGTTCCGGATCGTGGATAGCCGATGCGCGATGACCAGGGTGGTGCGGTTGACCATCAGCGAATCGAGCGCCTCCTGGACGGCGCGCTCCGATCCGGTGTCCAGGTTCGATGTCGCCTCATCGAGGATCAGGATGGGCGACTCACGCAGGAAGGCGCGGGCAATCGAGAGCCGCTGGCGTTCTCCACCCGAAAGCTTCTGGCCGCGCTCGCCGATGGGCGTGTCCCACTTCTGCGGCAGGCGCTCGATGAAGTCGGCCGCATGGGCCCGTCGTGCCGCCTCGCGCACCTGCTCGGGCGAGGCTTCCTGTCGTCCGCAGTGGATGTTCTCGAGGATGGTATCGTTGAAAAGAAAGATGTCCTGGCTGACGACCGCAAAGAGCGACCGCAGCGAATGCGTGTCCAGTTCGCGGATATCGCGGCCATCGATCGTGATTCGGCCACCGGTCACATCGAAGATGCGCGGCAGGAGCTGGATGAGCGAGCTCTTTCCTGCCCCGCTTTCGCCCACGATCGCCACCCGGCTACCGGGCTTCAGGCTGAAGCTGATGCCCTTGAGGATTTCGCGCTCGGGAGCATCGGGATAGCTGAAGCGCACGTCCTCCAACCGGAGCTCACGCTCAAACTTCGTGATGAGTGCCGCTCCGGGCTTCTCGACGATGCGGCTCTTCCATGAAAAGATTTCTCCGATCCGCGCCCCGACGGTCCGAAGCTGGCTCAGCCGAAGATTGACGTCATTCATCGTCCTCAGCGGATTCATCATCATCGCGAAAGCGGCGAAGAAGGCCAGCAGATCACCCGACGTCATCGTTCCTGCGATGACCTGGCTTCCGCCGTAGTAGATCACCAGCGCAATCGCGAAGGAGGTGACGAGCTCGACCGCCGGATGAGAGAGCTCCTCGACCTTGGCCATTTTCAGGTGAAGGGTCGTGTATCGCTCAGACTGCTCCAGGAATTTTTTCCGCGAATACTGCTCGAGTCCAAAGAGCTTGATGACCCGGAATCCGCTGAAGCTTTCCTGCAGGATCGAAAAGAGCCGCGCATTCTGCTCCTGCATCGCCCCGATGTAGCGCTTCAGGTTCCTGGACGTGGCCATGAAAATCAGCACGAGCGGCGGGAAAATCAGGAAGGTCAGGAGCGTCAGTTTCCAGTTGAGATAAAGCGAGTAGCCGAAAAGCGCCAGAAAGGTCAGCGGCTCGCGGACAACCACGTTGATGGTCGCCAGCCCTTGATCGATGAGGTTCGGGTCCTGCCCGGCCCGGGAAACGAGCGCTCCCGAGCTCTGGGCCGTATAGTAATCCGCCGAAAGGCCCATCAGGTGTTCAAAAAGCTCATTCTTCACCCGCTGGTTCACCCGGGCGATGACCTTTCTGAGCAGGTAGTAGTGGAGAAAACGGACCACAAAATTGACAAGATAGAGCCCCAGGAAGAGCAGAGGAAAGAGCAGGAGCTTGCCCTGGTCGCGGCTGACCAGGAGATCATCGACCAGGTACTTGATCAGTGGAACGGGCGAGGCGCGCAGAGCCGAAAGCGGAATGGCCAGCAAGGCGCTGGAAAGAATCCAGAACCGGTAGGGAAAAAGGTAGCCTTTGATGCTAAACTGGCGACTCATGGCTTCCAGCCCTATCACAAAACTTCGAGTTCTAGTGACCGGAGGAGCCGGGTATATCGGCGGCTCCACGGCACTCTGGCTGCTTTCACGCGGTCACCGGGTGTGGATTCTGGACAACTTCTCGACTGGCCATCTGGACCAGGTCCATGGAGAGGGACTTACCGTCTGCAGCATCGGCGACCGTGACGCCCTGAAAAAGCTCTTTCAGGATGAGCCGTTCGACTGCGTGATGCACTTTGCGGCAAAGTCGCTGGTTGCCGAGAGCGTGGCCCATCCCGAGCTCTATTTCGAAAACAACCTCCATCAGACGTCGCGACTCCTGGAACGCATGCAGGAGATTCCGGAAGATCGTCGACCGGTCTTTGTCTTTTCATCCACCTGCGCCATCTTCGGCGACCCAGGCACTCCGACGATTTCGGAAGACCTGCCGTGCCGACCCATCAATCCGTACGGCCAGACCAAGTTGGAAGTGGAGCGCCTTCTCGAGCGACTGGCCGAGCACTCGAAGGCCCCCCTCCACTCCATTTGCCTCCGGTATTTCAATGCCGCAGGAACGGACTCGAGCCTTCGGTCTGGAGAACTCCACGACCCGGAAACCCACCTCATTCCGAACGTGCTGCGGGCGATTCGCGATGGCGAGACTGTTTCAGTGTTCGGAACCGACTATCCCACCCCTGACGGCACCTGCATTCGCGACTACATCCATGTCAGCGACCTTGCGCGCGCGCATGAGGCCGCCATGCTCCGGGCGCATGCCCGCAAGATCTCCGGAGAACCCGCGGCCAAACAGGCCTTCAATCTGGGATCGGGCTCTGGTTACAGCGTGCGCGAAATCATCGCCGCCTGCGAACGAATCACCGCAACGCGCGCCAACGTCGCCGAAAAGCCGAGACGTCCCGGTGATCCGCCCAAACTCGTGGCCGACAACTCGCTCGCGCGCCGCGAGCTCGGCTTTGAACCCCAGCACTCGCTGGATTCGATCGTGAAAAGCGCCTGGGACTGGCAGCTCAAGCTCGCCGAGCCGAAGAAGGCGGTCTTTCTGGATCGCGATGGAACCTTGAACGATGACCCCGGCTACCTCGATCATCGCGACAAGATGAGGCTGCTCGACGGCGTCGGCGAGGCGCTCCAGAGGCTCAAGCGCGCCGGCTTCACGCTCGTGGTGGTTTCGAACCAGTCGGGCATCGGTCGTGGACTGATCCGCCCCGAGGAACTTCCGGAGATCCACAGGCGCATGGACGAGCTCCTCGGAAAATGGGGAGTTCAGATCGATGATTACGCCCTGTGCACCCATCATCCTGATGATGATTGCCCCTGCCGCAAGCCCAAGCCCCAGCTGATCCAGGACGCCTCCCAAAGACTGAACCTCGACCTCTCGCGCTCGTACATGGTCGGCGACAAGCGCGTGGATCTCGAGGTGGGAAGAAACGCTGCGCTTCGCGGATCGATTTTGGTCCTGACGGGGCATGGCCGAGATACGGCGGAGACCCACGCCTCCATCGCCTCGTTTATCGGAGAGAATCTTGGGGCGGTCGCCAGCTGGATTCTAGCCCAAGAAACTTGAGGCTGTTGAGCGGAAGCCGGTCGAAACCGGGCACGTGGTAGATCATCAGCGCATCAAGCACACGGAAGAGCTCACGATGGCTCGCATCCGAAGCATGTGCCGTCGCCGGAACCTGGCGAATCGGCGTGACAAGCGACATGAAAAAGTCGGCCATGGCATCCGCTCCGACCTCGAGCATTTCGATGCCCTGGGATTCCGAGCGATGCCGCACATGAAGCACACTGCTCCTGCGGCAGGACTCGCAAATCCAACCTGCCTCCTGAACGATCACCGCAAGCCGGAACGTGCCCTCCTCCTGCCAGAGAGAAGGAAGCGTTCGCGAGCATCCGAGACACTGCTGGAGCCGCGGCTGGTTGCCGCTCCACTGCAGGAGCTTGGCAAGATAGCCGTTGAGGAAGGAAATCGGCGGCGCCTGCTCGCTGAACTCTTCCAGAGCAGAGAGCGCATTTGCGTGAAGCTTGAACAGATCCACGCAGGACTCGCGCTCGGGAGCGACCCGCAGCATGAGCTCGCTCAGCAAGCTCGCCATGGCCATGCGAAAAAAATCAGACCGGATTCCTTCATGGCTCTTCAGGGTGCGGGCTTCCTGAAGCTGAAATAGCTCGGCCGCTTCGGAACGCTGCGCAAGCTGCCATTCGGAGGCAGTGAACAGATCCAACGCCCCCCCGAATCGCCGCGACTGCACGCAGTTTCGCGCCAGGGCCGAAATCCTGCCGTGCGACTCGGTAATCGCGGTGACCACCCGATGTCGGTCCTCAAACGGAACGGCTCGGAGGACGATGGCTCGATCACGAATTTGCCTCACGATTGGGGCATATCACGAAGGGCTCGCGGGTAGGGCAACTCCCCGGCTTTAAAGTTTGCTTAAAATTTTGACTGCCGTTCAAAATGGATTCGGCTAAAGTAAAAGCATGGCAAAGAAAAAGACTTCCGCAAAAGACATCATCAGCTTGGGTAAACACATCGCGAAGGAACGCCAGAAGCGGGGCATCTCGCTCGAGACGCTGGCGACCGACATGGACATCAGCAAGGGCAACCTTTCTGACATCGAAAACGGCAAGCGCGATCCGCGCTTCTCCACCCTGAAGGCCATTGCCAACGGAATGGACCTCGATGTTTCCGAGCTGCTGAAGAACTACTGATTCTCTTGTAATTCTCGATCCCTAAAAAGGAGTGACAGTGTAGATCTCGAAAAATTTTGACAGTCGACTATGCAGCCCGGCCGAAATTTACTTCGAGCTTCTCGGTATCCGAGTCGGAAGCCTGAATCTCAGCCGTTGGCTGGCTTGGTGGGGAT
>CAMAQA010000049.1 GCA_945860415.1 Bacteriovorax stolpii
GCACGGCCGTCGGCTCGATCGTGGAGAGCAGCTCGATGATCAGGGCCGCCGTGGGCGATCCGATCGAAAAATCGATGATCGAGACGTCTGCGCTCTTGCTGTGGACCACGCTCATGGCGGAGCCCTTGCAGCGTTCGGTCCCGCAGAGCTTGTCAAAGCGGTCGAGGTAGTAATCGAAGTTGGTCAGGATGATCTGCTTGCGAAAGTGGCTGAGCGGACTGCCGGTGTAGCGCTCCAGCATGTCCTGCGCGATCTTCCGCTTTTTTGCATTGGCATAGATGCGGTTCGTATTGGGAAAGATGAACGGATTGTTCATCAAGCCGGGCAGGCTTTTCTGAGTTTTTTTCTTGATTTGCACGAGTCGAGTCTACATTTTGGGAAAAGTCGAAACAAGCGGAGTTTTGAGCACTTGTCCCATCCGAGATCACGCCCACGTTCGTCGTCCTTTCTGAAGTCCGACAGGCGGTTCAATCGTTCACGATATCCCTTCTTTTTGTTTTCCCTGATCGTGGGGACCTCCCTGGCAGTCGCGGGCATCGCCTGGGCGGCCGTCTCGTTCTGGTCGTCCCAGTTTCCGGATGTCCGGATCCTGAAGAATCGGTATCCCGTTGCCATTCCGGTCAGGAATGCGCCGAGGGGCGGTCAGCAGTTCGAGATCCGCTGGTCAGCGCAACGTCCGGAGACCTGGATTTCGCTTTCCGGCATCTCGCCTCTTGCCGTCGGTGCCGTGGTGGTATCCGAGGACTTGGCCTTTTTCACGCATCGTGGATACGACTCGAACCAGATTCGAGAGGCCTTGAAGCACGACCTGGCGCGGGGCTCGTTTGCCCGCGGTGCCAGCACGATCACCCAGCAGGTGGCCAAGAACGTTTTTCTTTCGCAGGAAAAGAGCCTGTGGAGAAAGGCCAAGGAGCTTCTTCTGGCGATTCGAATGGATCGCGAACTCGGCAAGCGGAAGGTGCTTGAGACCTACATGAACATCGTCGAATGGGGGCCTGGAGTTTTCGGAATCCAGGCGGCGAGTTTCCACTATTTTGGAAAATCTCCCTCGGACCTTTCCGCACGTGAGGGAGCGTTCCTTGCCATGCTGCTGCCGAGTCCGGTGCGGTATTCACAGTCTTTTAGGCAGAAGAAGCTGACGCCCTACGCGCGATCGACCGTCTCCCGGATCCTCGAGAAGATGTGGCGCGCCGGATATTTGACGCCGGAAGAGGCGCAGCTTGCCAATTCCGAGCGCATGTCCTTTGAGCAGGAGCAGCGCGAGGAGGCGTCGAGCAGTGAGAGCGAAGCGCCAGCCGAACCGGAAGGGGAGGCTGAGGTTGACCGGCAGGGCGGAGAAGAGGACACTTGAGGGTCTATGATCCTCCAGCGTGTGGACACGCCTCGCACCCGGCTTTTTCGACTCAGGTTCCTGGCCGCGGGCGCAGTCCTGCTTGTCGTGGGGGTGATGCTGGCAGGCAGGCTCACGCGCGATCGATCGTTTTCGTCGGGGTTCCGACTGGGGCCTCCGCGTTCGGCGCTGACGAAGCAGGAAATTTCCAATGCGCTCTCGAATGTTGCCGCGCAGCCCGGATTGCCTCGAGAGCTGGAGATGTCGATCGGCGGCAAGGTGCACCAGGCAGTCGTTCAGTACTCGTTTGATTCCCACCTTCAGGAAACGGTCGAACGCGTGCTCTTGAACGCCGATCCGGATTTCGGCGCTCTTGCCGCAGTCGATCCCGAAACCGGACGCATCCTGGCTCTGGCAAGCCATGAATCGCGGCGCCAGGGAGCGGGACGGAGCGCGGTGGCTTCTCTCGACCAGCACCTCGCACTGCGAGCCACGTTTCCATCGGCATCGATCTTCAAGGTGGTGACTGCTGCTGCCGCAATTGCCGAGAAAAAGTTCAGCGCGGATACCCGAGTGGCCTTCAGCGGATCCAACCACACGCTCTATCGGAAACAGGTCCTCAAGGACCACCAGAACCGCTGGACGCGGACGATGTCGCTTCGCGAGGCGTTTGCGAAGTCCGTGAACACCGTCTTCGGCAAGATCGGGGTGTTTTCGGTCGGCGCCGAAAATCTCCGCGATTATGCCGGCCGTTTTGGATTCAATCGCAGCATCGCCTCCGATATTCCCGTCCAGCCCGGACGCGCCATGATTCCTGCAGATGCTGATCCATGGACCATTGCCGAGGCCGCTTCCGGCTTCACTCGCGACAACACCATGAGCCCGCTTCAGGGCGCCCTCATTGCCGCAAGCCTGATCAATGAAGGAAAGATGGTCACTCCCTACGCCGTGCAGTCCGTTCATCTGCAGGATGGACAGCCGATCTACGAGGTGGAGCCCGAGCCTGCCCACGAAGTCATCAGTCCGGCCGTGGCCTCTCAGATGCTGGAGCTGATGCGTGAAACAGTCCAGTCGGGCACCTCGCGAAAGAGTTTTCGAGGATTTCATCGAGGGCGCACGGCCCAGATCGATGCGGGAGGCAAGACGGGCTCGCTTACGGGCAACGATCCTCCCGGAAAATACGACTGGTTCGTCGGCTACGGAGCCCTGGGGGGTCGAAAGATCGCCCTGGCTGCGCTGACGATCAACCAGAAGGAGTGGAGGATCAAGTCCTCCGCCCTTGCCCGTCGGGCGATTGAAACACACCTGCTGCCGGTGGCGTCCCGTTGAGAGCCGTCATTCAGCGGGTGTTGAATGCGAAAGTGCGCGTGGAGGATGAGGTGGTCGGTTCGATCGGCTCCGGAGTCCTGACGCTCCTGGCAGTCGGGGCGGGAGATACTCCCGAGCTTGCGGAACGCCTCATCACGAAGATCCTGAAACTCCGAATTTTTGCCGACGACGAGGGCAGAATGAACAGAAGCCTGGTCGATATCTCGGGCGGTCACCTCATTGTTTCGCAATTCACGCTCTATGGCGACCTCTCGAGGGGCAACCGCCCCAGCTTCATTGGCGCAGGAGATCCGTCCCTGGCGGAGCGCATTTATGATCACGCCGTCAGGTTCAGTCGCTCGCAGGGCATCGAGACTGCGGCCGGAAGGTTCCAGGCCGACATGAAGGTCGAACTCATCAATGACGGACCTGCCACCTTTATTCTCGAGATGACGGAGGATCAGTGAGCACGGTCCACATTCCGATCCTCCTCCAGTCGATCATCGAGCAGCTCCTGCCGCCCTTCGAGGCCCAGCCCGGAACCTACGTGGATTGCACACTGGGAGGCGGTGGACATGTCGCCGGAATGCTCGAGGCGCTGTCGCGCACGCCCTTCGCCGACCAGCATCGAGTGATCGCAGTGGACCAGGATTCGGCAGCGATTGCGCGTGCCGAGGTCCGTTTTAGCGATGAGATACGCGGGGGAAGGCTCATTCTCCTGCATTCTCGCTTCAGTGAAATCCAAACTCCAGAGGCGCTGCCTCCGGTGCTGGGCGTGCTTGCAGACCTGGGGTTCTCGAGCGATCAGATCGACTCTCCGGAGCGTGGGCTGAGCTTCAGGCTCGAGGGACCGATCGACATGAGGCTCGACCGATCTCGGGGCGAGTCCGCCTACCACCTGTTGCGCCGAATCTCGGAGCGCGAGCTTGCGGACCTGATCTATGAATTCGGCGAAGAGCGACTCTCGCGCAGGATCGCGTGGCGAATCATCGATGCCCGCGACAAGGGTCAACTTCCTGACAGCACGACCGCGCTTGCGGAAATCATCGCGCGTGCATTTCCGCCAGCGCAGCGATTCGGACGGATTCATCCCGCCACGCGGACTTTCCAGGCGCTGCGAATCGCTGTGAACGGAGAGCTGGAGGAACTCGATCATCTGCTCGAGCATGTGCTACCCTTGATCCTGAAACCGGGCGGCCGAGCAGCATTTCTTTCCTTCCACTCGCTGGAGGATCGTCGAGTGAAGCAGGCCTTCCAGAGTCGTGCTGGTGGCTGGAAGCCGCTCTCCAAGAAGCCCATCGAGGCCGGCGATCGCGAGATGGAAGCGAATCCCCGGGCTCGTAGCGCGAAACTTCGGGTGGCGGAATGGATGGGCGAAGGAATCGCCCGAACGGAGGGTTCATGAAGAACAAGAAGTCCGAGTGGTTTCCGCCCTGGATCTGGCCGGTCATCCTTGTCTTCACCATTGGAAGTGTCTGGATCCGACTTTCCGTCGTGAAGGCCACTTACGAGGTCACCCAGGCAGACAAGGCCATGCGCAGCCTCCAGCAGGATCGCGAGCAGATCGAGCTTCGAGTGGCAGGACTGCGCTCGCCGCGCCGGCTGGAAATCCTCGCCCGCTCGCGCTTTGGGCTCACCCAGCCGCGCGCCGACCAGGTGGTCTACATGGGAAATCAGCAGAAATGATTTCTCACACGGAGCGTTTCAAGCCGCGGATGAAGTGGGTGGCCCTGGGCGCAACGTTCTTTGGAGTGGTCGTCCTGGGTCGTGCATTCAGCATCCAGGTCATGACCGATCCGCGACTCGAACGCATGGCGCGAAGGCAGTTCCAGAGCAAGGTGCTCATGTCGCCCCGTCGAGGTTCGATCCTCGACCGAAATGGCGAGGCCCTCGCGGTCAACGTCGAGACGAACAGCCTGGCGGCCAACCCATCGAAGATCCGGACTCGGAAGAACCTCGTGAGGCTCCTGGCACGCGCACTCGACATCTCGTACGAAAAGCTGCAGGCGCGCCTCAAGGACAAGCGCGAGTTCCTGTGGCTGCGCCGCCATCTTTCCGAACGCGAAATCAATCTGCTCAAGAAGTCGCAGATCATCGCCGCTGACGGCGACCTCGTCGAGGGCTTGTGGCTCGTGCGCGAGAGCAAGCGGGTCTATCCCCATCATGAGCTTGCCGCGCACGTGCTTGGCACGACGAATGTCGATAACGAAGGCCTCGAGGGAGTGGAGCTTTGGTTCAACTCCAGGCTCAAGGGCAAGGTGGTGTCCGTCGAGACGACTCGCGATGCACTGGGAAGGCCGACATTCCTCGATGCTGCCGTCGCGAAATCGGTGAAGGACGGCGAGAACGTCCATCTGACGCTCGACGCATCTCTTCAGTACTCGATCCAGCAGGAGCTGAAGCATTCCGTTGCGAAGACCGGCTCGCGCTCGGGTTCGGTCATCGTCATGAATGCGGTCAATGGTGAGATCGTCGCCATGGCAAACGAGCCCGCCTATGACCCGAACATCTCCGGAAGTCCGCCTGCCAATCGCCGCAACCGAGCGTTGACCGATGGCTATGAACCGGGCTCCACCCTGAAGCCTGTCCTCCTCGCGGCGGCGCTTTCGAACGGAATGAAGTTGTCGGACCAGATCTGGGGAAACCAGGGCAGCTTCCAGGTCCAGGGAAAGAAGATTTCAGAAGCTGAAGCCCACGAGAAGTTTGAGTGGGTGTCGCTCAGGAAGATGATCCAGGTGTCGAGCAATGTCGTTTCGGCCAAACTCGCGCTCAAGATCGGCGCCGACAATTATCTCAAGCTGCTGCAGTCTCTCGGTTTTGGCGGAAAGTCGGGAATCGGCTTTCCTGGTGAGATTTCAGGCCGCGTCCCGCCTCGGAAGGCGTGGCAGCCATTGACGCTGGCAAACATCGGCTTCGGGCAGGGGCTCCTGGTCACGCCGATGCAGATGGTTCGCGCCTACGCCTCCTTTCTCAATGGGGGATGGCTCGTCGACCCGGTCCTGGTCAGTGGAGAACATGCGCCGCAGCGACAGGCTCCGCGTCGCGTTTTTCCGGCCAGTGTCGCGGAAGGGGTGGTCGGAGCACTTGCCTCGGTGACTGAGCAGGGGGGCACGGGCGGAAAAGCCATCCTGGACGGATATCGCGTGGCTGGAAAAACCGGCACCGCGCAGACGGTTGATCCAGGTACCGGCAGGTATTCTCGTTCACGCTACATTTCGAGTTTCATCGGATTTGCAACCGGAGTCGATCCGAAGCTCGTGATCTATGCGGCACTCGATGGTCCCAAGGGTGTCTACTATGCATCCGAAACTGCGGCTCCGCTCTTTCGCAACGTGCTTTCGGCCGTGGTGAATCGATTCAGCATGCCGTCAGACCCTGCACTCGTGCGACGACCCGAAGCAGAGGTTCGCGATTCGATTGCGGCAAGCCATCAGGGCGATTCCATCCATTCCGGCCAGGCCCATGCCGAGCTGCCGATCGTGCTTCAGCCCGTCGGCGCCGCAGATACTGGCGCGCAGCTCGAGAATTCGACCATTCCGTGGAAGATGCCGGCACTCATCGGGCTGACTGCCCGCGAGGCTCTGCGTGCCCTGCAAGGCCGTCCGTACCAGATTGAGATCGATGGCAGGGGCGTGGTTCGCGCGCAGCACCCTGAAGCTGGAAACACCGTTGCCGATCAGGCGACGATTCGGCTAAGTCTGTCGGCTCAATGAAGCCCCTCTTCGAAGCCATGGCGGAGCTGGCCCGCTCCGCGTCTTCTGTCGTCCAGGATTCACGCCAGGTTCGGCCGGGATCCATCTTCTTTGCAATTCGGGGCTCGTCCTCCGACGGTCATGATCGTGTTCCCGCAGTCCTGAACGCTGGCGCCTCGGCCTGCGTCGTGGACGGCGATTACCGACTTCCGGAAGGGAGCGATGAAAAATGGCAGGGGCGGCTCATTCATGTCGCCGACACGCGCGAAGCCTTTGGCTGGGCGTGCTCTGCGTTTCACGGCAACCCCTCGCATTCCATGCTCATGGTGGGAGTGACCGGAACCAGTGGCAAGACCACCACGACCTACATTCTGGAGTCCATCCTGCGGGCTGCCGGACATCGTGTCGGCGTGATCGGAACCGTGAATTTCAGGATCGGCGATCGAGTCCTTCCCTCGACGCACACGACACCGGGCAGCGACGAGCTCCAGAAGCTCCTCGGAGAAATGAAGCACGAAGGATGTACTGCGGTCGTGATGGAGGTTTCCTCGCACGCGCTCAAGCAGCATCGCACGAAGGGCATTGCCTTCGATGCCATGGTCTTCACGAATCTGTCTCCCGAGCATCTCGACTACCATCCGACCATGCAGGATTACTTCGAGTCCAAAATGCTGCTGTTCACGGCGTACGCCGAGGATGCCCGCCGGGCGGAAAAGAATCCTCGACTCGTCGTCAATGCTGACGACGAGTACGGGAGAACCCTGGCCGGAGCCCTTGGCCCCGATGCGTGGAGCTTTTCCCTCCGCTCCGACTCCATGGCGAGAATTCGTGCGGAGAAGCTCGTGCTCGACCTCTCGGGAATTTCCGCTTCGGTGGTCATGGATGGCACCAACGCACTGAGCTTTCGCACTGCGCTTGTTGCTCGTTTCAATGCCCAGAACTCTCTTGCAGCAGCCGGAGCGGCACTTGCGCTGGGAGTTCCTGCCGCTGCGATCGAGGCCGGACTTCTGGCCCTCCAGGGTGTTCCGGGACGCCTGGAGAAGGTTCCGAACTCGGTGGGGCTGAACATCCTGGTCGATTACGCCCACAAACCGGATGCCCTGGAAAAGGTGCTGCACACCCTGCGTGATCTGCGTCGTCCGGGACAGAGAATCCTGACCGTGGTGGGGTGTGGTGGCGATCGCGACCGGACCAAGCGTCCTGTCATGGGCCGCCTGGCCGAAGCGCTGTCAGATGTGGCGATCATCACGTCTGACAATCCCAGAACGGAAAATCCAGCGCGCATCATGGAGGAGATTCTGGCTGGAGTTTCGGATCGTGATCGGGTCATCGTGCAGGTGGACCGCCGCGAGGCCATCTTTGAGGCCGTCCGGACGGCCCGTTCCGGCGATCTCGTCCTGATCGCCGGCAAGGGGCACGAGGATTACCAGATCATTGCGGATTCTGCGGCCCCTGGGGGCACGCGGAAGGTCCACTTCGATGACCGCGAGGTCGCTGCGGAAGCCTGCCGCGGACTCGGAAAAAGCTAATTTCTTGACTTCAAAGTTTTAAAATCAGTAGGCTTTCCAGCACGATGCTTTTTCATCTCCTGTATCCGCTGCACGAACAATTTTCGGCGCTGAATGTGTTCCGGTACATCTCGTTCCGAACCTTTGGATCGGCGATCACGGCGATCCTGATCTGCCTCATGGTGGGTCCGTCCTACATCAACTTCATCAAGCGCAAGCAGATGGGGCAGACCATTCGCGATGATGGTCCGAAGTCTCACCTCTCCAAGAAAGGCACGCCCACGATGGGTGGCGGCCTGATCCTTTTCGGAATCACGGCATCCACCCTGCTCTGGTCCGACCTGGCGAATCCTTATGTCTGGATCTGCCTGGTCACCACTCTCGCATTCGGCGGAATTGGTTTTCTGGATGACTATCGAAAGGTCATCCGCAAGAACACCAAGGGACTTTCCGGTCGTGAAAAGCTCATCTTCCAGACCCTGTTCGCCCTGGTCGCAGCGTTCATCCTGTTCCGTCTCGATCCGATGATGCCTTCGCTCAAGTTTCCTTTCTTCAAGGACTGGTCGCTCAATCTTGGGCTGCTCTTCATTCCGTTCGCAGTGCTGGTGATCGTGGGTTCCTCGAACGCCGTGAACCTCACCGATGGCCTCGATGGACTCGCAGTCGGTCCGACGATCACGACTTCCATGACCTTCCTGGTCCTTTCCTACTGTGCCGGCAACCTGAAGATCGCCGAGTATCTCCAGATTCCGTATGTTCCCGGCTCGGGAGAGCTGTCGATCTTCTGCGCTTCAGTGGCGATGTCCTGCCTCGGATTCCTCTGGTTCAACAGCTATCCTGCGCAGATCTTCATGGGTGATGTTGGATCGCTGGCCCTGGGCGCTGCGATCGCCGTGGTATCGGTCATCACCCAGAATGAGATCCTGCTGGTGATCTGTGGTGGAATTTTCGTCATCGAGGCGCTGTCGGTCATGGCCCAGGTTGCCTCTTTCAAGATGACCGGAAAGCGAGTTTTCAAGATGGCTCCCATCCATCACCATTTTGAGCTAAAGGGATGGGCCGAGCCCAAGGTGATCGTGCGTTTCTGGATCATCTCGATCCTTCTGGCGCTCGTCACATTGTCGACATTGAAGCTTCGCTGAGATCGTTTGGATTGAGGATAGAGCAATGAGCAAGTTCAAGGGAAAGCGCGTACTGGTGGTTGGCTTCGGAAAATCCGGAGTAGCCGTGGCTCGATTCATGGCCGTGCAGGGCGCCAAAGTGACCGTGACGGACATGAAGCAGAAGACGGAGCTGGCTGACAGCATCTCGGCCTGCGGCGATCTCAAGATCGAGTACGAGCTCGGGCGCCATAACAGCAAGACCTTCACGACCTCTGAACTGGTCGTTCTGAGTCCAGGAGTTCCCTCCAACCTCAAGATCCTCGACGAAGCCCGAGCCGCCGGAGTGCCGATCACGAACGAAATCGAGATCGCTGCAGCCGGCCTGGAAATTCCCCTGATCGCCGTCACCGGCACCAACGGAAAGACCACCACCACGAGCCTCATCGGCGAGATGTTCAAGGCGGACAAGCGTGCCGTCTTCGTGGGTGGAAATATCGGCAAGCCTCTCCTGGATTTCCACATCGAGGATCAGCCTGCGACCGCGGTGGTCGCGGAGCTTTCGAGCTTCCAGCTCGAGCTTGCCGAAAAGCTCACTCCCGCCGTTGCAGTATTCACGAACATCGAGCCCGATCATCTGGATCGCTATCCGTCGATGGAGGCCTACAGCGCCGCAAAGAAACGGCTGCTGACGCTTTGCGACCGCAACAGCTTCGTGGTGCTCAACCACGACAATCCGGCCGTGGCGGCCTTTGCCAGCGAGTCCAAGGGCAGGCTCATGTGGTTCACGAAGAGGAACCCGCTCGAGATCGGTGGCGAGTTCGCAGAGAATTTCTGTGGCTGCTACTACGACTCGGCCAATCGCCGCGTGGTCGCGAAAATCACGGGCAAGGATGAGCATTACGACGTTTCGACCTTCAGGCTCTTCGGCGAGCACAACAAGGAAAACCTGATGGCCGCCATCTGCGCGGCACGTGCCCAGGGAGTCTCGCCGGCCGCAGTCCAGTCGGTGATCCAGAACTTCCGTGGGGTTCCCCATCGTCTTGAGTTTGTGCGCAAGAAGGACGGCGTATATTTCATCAATGATTCCAAGGGGACGAACGTCATGAGCCTGCAGCGCAGCCTCATGGCATTTCCTCGGAATCCGATCATCCTGATCGCGGGCGGCAAGGACAAGGGCATCGAATTCACCCCGCTTGCCGATCTTGTCCGTGAACGCTGCAAGCTGCTGATCCTCCTCGGTGAAGCCAAGGAGAAGATCAACCGTGCACTCGGCGATTACGCCGATACTTTCCTGGTGGGCACGTTTGAAGAAGCGGTCCTGCTCGCCTATCAAAAATCGCGAAGCGGAGATATCATCCTCTTGTCGCCCGGGTGCGCCAGCTACGACATGTTCCGGAATTTTGAGGAACGTGGAGATTACTTCAAGAAGCTGGTTTCGCAGCTCTAAGCCAGGAGGCTTGGAGTCCGTTCCGCGCGGCAGGGAATGGAGGCCCGGATGTCCGGCATGAAGTCATGGTCGTGGGAAGCTTTCCGCAGGCGCTTTGCTGTCAGTCTTCACGGAGTTGATCCGGTCATCCTGGTGCTTTCTGCCGGAATGGTCATTTTCGGCCTGGTCATGGTCTACAGCTCCTCCTTCATTTTTGCCCAGGAGCGCACCGGAAGCGGGTTCAGCTTCATCCAGAAACAGCTGCTCTTCGCGATCATCGGAGGTGCTGCGCTGCTGCTGGCAGTGCAGATCCACTATGAGAAGTGGAAGGAGTGGGCATATCCCGTGCTCGCATCGGCAGCGGTCCTTTTGGTTCTGGTCCTGATTCCCGGCATCGGAACCAAGGTGGGAGGAGCCCAGCGATGGATTGGCATCGGATCGCTCCGGTTCCAGCCCAGCGAGTGGGCCAAGTTTGCGGCGATGGTCTTCGTCGCCCGGCAGCTCACCGTCAAGCAGGCCCTGATCAGGCGGTTTGTTCCATCGGTAGGATCAGTGTTTCTCCTGCTGTTGCCTCTCTTTGGTCTGCTGCTGCTCCAGCCGGACTTCGGCTCCACGCTGGTCATCGTCGGAGTCTCGTTCATCCTGCTCTTTCTGGCAGGGGTTCCGATGCTTTACCTCGGCAGTGTCCTCACGGTGGGTGCGACCGCGGCGGCCTTCCTTGCCATGAGCTCCGATTATCGGCGTGCGCGAGTGATGGCATTTTTGGATCCTTGGAGTGATCCTGCAGGCAAGGGATTTCAGGTCATCCAGAGCATGGTGGGGCTCCACCAGGGGCGCATGGCCGGCGTTGGCCTGGGCAACGGCAAGGAAAAGCTCTTCTTCCTGCCCGAGGCCCACAACGATTTCATCTTCTCGGTGATTGGAGAAGAGCTGGGCTTCATCGGCGTCGGCCTGGTGGTGGTCTGCTTCCTGATTCTCATCCATCGCGGTCTCCAGATCGCCATGCGCTGTCGCGAGGTGCGCGGAGATTCCTTTGGAATGCTGCTGGCATCCGGAATCACGCTTTTGCTCGGACTCCAGGGCCTCGTGAACATGGCGGTGGTCATGGGCATCCTTCCGACCAAGGGCCTGGCCCTGCCATTCATCAGCTATGGTGGTTCGGCACTGGTGGTGGATCTCTTTGCGATTGGCGTGCTGCTCAATATCTCGCGCGAATCCGCGCATGGCAGGACCGCATGACGATCTTCTTTGCCGGAGGCGGCACGGCAGGACACATCTATGCCGGAGTTGCCCTGGCGGATCGACTCCGGGCAACGCATCCCGAGTTCGAGATTCGTTTTGTGGGAGCACGCGGGGGAATGGAGGAACGGCTGGTTCCCAAGGCCGGCTATCCCCTCCATCTTGTCGAGATCGGTTCATTCAACGGCGCCGCGCTTTCGAAACGTCTGAAGACGCTCATTCAGATTCCCTGGTCGTTTCTCACGTCGATTGGCTGGCTCCTGAAGTACCGGCCCAAGGTCGTCCTCGGAGTCGGCGGGTACGCGTCGTTTCCTTTCGTGTTGGCTGCCGGTGTGACGAGCTGGCTCTGGGGAGGACGCGTGGCCATCCTGGAGCAGAACGTGCTGCCGGGATTGACGAACCGGATCCTGGGCCGCGTCTCCAGTCGGGTTTTTGCCGCATTTCCCGGCTGTGAGCGCGCGTTCGGGGCGGAAAAGGTGACCGTCACCGGAAATCCGGTTCGCGGTTCAATTCGCGGGCTTCCATCGGCTTCGCGCGAACCGTTCACCGTCTTCATCTTTGGTGGCAGCCAGGGTGCCATGGGCATCAATACTCTGGTGATCGATGCTCTCGAGTACCTGAGCAACGCCTCGGCCGAGCACGGAGTGCACCTGCGCTGGATCCACCAGACGGGCGAAAAGGACTACGAGCGGGTTCGTGCCGCACACGAGAAGCACGCGACGGGAGGCAGGGTCGAAAGATTCCTGTACGACATGCCCGAGTGCTACGCCCAGGCCAGTCTCCTGATCTGCCGCGCGGGTTCATCGACGCTTTCGGAGATCGCCACCGTCGGACGAGCATCGATCCTGATTCCGCTCGTTTCCGCAGACAGGCACCAGGAGTTCAATGCAGGGCTTTTCGCCCGATCAGGAGCTTCTGAAATGCTTCTGCAGAAGCAAACCACGGGCGAAGCGCTTGCGCGCTTGATCCTCAAGCTCGCAAAAGATACGGCTCGGATCGAAGCCATGGAGCATTCGGTTACCCAGTTCGCGCGGCCGGATGCCGTGGACAGGATCCTCTCCGGACTTCTTTCTGACCCGGCTGGAGGATTGAAAGCATGACGGCACGCAAGGGACGTCACGAAATGAACCTGCATTTCATCGGCATCGGTGGAATCGGGATGAGCGGCATCGCCCAGGTTTTCCAGAACCAGGGATATCGCGTGAGTGGATCGGACATCGCCGATTCGGACACGTCGCGCAAGCTCGCGCAGATGGGAATCGAAGTGCATCTCGGACATCGCTCCGAGAACGTTCGCGATGCCGATGTGGTCGTGGTGTCATCGGCTGTCAAAGCGGACAATCCAGAAGTGATCGAAGCGCGCCGCCGGCGCCTGCCCGTGATTCCTCGAGCGGAAATGCTCGGCGAGCTCATGCGCGGCAAGATGGGCATCGCCATTGCCGGAACCCATGGCAAGACCACGACGACTTCGATGATGGCCACTGTGCTGACGGCTGCCGGCTGGGATCCGACGATGGTCATCGGCGGAAAAGTGGACTCGCTCGGCGGAAATGCCAAGCTCGGACAAGGAAACTATGTCGTCGCCGAGGCGGATGAAAGTGATGGGTCGTTCCTCCACCTTCCGGCCACGTATGCGGTTCTTACGAACATCGACAATGACCACCTCGATCATTACGGGTCGCTCAAGGCGATTGATGACGCTTTCGTGGAGTTCGTCAGCCAGCTTCCATTCTATGGCCTGGCGGCAATCTGCGCGGACGACCCTGGTTCGCGCAGGATTCTCTCGCGCCTGACCAAGCCCTTTGTCACCTATGGCTTTTCAGAAGAGTGGGATTACTCCGCCACGGGCGTGAAGGCTGAGGCACTGGCATCCCGATTCACCGTCCGTAGCCGCCGCGACGGGTTGCTGGGTGAGATCGTGCTCCACGTTCCCGGACGCCACAATGTGCTCAACGCGCTTGCCGTGGTCGCCATTTGCCTGGATCTCGGAATGCCCTTCGCCACGATCTCCTCCGGGCTGTCGCAGTACCGAGGAGTGAAGCGACGCTTTGAGATTCGGTGGCGCGACGATTCGAGTCATCGGGTGATCGTCGACGATTACGGACATCATCCCACCGAAATCGAGGCCACTCTCGCGGCCGCGCGCCAGTTCTGGCAGGGACGAGTCGTTGCAGTGTTTCAGCCGCACCGCTACAGCCGGACGCTCCATTGCCGTGATGGATTTCTTCGCGCATTTCATGGGGCCGACGTGGTGCTGCTTACCGACATTTATGCCGCCGGAGAGGCTCCGATCGAAGGGGTGACCTCCGAGAGACTGGTCGAGGAGATGCGGAGAGTCGCTCTGCCCGGCCAGCAGATCCTGCACGTGGGAGGACTTGAGGGCGCGCGAGACCATGTGGCGAAGATCAGCAGTGATGGAGACCTGGTGCTTTGTCTTGGCGCAGGAACGATCACTCGCCTGCCGGAGCTTCTCATCCAGTCGATGCAGGGGGCCTGATGAATCCGTGGGAATGGTTCGAGAAGAATGCGGCCAACTTTCACGGTGAGCTTCGCTGGAATGAACCGCTCTCAAAGCACACCTACTATCGCATCGGCGGTCCCGCTCCTCTCATGGCCTTTCCGAAGGACATCTCCGCATTGAGGTGGCTTCGCGGTGGAATCGAGACGACAGGCGTGGAGTCGTTCATCCTCGGCCTCGGCTCGAATCTCCTGGTTTCGGACGAAGGATTTCCAGGCCTCGTGATCAAGACCTCGCGGCTCGACCTCGGAATCCAATGCATTGCAGAAGAGGGTGATTCCATCATCATCCGCACCGGATCGAGCGTGGCCGTTTCGACCCTGCTTCGTCGAGCGGCGCAAGAGGGGTGGTCCGGCTTCGAGTGCCTGGCAGGCGTACCCGGATCCGTCGGTGGTGTCGTGGTGATGAATGCAGGAACGCACCTCGGAGAAGCGCAGGAGCGGATCCATCGCGTGGGCGCCCTTCTGATGGACTCAGACAGCAATCGCGAGTGGACGCGCGGCGAGATGGAGTTCGAGTACCGTAGAAATCGTTTTCTGCCCGGCGATGCCATTGTGACCTGGGTGGAATGGAAGGTGCGGAAGCTCGAGCCCGCATTCGTGAAAAAGGTGATCGACGAGACACTGGAGCGTCGCAAGTCGACTCAGCCCGTGGACTATCCGTCGTGCGGCAGTGTCTTCAAAAACCCGCGCGAAAGTGGTCTTCGAGCGTGGCAGGTGGTCGACCAGCTGGGCCTTCGTGGTCATCGAATCGGCCAAGCCCAGTTTGCCGAAAAGCATAGCAACTTCATCATCAATCTGGGCAGTGCCCGTGCGTCAGACGTTCGTTCGCTGATCGAGCTTGCACAGAACCGGGCCAAGGCGGAACTCGGCGTCACCCTCGAGGAAGAAGTGAAATTTCTCGGCAGATTTTCGGGCTGACGTCCAGTCCGTCGTCCAGTCTGGCGTTGCCTGAATTATTCTGGAGAAATTCCTGAAAGTTGGGGATTGGACTCAAGCGGCGGGAGCCTCTTGGTGAACTGTTGAGGGGCTGGCTACCATGACCCCATTCACATATTCAACCCCGCCGAGCACGTTCGGAATTTCATCGTAGCCTCGGATCCGGTTCCAGGTGTTCTCAGCGTCCTGAAGCAGCTTGAACGCCATCGTCGCTGCCGCCACCGGACTGCCGGCACCCCGAGTGACGTTCGTCCGGAGTCTTACTGTCGAGAAGGTGCTCTCGATCGGGTTCGTCGTTCGTAGATGCGTCCAGTGAGCGGCCGGAAGCGCGAAGAAAGCTGTGAGCTCGCTCCAGTCCTTCTCGAGCTTCGCCGCGGCCTTCGGGAACTTCTGATGAAACTCACTGAGGAACTTCTTCTTCGCCAGAACCGCAGTAGCCCGGTTCTCCGCATACATGATCTCGTGTAGTAATCCCTTGGCTCGGGGTTGTACGCGTTTGGGCAGGTCGTTGAGGATGTTGCCCATCTTGTGAAGCCAGCAGCGCTGCTCTCGCGTCTTTTCGAATCCTGCCGTCTCTCGCAGCGCTGACCAAAATCCCAACGCTCCGTCGCCGACGGCGAGCACCGGTGCCTCAAGCCCTCGGTCTCGCAGATCTCGCAGCACTTGAGCACACGATTCCTTGCTCTCGCGGTATCCGGGTTCAACTGCAAGCAGGTGTTTCTCGCCGTTTTCGGCCACTCCGATCAAGACCAGAAGGCAAAGCCTCTTGTCTTCGCCCAGTCGAACCGACACGTGAACTCCGTCGGCAAAGAGATACGCATAGCGATCGGTGATCCGTTTTTTCTTCCACGCCTTGAAATCGGCCTCCCAGGATCGCTCTAGACTCACGATCGCCGAGGCGGATAGGCCCAGGGTACCCTCGCCAAAGAACTCCGTCAGAGCCGAACGGAAGTCCGAACTCGATAGCCCCTTCAGGTACAGAATCGGCAGGAGGTTCTCCACCTTGGGCGACTTGCGCAGGTACGCGGGCAAGATCTGCGAGGAAAACTTCTCGCCAGGCCTCCGATCCTTCACGCGAGGGGCCTGAAGCTCTACCGTCCCAGCCCCGAGGGTCAGACGTCGCGGCTCGGCTTTGCCATGGCGAACGACCAAGCGCTTGCCCGCCTCGTCACGAAGGTCCTTAAATTTGTCGATGTAGTCCGAGACTTCGGCCTGCAGGGCCTCGATCAGCATGCGCCTGGCGCCCTCGCGGGCGATTTCATCCAGGGTCAAGCGAACATCTTCGGGACGAACGGACGGGATTGCGGTAACAAGATTCAGCATAGCGGCGTCTCCTCTCTGCCCTTGCAGGGGCAGTGTTTTGGGTTGAAGTCACCCCGAGGCTACGCCGCTATGCTCCAATCTTCAAA
>CAMAQA010000050.1 GCA_945860415.1 Bacteriovorax stolpii
CAGGGCCTGATCGACCATCTGTCGCTTTACGTGAGCTATCATAACCGCGTGCTCACGCCGCCGTGCCCACGCTAGGGGGCCAGTTTGAGCTCGGCATAGGCCTCTTCGAGTGCGCCGAGTTTCGGAATGTCCATCAGACCCCGCATCAGGCTTCCTCGCACAGTTCATCCAGGCGTCCCAGCGCTCGCCTCATGTGTTCAGCAGCCATTCGGTTCAAGGTCATGAATGCAAGATTAGCGAATATTTCTGTTTTCGCAAAAAGTCGATAAGTCACTAAATATCATATATTTATATAACAAATGACGACCCATCTAAGTCTTTCAGTGCCGCTGCCTGCCGGATTCCAGAAGCATCGGTTCGAGCACCAGTTCTCGCTGCCGATTTCGCGAGAGCGAGCGTTTCAGTGGCTCTGTGATCCACGCACCTTCACGCGAGGGCAGATTCCACCCTGGGGAGTGGAGTTCCTCGGCGGAGGATTTGAGGCGGGTGTGTTGAACTGGCATCACGGTCCGTTCCTGAACTTTCCTGGCATTCTAGGTGAGGTGAGGAGCCCGGAGTATCGCGATCTGCGGTACTTCTACGGAGCCTACGTCCTCTCGCCGCGGCTGGTGCGACCGACGCGCCTCGAGTTCTGGTTCGAAGCGGACGGCGAAACCGGATCGCGCGTCCGGCTTCGCGTGTCTGCGCAGGTGAGGGGCTGGTTTGCGCCACTCTGGTCGGCCTTCCAGTGGTTCTTCTGGCCGCAGTTTGGCTGGAATTTCGGCATTCTCGCGCGTCTGGGTTTTGCGCCTCGTTAGGTCGTTGGCGTGGCTGGCGTGCGGATTGGAGCATCCACCGTATGCCCATCGGAAAATCTCAAAAGCATTCGCAGCCGACCCCTCCCTTTCCACCGCAGAACCAGCAGAGCCCGGGACTCGAATCCAAGCTTCAGCCGCAGCCGAGGTACCGGGCGGCCGACAAGCTGCTCGGAAAAGTGGCGCTCGTCACGGGAGGCGACTCGGGCATCGGTATCGACCCTGCGTGAATTCGGCAGCCTCGACATCCTGGTGAGCAATGCAGCCGCACATGAAGGCTGGCGCGTCGATCATTGCCACGAGCTCGCAAGTGGGGCTGATCGGAAGTGAAAGCCTTCCGGACTATTCCGCGACGAAGGGAGCCATCAATGCCTTCACAAAATCACTGGCGCAGATGCTCGTCGATCGCGGCATCCGTGTGAACGCGGTCACGCCGGGTCCGGTTTGGACGCCGCTGAATCCTTCGGATCCGGGACTGTCGGCGGAGGAGGTAAGCGACTTTGGAAGCAAGCCTCCATCGAAGCGGCCGGCCCAGACTGAAGAGATCGCGCCTGCATACGTGTTTCTCGCTTCGGAAGCGGACTCAAGCTACATCACCTGGCTGATTCTGCCGGAAACGGGAGGCCTGCCGATGGCGGGATAAAAAAAGCCCCCGACTTTTGATCGGGGGCTTTTTAGTTCGGCAATGCGAAAAAATCAGAGGAAGTTGAAGCCGAGATAGACTGCTGCGCTGGAGATCTTAGACTGTTCTTCTTCCTTGAGGCCCAGGTTGTAGCGGCCATCCACGAAAAACCCGATGACCGGAAGCGTGAAGCGCACGCTTGCCGTGGCGCCGTAGTTAGGATCGCTATCACCGGTGCCCGAATCGTCACTCAGGAACAGCGAGTAGAAGCCACCGACGCCGAAGGAAATCGGACCAGCTCCCATGCGAAACAGGACCGGAATGTCCAAGTAGTTAGCAGTTGACGAAAGGGATTCACCGCCCGCTTCAAGTTTAATCGAATACTGTGAATAGAGGGCCGAAACCTCGAGAGGGCCGACGCCGAGGCTGGCTCCGGCAGAAATTCCGATGCCTCCCGAGAGGGTCGCTCCCCCAAGATCACCGGAAAAACTCGGCATGGTCATCCCAGCTCCGCCCATGATGCCGAGATCTACTCCGGGCATCGCGAAGGCCTGGGGAACTGAAAATGCTGCTGCAACCGCCACAAATGCGAAAAGGCTTTTCTTAATCTGAAACATCGGTCTCCTCCTTGAGATAGCCTGAGTTTCTCCTGATCAATGCAGTGCGTCCACCGTCATTTTATTCACGGCGGCAGCGTTGCGGAGCCGGTCCGCTCGAGATAGGCCTTGGGGCATGTCCACGACCACGAACAAGACGCTTTTCGGCCATCCCATCGGACTCTTTGTGCTCTTTTTCACCGAGATGTGGGAGCGCTTCTCGTATTACGGCATGCGCGGCCTGCTGAAGCTCTACATGGTCAACTACCTGTTCGTGGCTTCGCGCCAGGTCCTCCAGGGCGGTGAATCCCGCATGGAAGGTGATCCTTCGCAGGTGCTCGGCTGGGCAACGATCCAGGGCTGGATCAACTCCGATCCGAACACCGCAGTCGGCTCGTATGCTTCGGTCATCTACGGATGGTACACGGGCCTCGTGTACCTCACGCCGGTTCTCGGCGGCTATATCGCGGACAAGTACTGGGGCCAGCGCAAAACGGTTTTCGTGGGCGCCGTGCTGATGGCCATCGGCCACTTCATCATGGCCTTCGAAAACTGGTTCTTCATCGCGCTCGCGTTTCTGATTGTCGGCTGCGGCGCCTTCAAGCCCAACATTTCGACCCAGGTGGGCGCGCTTTATCCCGAAGGCGACCCACGCCGCGATGGGGCGTTCACGATTTTTTACATGGGTATCAATCTTGGCGCGTTCATCTGCAACCTCGTCTGTGGAACGCTGGCTGCCGTTTACGGCTGGCACTACGGTTTTGGCGCGGCAGGCGTCGGCATGGTGATCGGCTTGATCATCTACGCGTTTGGACAGAAGTATCTTGCGCCCGACAACTTGAGCAACATGCGCCACGCGGCTGAAGTGGCGGGAAAGTCGATCGAGCGCGCGGCAGAGGTCGTGAAGCAGAAGCTGACTCCGGCTGAATGGAAAGCTGTCTGGGCGCTTGTGGGTCTCTGTCTGCTGAACGTTGTTTTCTGGGCAGTGTACGAGCAGCAGGGAAACACGATGCAGACCTGGGCCGATGAGCGGACGCAGTGGCCAGCGCTTTTTGGCTGGCAGATGCCCGCTACCTGGTTCCAGAGCTTCAATCCTCTCTTCATTTTTCTGATGGCGCCATTCCTCGACATGTTCTGGGCCCGCCAGGCTCGGAGCGGCAAGGAGCCGAGCAGCGTCGCGAAGATGGCCATCGGTGCGAGCATCCTCGGGCTTTCATTCATTGTCATGGTCCTGGGATCGCAGATGGTGGGGGACGGCAAGGGCAGCTGGTTCTGGCCGGTGTTCTGCACGCTGCTCCTGACCGTGGGCGAGCTCTATCTGTCGCCGATCGGCCTATCGCTGGTCACGAAGGTTTCTCCGGCTCGAATCGTCTCGATGATGATGGGAATGTGGTTTCTCTCGAGCTTCCTCGGAAACATCCTTTCGGGTTATATTGGTGTTCTCTTCGAGCAGAAGATCCTGACGGCGACCGAGTTCTTCATGCTCCTGACGGTTCTCGGCGTCGGCACCGGACTGGCGATCTTTGCCTTTTCCAAGCCGCTCAAGAGAGCCATCGGACACGAAGTGTAAAGCGACAAAATCAAAGATATTCTTCGATTTTTTGCATCCCTTGACGTGGGGCGAATTCATCCCCATGCTTCAGGGCATAACAAGGAGAGTTTTCCATGGGTGCATGGCTGAAAAGAATCACATTGTTCCTCGCCCTCAATTTTTTGGTCATCATGACGCTGTCGGTCCTGACGAGCGTTCTGGGCATTCGCCCGTACATCCAGTCGTATGGCATGGATTACGGTTCGCTCATGGCTTTCTGCCTCGTGTGGGGCATGGGTGGAGCCTTCATCTCGCTCGCGATTTCGCGAATCATGGCCAAGATGATGATGGGGGTGAAGGTCATTGATCCTCGCCAGCTCCACGATCCGCAGCTTCAGTGGCTGGTCGAAACCGTTCACAGCCTGTCGCGCTCGGCTGGTATCTCGACGATGCCTGAAGTGGGCATCTACGACAGCCCTGAGGTGAATGCCTTCGCCACGGGCCCGACCAAGAACCGCGCTCTTGTGGCGGTTTCGAGCGGCCTGCTCAATCGGATGAGCCGCGACCAGGTCGAAGGCGTGCTCGGGCACGAAGTGGCGCACGTCGCCAATGGCGACATGGTGACGATGACCCTGATTCAGGGTGTGGTGAACGCGTTCGTGATGTTCCTGGCGCGCGCCATTGCCTTTGCCGTGGCCCAGAGCGGACGCCGTGATGACAACGAAGGAAGCTCGTTCTCTTCCGGTACGTATTACATCGTGCAGTTCGTGCTCGAGATCGTGTTCATGATCCTGGGCTCGATCCTCGTTGCCTTTGTGTCGCGCTGGCGCGAGTTCCGCGCAGATCACGGCGGCGCCCGCCTGGCCGGCCGCGATAAGATGATTTCGGCGCTGGAAGCCCTTCGCCGGAACTACGAACTGATCGACACCCAGGCCCAGCCTGCGGTGCAGTCGCTCAAGATTTCGGGACGCGGGGGCTTCCTGCAGCTCTTCTCGACGCACCCGTCGCTTGAAGAGCGCATTGCGCGGCTCGAAACGGCGACGAATCTCTGATCGTCGTCAGGAACATCCTGCATTGAATCCATCGACGCCCCGGAGCCTTGCGGCACCCGGGGCGTTTGGTTTTGCGCTTGCACGGATGATCGCTCATGAGCGCATCCCCGGCCCATGCTTCCGTCCTCACCTGCGAGGATTGCATGTCTCGTGAAGTGGTGATCATTGACCCCAACAGCCCATTGCTCGAAGGAGCGCGATTGATGCGAGAGCTCGGCATCGGAGCGCTGCCCGTATGTCAGGGGTCGGCCTCGCTGCCTCGCCTGCTCGGAATGGTGACCGATCGGGACAGCATCATCCGGGTCATTGCCGAGGATCTGGATCTCGAGCGCGTGAATGTCGGAGAGGTGATGAGCAGTCCGGTGATCTACTGCTACCAGGACGAGTCTCCGTGGGTGGCCCTGCACCTCATGGAGCAGCACCTCATTCGGAGGCTTCCAGTGGTGGATCGACAAACCAAGCGGCTGGTGGGCATGTTGTCGATCAGCGATCTGTCGCGCGTGCATCCGTCCCCGGTGGAGGGAGCACAGACGGAGCCGAGCTGGTCGGATCGCGTCGTCGAGGTCATGGGAGCCCACCGGGGCTGGAGCGAGCTGAGGTAGCGTTCAGGGCGAAACCTGAACGATGAACTGACGACATGCCGCAATCTCAGCGGCGATCTCGGGGTATCCGGGTTCGGTCGCCCAGTAGGATTTTCCGTAAGGACGAAACTGAGTCGAGCGAGAGAGCTTCTCGAGCCATGCCTGGTCGAGTAGCCGCGGAATTTCCGCGCCATCTCGCCAGTCAGCGGCCGCCATCGTGCTTTCAGCCTTGATTGGAGTGGCGCGGTCGCCTGAGAAGGGAAGTCCTACTGAGAATCCAGCAAGCAGGAGTGCCACTCGTACCGGAGTGGCCGCCGAGTAGGTGTAGAGCAGCGAGCGGGGGGCCCTGTCTCGGACCAGTCGAAAAAGCTCGAGGCTCCAGTGCTCCGGGCAGACTTTCGGGCTGTAGAAATCCCAGTAGATGAGATCCGCAGGGGGGATCCTGTGCTCCGATCCTCTCAGCAACTCGTGAAAGTCTCCGGAGTGAAGCTGCCACTGATGGTCGATTCCGTTGACACGGATTCGGGTCGTTCCGTGGTCCAGAAGTGATCGCAGCGACCGCTCCTGCCGGGTCAGGAACGGAAACGCAACGGGGTCTTCCACAGCCTGCGCCAATGCCTCCGGATGTTTCTCGAAGCTATGGATCTCGATGGGGCGACGGCATTCTTCGCCATGGAGCGCGAGTTCCCAGACCGGAGCGCTGTTTCCGGCGATTCCCATTCCCACATCCCAGAGGACGAGCGGCACGGATGTGGCCTCCGCGAGGCGTTCGCGGATCCGAGATGGCGCGAGGAAAATCAGCTCGGCTTCGGAGCTCGGCCCGATGCTCGAGTGCATGGCCTGCTGATTTTCGGGGTCACGGAACGTGAAGCCCTCGGCGCAGGAAATTTTCTCAAAGCGCCGATGTTCGGTTGATCCTACGCGGACCATCCGTGAAACCTCTTCAGTCGAAGGCTGTTGGCAAGCACCGAGACCGAGCTCAATGCCATGGCCGCACCCGCAAGCACTGGACTCATGCGGATGCCGAACGCGGGCACCAGGAGGCCGGCAGCAACAGGAATTCCGAGCACGTTATAGAGAAACGATGCAGCCAGATTTTGCCGAATCGTTCGGAGCGTGGCCCGAGACAGCAGAAGCGCATCGCGAACGCCCGAGATCTGGCCTCGCATGAGCGTGACCTGGGCAGCCTCCAGGGCCACATCGGTTCCACCGGCCAGGGCAATCGAGCACGAAGCCCGGGCGAGGGCTGCTGCGTCGTTGATGCCATCTCCGACCATCGTTACTCGACCGAGAGAGGCTTCGAGCTGGGCCACTTTTTCTTCCTTCTGCGACGGCAGGACCTCGGCATCCACAGCTGAATCATCAATGCCAAGCTCTCGCGCGATGGCCTCGGCAGTCGAGCGGCGATCTCCCGAAAGCATCCGAACCTGAAGGCCCTCGGACTTCAGCCATTCGATCGTCTCGCGTGAATCCGGGCGGGGCTCGTCGCGCACGGCGAGGATCGCCGCGGCCGCAAAATCGATCGCCAGGATCATGCAGGTCTTTCCCTGGGCTCCGAACTCCGCCAGGTGGCGCTGGATCTCTTCCGGCAGCGATACCGACATCGACTGTAGGAGTTCCGGATTGCCGAGCAGGGTGAACTTTCCGCCGAGCGAGGCGCGAATGCCCCGGCCCGGCACGGCTTCGAATCGATCCGGAGCAATGAGCGTGAGTTTCTTTTCCTGGGCAGCCTGAACGATGGCCTGCGCCAGCGGATGCTCCGAATGCTGCTCGAGGCTGGCCGCAAGCGAGAGGGCCTCATGCTCCTGCATCCCGATCGATCTCACATCCGTGAGGGTGGGGCGACCCTGCGTCAACGTACCGGTCTTGTCGAAAACAAAGACCTTGGATGCGGCCAGGGCTTCGAGTGCGGCTCCGGTCCGAATCAGGATGCCGCGCTGCGAAGCCTTGCCGAGACCGACGACGAGCGCTGCGGGAGTGGCAAGGCCCATGGCACACGGGCAGGCGATCACGAGCACCGAGACCGCGAAAACGAGGGATTCTTCCGCACCTGCGCCCGCTGCCATCCACGCGACAAAGGTCAGCAGGGCGATCACGAGCACGGCAGGAACAAACTTCGCGCTCACCCGATCGGCAAGGCGCTGGATCGGGGCACGGCTCATCTGGGCCTGCTCGACGATTTCGATCATCTGCGACAGCAGGGTGCGCTCACCGACGGCGGTGACTTCAATCTCGAGCGTGCCCTGAAGATTCTGGGTTCCGGTGATCACGCGATCACCGATGGACTTTTCGACGGGAAGGCTCTCGCCGGTGAGCCAGGCTTCATTGACGGACGAGTGTCCGGAGATGACCTTGCCGTCGCACGGTATCTTTTCGCCGGGACGAACCCGGACGCGGTCATGCAGCTGGAGGTTGGAGGCGGAAATCTTTTCTTCAAATTCCTGGCCGTCAGCCGGAGCGTCCATTCGCTTCAATCGTGTAGCCTGCGGAGGTTGTAGTTGAAGCAGGCCGCGAACCGCTTCTCCGGTCCGGGTCTTGGCCCGACTTTCGAGCCATTTTCCGAGGCGGATGAATCCGATCAGAAAGACCGAAACCTCGAAGTACAGATGCCCGCCGTGGTGACGGAGTCCGAGGTAAAGGCTCAGAAAAAAAGCGGCAAGCGATCCCAGGCCCACGAGCGTTTCCATGCTGGAGCCGTGACCACGAAAAACTCGAATGACGCCCTGGATGAAAGGCCATCCCCAGATCCACTGCACGGGAAGGGTCAGCACGAGCTGGGCCCAGAAGACCCACCGCTCGTGAGTCTGCATGAGCAGCATCTGGACGACCCCAATGGCGAGACTGGCAAAAGCGGGCAGGGCGCGTCCTTCCCAGTCTGCAGCCTTGTGGAGGTGCTCGGCATGGTCTTCGGCCGCGGCTTCCGGCCCACGAGACCACGGCGAAAGCGAATACCCCAGGGGTGCCACGGCCGCATCGAGTTTCTTCCAGTCCGGTTCTCCGGGCGTCTTCAGCGTGATCTCGGCGGCCGAAGAGAGAAGATTGACCTGAACCTTCTCGACTTCGGGAATCGAGCCCACGGCTTTCTCGACGCGGGCCACGCAGGACGCGCAGTGCATTCCGGTGACTCTCGCACGCAGAGTGATCGGGTGCTTCAGCTGGACTTCAGTTCTGGGGTTCATAGCGGCTCGGGTGCGACGAGTGATGGCTTTCGAGCGACTGGGCCTCAGCTACGATCATTCGAATGGTCGGGAAGTCGTCGAGAGCCACTCCAAATCGATCCGCATTGTAGCACTGAGGAATCAGGCAGAGGTCCGCCCAGCTGAAGTCATTGCCCACCGAGAATCGTCCTGCCACTGGCGCTGCCGCGCGCTCGAAGGCCGCAAGGCCCTGGTGAATAAACTCCTGCGCCCAGCGCTTCTGCTCGGCAGGATCACCCGAGTGCCGATGAAGCACGTTGAGGTTCTGCACGGGCTGAGTGTCCGAGCTGATGATTCCGGCCAGCGATCGCACGCGAGCGCGATTCCAAGAGTCTCCTGGAAAAAGCGAGGCATTCGGAAATGCCTCATCCAGCCAGTTCACGATGGCGGTGGAATCGCTCAGGAATCGCTGATTCCCGACGAGATCCAGCCGTTCCAGCACGGGCACGTATCCCAGAGGGTTTCTCGATCGATGCGATTCTGATTCCGATTCGCCATCCAAGAGGCTGACGTGCTGAAGCTCAACACCGATATCCTTGAAGTCCAGCGCCCAGCGTACCCTCCAGCTGCAGGAGGAGCGCCAGTAATGGTAGAGCTTCAGGCGCGGTGCCGGCACTGACATTACTTTTCTCCGGTGGCCGTGGCAGGAGCGTACTGCTCGCTGCCCTCAACGATCGTGTTCTCCAGTTTGCCGAGGGCGTCGACTTCGAGGACGACCTTGTCTCCGGGCTTGAGCCACTGGTTGTCGGTGATCTTGGAGCCGTTCAGCTCGAGGAAGCAGCCGGTGCCGACGGTTCCGGAGCCGATCACTTCACCGGGCTCGAGCATCACGCCGTAGCTGGCGCGCTCGATGATCTGTCCGAAAGTCCAGCTCATGTCCTTGACGTTTCCGAAGGATACCTGTTTGCCGTTCACGAAACAGCGCATCTTCAAGTTGTGGCGTTCACCGTTCTGGCCCGGCTGCGCATGCGCTGCCAGCTCATCTCGCGTGACGAGCCACGGGCCGAGCGAGGTGGCGAAATCCTTGCCCTTGGCAGGGCCGAGATTGAGCTTCATTTCTTCCATCTGGAGGTGGCGGGCCGACCAGTCGTTCATGATCATGTAGCCGAAGATGTGCTCGTCGGCCTTCGAGGCAGGAATGTTCTTTCCGCCCTTGCCGATCACGACGGCCACTTCAAGCTCAAAGTCGAGCTTCTCGAGCGCCTGCTTTTGCACCGGCAGATCGCCGCCACCGGTAACAGCGAGATGATTGGTGAAGTAGAAGATCGGAAAAAGATCAAACTCCGGAATCATCGGAACGCCGCGATTCTTGCGCGCCGCCTCGACGTGCTGGCGGAAGGCGTAGCCGTCGCGCATCGAAACCGGGCGTGGAATCGGCGAGAGCAGGGTGACTTCGGAGGCAGGCACGGCCCTCGCTTCACCGGATTTTTCCCATTGCGCTGCGAGGCTCGCCCAGTCCTTGCCGCTTTGAATCAGCTCCAGCACCGATGCTGGAAGCGACGGGTGAGAGAGCACCCGGGCTTCTGTGGCGGAGGCCCCTGCAGGCAACTGGACCCACCCCACGCGCGCGGATGTGGCAGGTTCGGACTTGGCAACGAAAGTGACCCATTTCATGGGCGGAAAGCTACCGCCCGGCAAGCCGCTCTGTCAAAGGAGAAGCACTCAGGGCGACAGGACTTGTTCTCGCAATTCGTTGAAAAAATCAGCGCATTTGCCGCCAAAGCGCGATGCGCGGAACTTGAGGTGATCCTTGAGGGCCGAGGCCAGCATTCGGGGCGTGATGATGGCGATGGAGCGCACCTCGGCATTGAAGACGCTTCGCACCAGGGATCCTGTGACACGCTTGAGCGAAATATGCTGGTAGATGCGACGCGCCGAGTATCGCGGAAGCCTTCCTTTCGGATCCAGCTTGTCGAGCTGGGCGCCGAGACTCGTGAGTTCTTTTTCGAGAAAGAGGCGCGCCCGGTTGAAGGAAACGAAGGAGGCCGGAATCTCCATGCCATTCTCCAGCGACACCATCATGAACTTGTCGATTCGTCCGGTGAGGTCGGAATCGGCCTTATAGATCTTGGCGTATGCCGCGCGAAGCAGTGCCCGCTTGTTGTCCGGAATCTTGCCAATCGAGTCAAAAACTTCGAGGACTCGATCCGGTTTGGGCGTCTGTGCGGCGAGCACGAGCTGCAGGAACGCTCGACGCTCATCCAGCGAAAGTGCCCCGGCGTTGCCAAAGTCAATCAGGGTGACGCGGTAGCCCAGCTCGGTCTCGGGCGCCTCTTCGAAGAAGATGTTTCCAGGATGAAGGTCGCCATGGAAGAAGCCGCGACCGAACATCACCTCGTCAAACCACGCATCGAGGAGATTGGCGACGGCCTTTGCGCGCAGTGCCGCATCCTGAGCCGTCCGGATGCCCTTGGAAATTTTCGCGCCCGGTGCACGCCTGGAAATCAGGACGTCTTCGTGGGCATCGAGGCTCTGGACCTGGCCTGCGACGCTGATTCCGAGCGCGGGCCGTTCATAAACCGCGCCCATCACGAGGTTTTTGGATTCGTTTCGAAAGTTCAGCTCGTCAAGCACCGTCTGTCCGACCTTCTTGAGCATTTCGTGGGCGGCAGGCTCGTTGGACGAGGCGGAGAGAAGGCCCGAAATTTCGCGCGTGGCGATCTCCATGAGCCTGGGCCTGCGGATTTTGACGACCACATTCTGTCCGTCAAGGAGCTCCGCCGAGTGGACCTGACCAACCGAAGCCGCGGCAAGCGGGGTCTTGTCAAAGCTCTTGAAGATCTGGTCGGCAGGTTTGCCGTATCGATCCTCCAGGGTCTTGATGGCAATCTCGCCTGAAAAGGGACGAATTTCATTTTGAAGTGCCAGCATGGTCGAGGCGAGGGCGGGATTCGTCACATCCCTGCCGATCAGCTGGAAAAGCTTCTGCATGCAGGGACCGGAATTCTGGAGCATGGTCGAGAGCTGCAGCGCCTGGGACGATTTCGGGGGTAGCTCGAGCTGACCGATGATGATCCTGCTCTTGTCGAGTCGGTCCATTCGCTCGAAATAGGAAGGCAGGACGTTGGACATGAAGCGCGACAGCGTCTCGTCTGTCAGGCCCAGCTCTCCCTTGGGGTCGGCAAGCATACGGGCCGCTGGCGTCTTGTGGAGCTCGTAGGCTGCCACCTTTTCCTGGGTGTCGCTTGCGATCTTGATGAAGTGCGAATCCTTGGCCTTTTTGAGGAAGGTGAACCGAGACTCCTCGTCGGAAGCGTCGAGCTTCATCAGCAGAAAAGAGGGAAGGGTGCCGGCTTGCGCCTGGCCTTTCAGGGCCGAGTCCAGCATGCCGGGAGGAATCGTGAGTCCATCGAGATCCGCTTCGCGAATGATGGCGTCAAGGTCGCGCCCTTCGATCAGCCAGCGGAAGACCTGGGGATGGCGGGCCAGTACACGGCGGACATCATCAGCCGTAGAATCGCGAATTTCAGTGGTCCCAGCGATCAGATCCCGAAGGAACGCACGAAGGAGCTTTCCCTCCTCGGCCGTGGCCTGATTCGTAGGAGCAGGCGCCGCGACGGCCGCGGAGGCATTCGTTACCGTCGTGGTCGTGTTCGCGGTGGCAGGCACAACGCTTCCGAAAAGCGCGATGACCAGTGCGAATGAAACTCGAAGCAGAGAAGTCGGACGCAGGTTGCCCATACTGTTGAAGGTTAATCGGCAAAACAGCGTCAAAAAATGAGCGTTTTATTGCTGGGGCAGTGTCCGGGGCGACACGGCTTGCCGCAACGGTGCGGACATAATAAAGAAAACGGCGCCTCCGATTTTGGCCGGAGGCGCCGTTTCTCTAAAACTTGGACGCGTGTCCTGGAATTACCAGAAACGCTTGTTCGCGAAGGTTTCCTTCAGCGAGCGTGGGAAAGACCAGCGGGGCTTCTTGGTAGCCGGGCGGGCCTTGATTTCCATGGCTTCGCCGGTGAAGGGGTTGACGCCCTTGCCACTCTTGCGTGCCTTGACTTCCTTGCGGATCAGGGTGCCGATGATGGGGAAACGAACGCGCTCGCCGCCAGCAGCAGCCTTGGCGCCGTTGTTGAAGGCGGTTTCAATTGCGGCCTTCAGGTCGGAACGCTTCAGCTTGATTTCGCCCTTGCGGGTGACGCTGGCAGCCTTCATGACGTTTTCGTGCAGTTCGTTGATGAAAGAGTACTTTACCTTTTTCTTAGCCATTTTTTGGTCTCCTGTCGAAAAGTTGTAGGGATGAAACTTTGGCAGTGCAACCAAAAATTCGAGAAAATTCGCATTTTTTTCAGGGGTCCCGATTTCGCGCGGACCCCTGATTTCAAAGAATCACGCCGCAGCAGCCTTTTTCTGGGGTTCTTCTGATTCGAGCGGTCGCGTCGTGGATTCAACGAGCGTGTTGAATTCCTTGCTCAGAATTTTCAAGAGATCACCAAATGAGACGATTCCCAGTGCTTTTCCCTGCTGATCGACGACTGGAATTCTCCTGACTCCCTCTTCATGCATGGCGTTGATGCAATCGAAGAGGCCGTCATTTTCACTTACGGTCCGTGGCGATGAAGTCATCAGGTCTTTTACCATGCATTGCTGGTAATCCTTGTCTTCGCCCAGGCATCGCAGGACCAGGTCACGGTCGGTGATGATGCCGAGCGGTTTCTTCTGGTCATCGCAGACCAGCACGCTGCCGATGTTCTTCTCCTTCATCAGGCGGACAACCTGGTTAATGCCGTCTTCCGGTTTGACTGAAAACAATTCCAAGCGAATGATGTTCTTGAGCATGGCCCTACTGCGCTGCAACGCACGCACCGCCATGACCAGAAGCTGACCAGAAGCCGAGGAGACCCATGACGAAGCAGCCCATTGAAGCCGTACTTTTCGACCTGGATGGAACGCTCGTCCACTCCGAGGCGGTCGCCGCACGGACGGTCGACTTCGTTTTTGCGAAATATGGAGCTGTCCTGGATCCGTCGCACGCTCTGGCTGTCACCGGAAAAACGTGGTCGGCTGCAATGGATGAGCTGGAAAGGCTGGCTGGACTTCCGGCCGCGCGCGATGTGCTGCTGCAAGAGATCCTCGAGGAGTATCGGCTGCGCTTGAGGACCGAAGTCCACCCCGTGCCGGGCAGCGAGAACGCGGTGGCTCAGCTGGCGGGGCGGTACCGTCTGGCGCTGGTCTCGGGGTCGTACCGCGAGGAAATCCTGTTTGCCCTGAACATGCTCCGGATCGTCCACCATTTCGATCCGATCCTCGGAGCGGAAGATTACCTCAACAGCAAGCCCGCGCCGGATGGATACCTCAAGGCCCTGCGGCTGCTCGGAGTCGATCCTGCTCGTGCGGTGGTGTTCGAGGATTCCGAGCCGGGGATTCGGTCAGCACTCGCGGCGGGATGCCGGGTCGTCGCGGTCCGGTACTGCGGATCGCTGGATTCGCGCTCGCCGTGGCTGTCGCGTGCGCATGCAGTCGTGGATACCCTCGAGAACGTTCATCCGGCATGGATGGAGTCTGCGCTGAGCTGATCAGCGAGGAAATCGGGCAGGAGCAAGCAGGGCTCGCGCCCCGGCATGAAGGCGGAAGACGGAGCCCGGACGGTCGCTCGTGCGGGCCCGCAGTTCGGCATCAATTTCCACGACCAGTCGATTTTCATTGCGGTCCAGCCATTCGATGCTGATTTCGGGCAGGCTGAACGAAGATGCGGGAAGGTCAAACTGCTCGATCTGAAGGTGGGCGATGGCTTCGAGGGCGGTGTCTGCCGCTGTTCCGAAGGCTTTCGTGCCAACGCGACCGGCTGCAGCAGCCCATGCACCACTGTGTCTTTCCACCGTCCAGCTCGACTGGGGCCTCGTCCAGCGGATCTTCACCCGATCCGCATCATCCAGCGCCCAGGTCAGCAGCTTTTGATGACGAGTCTTTTGGAAGCCGGGCATCAGTGCCAGCATCTCGAGAGCGGCGCCGTTGACGATCAGTCGCTCTTTGCCAATGCGCGCGTAACGTCCCCCACTCGCAACGGGTGAGCCGAGAAGGATTTCGAATCGGCGCTTGCCTTCGGTCCATTGCAGGCGAGTCCATGCCGGACGCAGCCCGAAGCCTGAGTCGTCGCCATTCGGGGTGCTGCCCACCTTTCGGAGTCCCTTGAGGCTGTCCAGAAGGTGGCGGAGGAACCCTCCATCAGCGAGGACGTCAGTGGGGCTGACGCCTTCAGGAGCCTGCTGGATGACCCATCGAGGTGTGACCTGTTGTGGTCCGAGCCATCCATCCTGGACGAATCGGGCAGTCCACGGTTCAAATGAGGGTTCATTTCGCGAGACCATGAGCTCACGAACAGCTTCGTAATCATAGCTGAACACCGGCTTGCCCGCAGGAAGCTCGGCGAGTTCGGATTTCGTGCAACCTGCGGCGAACGCCAGAAGCAGGACGGGCAGAGCGAGGCCGAATCGTGCTCCGATCATGAATTTTGGAAGAGCTTCCAGGCGAAGGCCGCCAGGCTGGTCATCGCCATGAGGACTGCAAAAGTGGCGTAGGCCTCGAAAGCTTTGTTTTTTGCGGCAAGCTCCGACGAGAACTTAAGGTGCTCCTTTTCAGGATTCACTTCGAGCAGGGTTTCGGTCGCCGCCGGCCACGGACGCGGAAAGAACCTCGGAACGAGCTGGCAGTAGGTCACGTAGGGTTTTCCGAAGATCTTTTCGAGCTTCACTTCCTCTTCGAGGATGATGAAATGGTAGATCATCGCGAACACGACGGAGATCACGAGGAGCAGCGCCCACTGCGAGATCGCCATCGCCGCTCCGACGGCCATCAGGTACGTGCCCAGATAGAGCGGATTTCGAACCCAGGAGTAGGGGCCGCCCACTGCGGGACGGGTGTCCTTGCGCAGGAATCCGCTGGCCCAGTATCGAAGACTTGCTCCGACGAAGCACACAAAAATTCCTGGAAGATTCGGATATTCTCGGGCCGAGAAGACCAGGATCGCGCCGGCGATCCATGCGGCGATGATGCGGGGCTTGCCCTGAATGGTGTGGTGGAACCAGTGGATGGTTTTCTGCATAGGATGTCATCGCCTTATCGTCGTTGGTGGACGAGCGCAAGCGTGGCCGCGGGTCCAAGTCCATGAAAATCCAGTATCTAGGATCAATCGTTGAACATTCGGGGGGCGTAGGGTAATTTCCGCCCACTTTAAAAGCCGAGCAGTAATGGAGGAGTTTCCTTTGAAGCGAGCTTCGATGAACAAGGGGTCCGGCAACAAGGCCGGCCAGAAAAAGATCCCGCCGTTCGCGGCGGCATCAGTCCTCAACGGAAAGCACTCCGGTCTGAAGGCGAAAACCCAGCAACCTGAGGTGAATCGAATGGTACAGACCGCCAAGGTCTCGGCCCCGCTGGTGAAGACCAGTGCGGCCAGGAAGTTCCGTTTGGCTCCCGAGCAGCTGGTCAAGATCCATGACACCATGGTCAAGACCCGCGCGCTCGAAGAGCGCATGATCAAAATGTTCAAGCAGTCCGACGGCTATTTCTGGCTCGGCGGACCGGGCGAAGAGGCTTTTGCCGTTCCGCTCGGCATGCAGGGCAAGATCGGCCAGGGCGTGCACTACGATTTCTGGCACCTGCACTACCGTTCGAGCGGCATCCTCATGCCGATGGGTCTTGATCCGATGGGCTGCATCCGCCAGATGAAGAACGTGGCTTCCGACCCGCACTCGGGTGGCCGAAACTTCGCGAACCACCTTTCGGTCCGTGAGTGGAACGTGGTTCCGATCACCTCGACCATTGAAACCCAGTACCTGACGGCCATTGGTTCTGCGATTGCGCAGAAGCAGGAAGCCAAGGACTCGATCACGGTCGTCACCGGCGGCGACGCCGGTACTGCTGAAGGCGACTTCGCCTCGTCGCTCGTCTGGTCCACGCGTCCGGGCAATGAGCTTCCGTTGCTGATCATCGTGACGAACAATGCCTGGGGCATTTCGACGGCAGCCTGCACGCAGCACGGCGACAAGGTCATCT
>CAMAQA010000051.1 GCA_945860415.1 Bacteriovorax stolpii
ATAGCCGATGTTTCCTTCAGTGTCGGCGAATACGAAATTCCAGCTCGGCACTCCGACCTGCGACAGGATCTCGTCGAGCTCCGGAACGGTCTTCATCTCGGAAATGCGCCAGAGCGCAGAAAGATCGGAAGGCTGGAGGTCAAAAACCGTCGAGCGCACGACCACCGCATGATCCGGAAGCGGCGATTCAATCGGAAGCACCGGAAGCTCGGCGCCTTTTACAATTTCAAAAGATTTGAAGAAGATCGGAAGCTTCACTCCCCACTTCTTCACCCAGACGACCGGACGGATCCGACGCGTCTTCAATGACTCGCGCGGAACCAGCACGGCGTCGGAAACATCGACGTAGGAGTTGGTCAGTCCCCACGCCAGATGCGGTGAGGCCCCGCTGGCGATCAACGGAACTCCAGGAATTCCCGCGCCCACCAGCTTCACACCGGGCCAGGAGATCTGGAGCCAGTGCCAGAACGGCGGCGACTTGAGCTGAAGGTGCGGGTCATTGGCAAGAAGCGCGTGCCCGCTTCGCGAATGCCGGGGCGAAACCACCCAGTTGTTGCTTCCGGAGGCCTGATCGTCGGGGGCAAACGGAAACAAATTTCCGCCTTTCTCGGTGCTCGAGTGACGGACCGGCCGCTTGGCGTACTCCCCTTCTTTGAGAATGGGAGTGGTCCATGGAAAATCACGGCCGAGAGGGTGACCGGCACGAGCATGGCGATCGGTGACGATATCCTGCTCGAAAGTACGACGGGTCTGGTCAAAAGCCTGCAGGAGCACAAACAGGATCGTGTCGGCAGGTTTCCAGGGGTCCTTCGCGAACAGGGCTGGATGGCCATGATTGACGCCGCGAGAGTACGCCTCCAACAGCTCGCGGTCCGCGCTCGACAGTCCTGCTGCCAGACGTCGGGCGCGCGGTTCGAGTTCCATGAGTCGGAGCGAGAAATCACCCTTCACGAACTCCATTCCTCGCTCTTCGGCCAAACGACCGCGTCCGGTCTGCCTCAAAACGTGCATCTGGCGACCGCGCTCTCGAGAGTGCAGCAGTCCCCAGCAGTAAAAACCCTCGAGTTTCGAACGGGCTTCGACCGAGGTCACCTCTGAATTTTCGGTCATTCGGCAGGTCGCGGGAACAGATCCCTCGGATGCACCGGCACTATTGCACCAGATTAGAGCCATCGCCATGCAGCCAGCCCAACGCGTCGCAGATCGCATGAGTGATCTTTACCCTGAAACCCCCTTTCGGGGACAAAACTCCTTTACAGCAAGCGGCCATTTTGCGAGATCTTGACTTCATTACTCAGGAGGATTTTTCAATGAAACTCGCAAACATCGCTCAGATGGCTCTTCTGATCGTCTCGGTAGCAGGGTTCAGCGCCTGCGGCAGGAACATGGGCCCGTACCCGGTTGAGGTGAAGCCCTCCCAGAAATTTGAGCTGCAGACGGTGAGCGGCAAGACGCTCGAGTTCGAAGCCGACCGCCCGGTCCAGGCAGTTGCCAGCTACCGTGCCCGCAAGAAGCTGATCCAGCTCAATGTCGGCGCGGAAGTCGTCCAGTTTGCGGGCGCCAAGTTCGACAAGACCTCCGGACAGGTCATTGCCCCTGCCAACAAGACTGGCCAGGGTATCGGCGTGACCGTCTCCACTTCACCGATCTGTGATCCTGAGTGCGAAACTCGCCAGATGCGCCGCGAGTATCGGTCCTGCACCTATTTCATGGATGAGCGCCACACGGTGTGTCGCCCTGTCGGAAACGGCGGCATGGTCTGTTCCGATACCTGGCATTCGGTACCGCGCCCGGGCCGGCAGTGGGTGGAAGTCACGGAAATCTCTCGCAAGTACAGCGTCAAGGCGGACTTGCTGGATCGTAGCAACATCGAGTTGGCCCAGGCACTGGGCACCTACGTTGATCGAGACGAAGACGAACGCCCGATCAGCGTCTGCTTCTGATTCCAACAATCTTTTGAAATCTTTAGGGCCGCATCCCGCACCGGGATGCGGCTTTTTTATTGCAGTTTCAAGGACTTCCCAAGTCAGGCGATAGTTTTGACGCAAAGCGCCTAAGCTGATATCCCCGGTTCACGAAGTCTTCAACGAGGAGGTTTGCATGAAAAGGTTTTTGTCCGTTCTCCAGATTCTTTCGATCCTGGCAGCAATCGCAGTGATGCCATCTGTGGCTCAGGCTTTTGGCCGAGGAAACGCACAGCCCGAGCTGACGACGGTGCCTTACGTCGACCTGAACCGTTATCTAGGCCGCTGGTACGAGATTTCGTCCATTCCGCAGAGCTTTCAGAAGGGCTGCACCGCCACTCGAGCCACCTACACCGCCAACTCTGACGGCACGATCGGCGTGCTCAACGAATGCAACCTCAACTCGATCGACGGCAAGCTCAAGCAGGCCAACGGCAAGGCCAAAGTCGTCGACACCACCACCAATGCGAAGCTGAAGGTGTCGTTCTTCTGGCCGTTCTACGGCGACTACTGGATCGTCGACCTCGGCTCGAATTATGAGTACGCCGCGGTCGGAGCTCCGAACCGTGATTACCTCTGGATCCTGAGTCGGAACACCACGATGGATGAGCTGACTTACAACGAAATCCTCGAGCGAATGACTGCCAAGGGCTTTGATGTCTCGCGACTCGTGAAGCAGGTTCAGCCGTAAGCTGTCCGCTTCAGGTCGAATTTTTAGGGGCGAAGTGATCTGAGGATCGCTTCGCCCTTTTCTTTTTTTCGGTCGAATCCATTGAGGTTGAGTAGTCAGTGGCGACGCTTTCGTCAAAGCGTTGTCACACTTTTAGGGTTTCCGAGAAACGAACTCGGACACTTTACATTTCACGCGCGGCCAAATGGCGGTTAAACTTTTCATATCCAACACGGATGTGTGCGTTAACCCCATGCAAGGAGAGCATGAGTCATGATTCTTCGTCACAGCAAGAAAGCGCTCGCAAGCGCCATTGTCCTCTCGATCCTCGGTGGACAGTCGGCTCTGGCAGCAGGTTTTGAAAAGTCCATCCTCTGGTCCGGTAAGTATGCCGGTCAGGGTGGTGCTGCAGTTTCGTCCGCATCCGGCGCAGAAGCGCTGTTCTTCAACCCCGCAGGCCTCGCTGGCTCGAAGGGCACGGAAGTCAGCCTGAACGTTTCGCCGACTTTCTCGAAGTTCAGTGGACCCGTCGTCACTGCCAATTCGTCGGTCGATGGTCAGCAGACGTTCTCGCCAATTTTCGGTGCAATGGGTAGTTATGCCGTGAATGAAAAGCTCGCAATCGGCGTCGGTGCCTATGTGGCAGGTGGCGCGAAGGCGGACATGGGTAGCATCAGCGCCGGTGGCGGAACCCACAACCCGAAGACTGATCTCTCCATCATGGAGTATTCGATTGGTGCTGGTTATGAGATCATTCCTGGCCTCAAACTGGGTGCTGCGTATCGCATCAATCAGATCAACGCCGACCTGACCTTCATGTCTGGAAACGACAGTGTCAGCCTCAGTGACCTGAAGGACACCAAGGCGAGCGGCTTCCGCGCGGGCCTGACCTATGAGGGCACGGGCTGGGCAGTCGGTGCAGGCTACCGCAATGGTGTGGACTTCACCGCTGAGGGAACAGCCGCCAGTATCGTAGGTGGAACCGCATACACTGGCTCTGCCGGCACTGCTGCCACGACTCTTCCCGCTTCGTGGAATGTGGGTGGTCGATATGACGTGAGCTCAGAATGGTCGATCATCGGCGAGTACTCCCGTACCAGTTACGGCAAGGTCGATCAGATTCGCCTGACAGGAACCACGGGTCCTGGCGGTGCACTCAATCTGGCCAACACGCCCGTGTCCCTGAACTGGGATGACCAGAACGTCGTTCGTGGCGGTCTGACCTACTCCGGTATGGCCGGTTGGACCTGGAGAGCTGGTGGCTCCTTGACTTCGGTGGTCACGAGCCCAGCTTTTGCGCGCTCGACCCTGACTCCTCCAGGACGTGCCTATAGCTTCACGGCAGGTTTCACGACCGGCCTGACCTCGGCGATCGACCTGAGCGCTGCAGGCGAGTACACCATGGCCAAGGGTACCGCTACGGGCTTGCTCGCCGGCGACTACTCCGCCAACGGCTACATGCTCCACACCGGCGTGAACTATAAGTTCTAATCCGACGTGGATTTGTTTTGAGAGGGCCCGGTAGAAACACCGGGCCCTTTTTTTTGTGCCCCAGCACTCGGCAAGTTCCGCCTACTTCCAGACCACAAAGTCCGTGACATGATCAATGAAATGAAGAGTGGCACTCAGACCACCAGGAATCGTTCGAGGCTCTTGGCTGCAGCAATGCTCTCAGCCAGTGCTACGACACTACTCCTGCCCTCTTCCGCGCTCGCAGATCAATGCGAATTCTACAAGCGGTTCATTCCCTCCCTCGCCGACAGGGCCTGCGGAGGCGGATCGGGAAGCCGATCCTCCTCGCCAGCCCGCAGCGCCGCATCGTCAGCCGGCTCGAGCTTCGCCGGATCCTTCAACATGACTCCGGCAGCCACCCCGACCGATCCGACACCCTATGGAGTCGAAAACATCTTCAGCCAGATTCGAACCCAGCCCGGACAAATCAATAATGCGCTGTCGCTGGTGAAAGGGTTCCAGAAGTTCGGCACCGCCGTTTCTACCGCGGGTAACAATACGTTCTACGGAAACGACGTCCTGCAAAGAACCATGGGTGGCGCGGATCTTCGTACGTTCGAACTCTCGGAAACCGGCAAAAGGGCTCTCCCTCACTTCAATCTCGGCACGGCCTTCAGCCTGAACCCGAAAAAAAAAGGAACCCATCGTGCAGTGAATCTCGGAGTTTCGGTGCGCTACAACTCGACCACCGAAACGGTGGGGCCAGGACTGGGGATCTCCATCGGTGAACGCTGGCTGACCCTCGGAGTGGGCCTTTCTCGCGAGAGAATCTCAAGCACTCTGCCCGGAATCTACTTCGACTCGGCCATGGCCACTCTTCGCCTGCCAATGATTGAGTTCGAGTACTCAGTCCTGCACCACTTCAATGGACCACGCCTTGATCCCATCACGATCCTTACCGGAACCATCAACCTAAGCCGTGTCTACCTGACCGCCGCACGACGGCAAGCGTGGTATGCCGGGGAGGGTGATGTCACTCAGCACCACTTCGCCCTCCAGGCACGACTTTCACGGCATTTTGCCGCAGGAATCCTGCACAACTTCATCCCTGGCACCAACTCGGCCGCGCTTCAGATCTTCCTCTGATTCAACGAGACTAGCTGCCGGACTTTCTCAGGTTTGCCGCTGCGGTCACCTCGTTGTCGAGCGCAAGTCCCGCCTCGAAATCAGAAATATTCTTCAGCGTAGTCGTGGCAATGTTCGACAGAGCCTCTGCCGTCAGAAAGGCCTGGTGCGACGTCATCAGCACATTTGGAAAAGTCAGCAGCCGTGCCAGCGTATCATCCTGCAGCACCTGATCCGACAGATCCTCGAAGAAAATGCCTTCTTCTTCCTCGTAAACATCCAGACCTGCTGATCCCACCTTGCCGCTCTTGAGCCCATGCACCAGCGCCGGCGTATCAATCAGCGCTCCTCGGCCGGTGTTGATGATCATCACTCCAGAACGCATCCGCTCGATCGCCGGGCCGTCGATCAAGTGTCGCGTGGAGGGAGTCAGAGGAACATGCAGCGAGATGATCTGCGATTCTCGAAGCAGCTCCGGAAGTTCGACGTAGCGAATACCTGGCAGGCCTAAAAGCTCCGGATTCTCGGCACGATCGCAAACCAGGACCCGGCAGCCAAAACCCAGCATGATCTTGGCAAAAACCGCTCCGATTCGACCGGTGCCGACGACTCCGACGGTCTTGCCATGAAGATCAAAGCCCACCAGCCCTTCGAGCGAAAAATTGCCCTCGCGAACTCGGGAGTGCGCACGATGGATCTTGCGATCCAGGCTGAGAATGAGCGCCACCGCATGTTCTGCGACGGCATGGGGAGAGTACTCCGGCACCCGCACCACTCGAATGCCCAACCGGCCTGCTGCCTCAAGGTCGACATTGTTGAATCCGGCACAACGAAGGGCAATGAGCCGTGTGCCCGATCGAGCGATCTTTTCCAGCACCGATGCTCCGATTCGATCATTCACGAACGCACAGAGGGCGGTAAACCCCGAAGCAAGGCTTGCAGTCTGCTCTCCTAGTCGAACCTCAAAATGGGTGATTTCGTGACCGAAACCACGATTTTCATCTGCAAAAACCGATCGCTCAAAACCATGGGTGTCGAAGAAGGCCACTTTCATGGCCCGACAGAATCATGACGTTCCGTGGTGCGTCAAGGCAACCGATGCCTCGTTCACAGGCGGCGAGTTTCCGCTAAACTGAAGAGGCGAAAACCCGGAGGAGAAATTCATGACCACCAGAATCACGACGAGCAGGCTCGGTGCTCTGGCTCTAGCCGCAGTGTCACTTTCTGCATGTGGCACCACGAAAGTGATAGGCACTTACGAGCGCGCCATCGACCAGGCTTTTCAAGAGCTGGAAACCAGGAGTCAGCGAGCCCCGGCCTCGGCAAGCCAGCCCGACCGCCTGGCAGGCTTCAGGAAACTGCGTGGAAGAACAGAGATGATCGTCTTTCCAAAGATCTCGAACCAAGGGTCCAAAACCGAGGTCGAGCCATTTCAGGCGTTCGCCTCGCCGGTTCGCTTTGCCATCACGGCCCAGCGGCTGCTCAACTGCCAGAAGCTGCTCCAGGAAAAAACCGACAAGTGGGCCCATCGCGAGCATTTTCCTTCCGACATCCACTCGTCGCTCGACTGTGGAATTTTCGAGCTGAGCCAGGTCGCGCCAGAAATCAAGGCTGGCAACCGCCGTTTCGGTGATCCGGTGGCAGCGCGCCTCTATCTCGACTCCAATTACCACCCCTACGGAGTCGACATGGAGCTGTACGAATCGCGTGGAGAAACCGCCACGACTTCCATGAAGTGGAATCCTGTCGAGGCCTCGTCCTCAGGTCTCACGCTCTTTCCGATGGATATTCCCAACCTGGATGCACACTCCGCCTCGATCGGAGGCCTGCCCGTACCCGCGGATGCCTACGTCCGGAACAAGATGAGAAAATTCGGGGCAGCCTCGTGCAAAGACGCCCGGCGATACCAGTACCGCGATCTCTACGGCAACACGACGGTCGTCGGCTGGTGTGACGGCGCAAGCTGGCCGACCACCATCGAGAACTCGCGCTTCTTCGCAATCACGGTGAGGAAATGAACATGAAAAACTTCGCGATCATCGTCTCGACGATTTTTGCTGCAACCGGCATGGCATCTGCGGCTACCGGAAGCTTCCAGATCCGCAGCACCGACTTCGCATCGCTCTTCAATCATTCCGATCGAGCGGTCCAGCCGAAGCAGGTGCCCTGGGCAGGGTCCTACTTTCCGTATGGGTATCACGGCATCGCCGATGATTCGCAGCAGAAGCCCTCCTTCTCGGAACATTACGACCGCACCTTCCATCAGGGACGCCTCCAGGCCACCCAGTGGGAGAAGACGAATCACTCGTGCGACTCCGTTGAAAAAGAGCTTCAGGAAGGGTGCAAGAACTGGTGGGGTCATTGCAACGCCTGGGCAGCGGCAGCCATCAAGGAGGCCGAGCCGCGGAATGCCATCGAGCATGCGGGTACGCGGTTCAGCGTCGGAGACCAGAAGGCCTACCTGACCGAGCTCTGGATGGACAGCGATTCACTATTCGCAGGCGATACCAACAAGAGCGTCAAAACTGCAGGTTGGGTTTATGACCCCAAAAGCAGCGAAGCTCGAACTCCACTCGATTACGGAGAGGGCTCTACCTACGATGCGTTCTGGGATGTCACTCCCCGCTCGTTTTTCCACATCCTGACCAACTACGTGGGCCTCATGGGCACATCCGTCGTCATTGATCGCTTCACCGGCGACGAAGTCTGGAACCACCCCGTAGCCGGGTACCGATTCCTTCCGATCCGCAAGGAAGACCGACTGGCTGCCGTGACCCGCAGTGGACGCACCCTCTATCCGGTATTCCTTCGAGTGAAGCTCTACTGGACCAACGACGGCGTGCCGGCAAGTTACCTCTCGCAGGGCTTCGACATTCGACAGACCGGAGACGACGAGCGAATTCGCCGCACCTGGGCCAATCCGAACGAGTTCGAGGGACGAATCCTGAAGTTCACCCTGTTCCTCGACGCACCGATTGAAACGGATGCCGCCGGAGCCCGGGTCCTCTCGGCAGGACGCATCGTGGGCGAAGGCATCTGGCACCACCAGCAGGTCAAGGTAGCCAGGCCGGATGAAACCCACCCGGACTTCATCTGGCTTCCGACACGGCTGATGAGTGGAAGCGGCGATGCCAATCCGCACATCCGCAGCACGGTCGTCAGCCAGATCATTCGCGGCGAACCACAGAAAGAACCGCGTCGCTCTCCACGTCCCTATGACACCGAAACCAAACAGCCGGTGGAGTCCGAGGCCAGCTTCTCGCCGGGTATCTTTCGTTCGCGGAATCCGGAAACGCTTTCACGACTCATCACGATCGCCCTGGCCCGCGAAGGAGTCTCCGCCGAAGTTCCCTCCGAGCGAATCACTGTCGGTGCAGATGGTTCGGTGACTGCAGTCGTGTCGATGGAGCAGCCTTCGGATCGCCTGGCCTCGATTCTTTCTGAGGCAGGATTGACCACGGCGTCACTTCGTCCACTCTAACTCGATCGCGCCATCCGGCTATTTCTTCAGGGTATTTCGAAGCCCGGCCAGTCCTGCGAAAGCGTTATTGAACGCCTCCTTCGGCTTGGGCGGTGGTGCGCTCGACTTGCCGCCACCGAATGACGGCCTCGGTCCACTACCGGCACGAGCTCCCGCACTCGGCTGCGGACGAGGTCCGCCGCCAAAGGTCGGCCTCGATGATCCTTCCGACCTCTGGCCCTGGACAGGGCGTGATTCCGTCGGGCGCACTTCTCCACTCTTCATCGTGAGCGCAATCTGGTTCTTCTCGAGATTCACTTCGAGTACTCGAACCTGCACGCGGTCTCCCGGGCTCACGACTTCGCGCGGATCCTTCACATAGCGATCGGATAGCTGCGAGATGTGCACGAGGCCGTCCTGATGGACGCCGATATCGACGAAGGCGCCGAAGTTCGTGACATTCGTCACGAGACCCGGGGCCGTCATTCCCGGCTGAAGATCCTTCACCTCATGGATATCCTCGCGAAACTGGAAAGCCACGAACGGATCGCGCGGATCGCGTCCCGGCTTTTCGAGGTCCTGCACGATGTCCTTGAAGGTGAACTCGCCCACTTCTTTTTTGAGCGTTTCGTCCTTCTTCACGAGCGCTACGCCCGAGCCGACAAGGTCCTGGAGCGACTTGCCGAGGCGCGAGGCCACCCCTTCAAGGGCCGAATAGCGCTCCGGGTGCACGCCCGTATTGTCGAGCGGGTTCTCGGCATCGGGAATACGGAGGAACCCTGCCGCCTGCTCGAAGGCCTTCTTGCTGAACCGCGAAACTTCAAGCAGCTCCTGCCGCGACTTGAAGAGGCCCTTGGTGTTTCGATGCTCGACGATGGACTTCGCGAGCGACGGACCGATGCCCGACACGTGCGAGAGCAGGTGGTAGGACGCCGTATTCAGGTCGACTCCCACGTGGTTCACGCAGCTGTCGACGACCTGATCGAGGCTTTTTTTCAAGGCATGCTGAGAGACATCGTGTTGGTACTGGCCGACGCCGATGCTCTTCGGATCAGTCTTGATGAGCTCGGCCAGCGGATCCTGCAAGCGACGGGCAATCGAAATGGCGCCACGAACCGTGAGATCGAGATCCGGAAACTCCTCGCGAGCCACTTCCGACGCAGAATACACCGAGGCACCCGATTCACTGACCATGACGACAGGAATCGAAAGCCCCAGCTCCTTCAGGGTAGAGCGCAGGAAGACTTCCGTTTCACGGCCAGCCGTTCCATTTCCGACGGCTATGGCTGAAATCTGCGCATTCTTGCAGACTTCGCCCAGCAGCACGGCCGCGTTCTTTTTCTGCTCTTCGGTCTGAAGATGCATGACGGTGCTGGCGATGTACTGGCCGGAGGCCGTCACTGCCGCCACCTTGCAGCCCGTGCGAATACCCGGATCAACTCCGAGCACGGCCTTCGGGCCCAGCGGAGAAGCCAGCAGCACCTTGCGAACGTTTTCGGCAAAAACCTTGATGGCCGATTCGTCGGCGATCTCCTTCAGCGCCTTGTGCACTTCGCTGTCGATCGACGGCATGACGTAGGCTTTGAGCGCGAGACGCGCGGCCTTCTTCAACACCGATTGTCCTGGTGATTCCTTCAATGCACCGGCTGCAGCTTCAAATGAGGAGAGCAGTTCGGCCTCGAACTGCGCGTGGTTCTCGCCGCCCCCCACCTGCAAAGTGAGCTCCTCTTCCATCCAGCCCCGGCGAATGGCGAGGTAGCGATGCGAGTTCTGCGGCAGAAGGAGCGACTGCACCTTCTCGTGATACGTAAAATAGGTTTCGAACTTGCTCGCTGGCTTGGCCTTCGCGCCCTTGCCCGTGGACATCGAGCCCGTATCGAGGGTCTTTTTACGGACCATCTGCCGGAGGTCCTGGTTCTCGCTCAGGCGCTCGATCAGGATGTCCTGCGCTCCAGCGATGGCGGCGTCGCCATCCTTGATGTCCTTCTCTTCGTTCTTGAAGGTCAGCGCCCAGAGCTCGAGCGTCTGTCCGGACTGCGGCTTTTCGGTACCGTGGCCGCAGTTCCAGATCCAGTCGGCCAGCGGCTCGAGGCCGGCTTCCTTGGCGATCGTCGCCTTGGTCTTCCGCTTCTGCTTGTAGGGCAGGTAAATGTCTTCGAGCAGGTCGGCATCGAAGGTCGTCAAAACCTTGTCCTTGAGCTCGGGGGTGAGCTTCTTCTGGCGCTCGATCTCCTCGACGATGAAGGCCTGGCGCTTCAGCAGGTTGTCCCACTTTTCCTTCGTGTCGATGACCTTCTGGATTCCTACCTCATCCAGGGCGCCCGTCTGCTCCTTGCGGTAACGAGCAATGAACGGAACCGTGGCTCCTTCTGCGGCCAGCGCTAGAACGGCGGCGGCGGAACGCGTGGTAACTTCGGGAGCTTGGGACTGAAACCAGAGTTCAAAGGTCATAGGCCGAAAACTTGCCCCAAGTTCACTGAAGGCTCAAGTGCTCCGAAGAGGAAACCTCAGGTTTTGACACGGCTTTTCCGATAGCTCTCAGGATGAGGAGCTGGGAGCCAAAACTGAGATCCGTAGCCGGTCTGCTGCTTCTGTTTCAGCTCAGTGCGTCTCCTGCCGTCGCGCAGGGCTCGTCCTGCGCCGACGCACTCCAGCATCTTTTTCCTGCCGCCGCGGCACCAGCGTCGCCGCTTCGTGCACCCATCGGCAGCCTGAAGCGCATTTCTTCTGCAAGCGACTGGGGGCCTCGCGTCGAGATTCGTCTGGGCGCCCCAGGTGGCCGCAAGCCACAAGACATTCAAACGCTCACCATCGGTCAGTACAACGTGCTCGACTTCAACTCCACGAAACCGGATCGGGATATCCGGGGCGTCGCCGAGACGATTTTGCGGGCTGATCCGGACATCCTCGTCCTGGAAGAAGTGGGCAATGCGCGCTTTCTTTCGGAGTTCAATGCCAGCCATCTCGGCGGCAGATACGAACCACTGCTGATTGAAGGAAACGGAAGCGGCATCCACGTCGGATTCCTGCTGAAGAAGGATCTGCCCTTTGAGGTCGAGGCACAGAGCTTCAAGAACGTGGCGGAAGCGGCAGCGGACGCCCCCCTCTTCTCTCGCGATCTACCGGTGCTGGTGTTTCGCGAAACAGGGGGCGACGCCCGAGGCCCGCCGAGGTTTGCCGTGGCAGGAACGCATTACAAGTCACAGCGCTCACGCGACGCCACGATCGACACCGCCGCCATTCGCACTCGGCAGGCCGAGGCCTCCGCGCAGATCTTCGAGCACTACCGAAAGGAATTGGGGCCGAAGGTTGCGTTGGTTCTTGCGGGCGACTTCAATGACGACGTTCGCCACGCACGATCTTTTGATTCTTTGAAGGCACGTGTTGGAATGGAGGACAGTTTCGACCTTGCTCCGGCGAGGAAGTCCGTTCCAGTTGCCGATCGAGTCACCCAGACGTTCCATCCTCGCGACGGTTCCCCGACGGTCGGATCGCAACTGGATGCCATCTGGATCTCTGGGGTTGCTCGGGAGAGCGGTATCATTCGAGAGGCCCAGGTCGTTCCTTACCTGGATGCCCATGGAAGGATCAGGCCCACCCCGAAAACCCATGCCGAACGCCACGAAAATCCGTCCGATCACTTCATGATCCGCACGGTGCTCGATTACGCGGGGCTGCGAAAGCTGCAGCAGAACGCGAATTAGCCGGAGCGCCTATCTCGATTGGACCAGCGAGCGCGTCTCTCGAAGTCGCTCGAGGTGGCGCGAAAAATACTCACGATACCTCACGTCCGACAGCCGCTCATACTGCGTCCATGCGTCGATCTCGTCCTGCAGGTGTTCGGCGAGATGGGTCTTTCGAGAGTGCTTGAACGGACGAGTCTTGATCCGAAGATCAAGACCCACTCCTCGTTCATGAGCAAGGCGCAGCTTCTCGACCTGTCCGGAGAGAGTCCAGAGTGCGGCAAGGTTGGCAGTGAATTCGCCGCTGCTGCCCGTCGCTCCAATCGCCTGGCTGAATCGCTCGAAAACCCGATTCACATCGAGGCCCGCCTCCAGAAATTTCGCGACCACTTCCGGACCTGCTTCGTAAGCCAGCGCCTCGGCACGAGCGAGGTTGTGCGAGCCTACAGGACTGAAGTAGATGCCGTGCTGCGGAATCGACTGCTGGTAAAAGGTCGATTGGGCGGAATCCTCGGGGCGGAGCAGATCGACATTGCGCAACGAAGATGCGCTCGTGGCACCCAGCTTCTGACGGATCTGTTCGAGATTGCGGCTGGAAAACTGCTGCACCACATCCGGATTCTCGCTAGAAACGTCTCGGGCCTCGGCAGGATCTTGCCCGAGGTCATAAAGCCGCGAGGAACCGTAATCGTATTTCCAGCGTCCTGCCCGAAGGGCCTCGAGCTTCGAGCCGGAGTAAAACGGCATGAGGCTTCGTGCATGCGCGGCTGCCGCGTCTCCTGAAAGCCTTGCCCAGAACGATCGACTTTCGGTGAGTTTCGAGGCCGCACCCGAGGCGCCGAGCATCTCGGCAAAGGTGGAGAAAAAATCCGTCCCGCTGACGATGTCCTCGACCACCTTCAGCTCGCGATGCCGGGCAGGCCAAGACGCCACCATCGGCACCTTGAAGCCTCCCTCGAGCTGCGAGCCCTTGGTACCCCGGTGAGGCCAGGATTCACCGGCCGCGTCGCCCTTCGGAATCCACGGTCCATTATCCGAGGCAAACACGATCAACGTGTTGTCGCGCACTCCCGCTTTTTCAAGAGCCTCAACGATTCGGGCCACGTCCTGGTCGATCTGAAAAAGCGTCCGCTGGTAGCTGTAGCCCTTCGGCAGCGGCACATGCGGCATGGGGGTCGAGTACATGATGAAGAACGGTGCTTCACGACGCTCAGAGATGAAGGAAGTGGCATCCGTCAGAATCGATTGGAGGATCTTCTCAGTCGAAGCCCTTCCATCGGCTACCTGGTCCTGTCGAAAGAGCGTGCGAGTCAGGTCATGGCTGTGAAGGATGCCCGTGAAGCGCTGGAACCCCTGATCCAGCGGACGAGTGCCGGCAAGATCGCCGACATGCCACTTGCCGAAGAACCCCGTCTGATAGCCCGCACCCAGGAACAGTTCTCCGAGCGTGGTTTCCTCCGGTCGAAGAACCCCATGTCCCTGCCCCGGAAAGAGCGCCTTGCCGACACCAGTTTCGGGCGGAAACTTTCCGCTCAAAAGCGAAGCGCGTGCAGGAGAACAGATTGACGAAGCGGAATAGAAATTCTTGAAGTAGATGCCCGTCGACGCCAGAGCCTGGATGGCCGGAGTCGGCGTCGGCATCTGCGATTGAAACCCGACATCGGAATAGCCGAGGTCATCGGTGTAAATGAGCACGACATTGGGTCGAGAGCCTGCACTGTCAGCGTGAGTTTCCGAGGCAGGGCCACGACCACGCAGTCCTGCGCAGCCCGAGACCACCGCCCCAAGCACGATCAGTGAACAGAGAGCCACCGGCCATCGAACAGTCCGTGTTTTCACCCGGCTAGAGTAACGAGTGGCCCCTCGGTTTCCAATGTCAGTGAATTGGCACCATTACGCGCTGGCGAGCCGGCGAGTCGCCCGAGTGGTGAACTCCTGCGCCTCCTGGCAATCCACGCAAAGCTCGGCCTCAGGCACGGCCTGGAGACGCTTCGGAGCAATCGTCGCGTCGCACTCGAGACAGACTCCGTAGGTGCCAGACTCGATCCGGTGCAATGCGCGCTTGATCCGTTCAAGCTGGATCTTCATGCCATTGGAAAAGTGCGTCGAGGCGGCCGCGGCCTGCTGTTCGAGCGCAAGATCGAGATCATCGGCCGGGCGATCATCGTAGTCGATCGCAGCCAATGCTTCTGCACCGCTCACCGTCTGCAGGAGCACTGCAGACTTGTGGAGCAGGGCCTTACGAGAACTCTGATGACGGGTCGTGTTCATGGTCTTCATGCGATTCGATTATGACCAGTTCAAGACTCTGTAAACTCAATTCGGACTCTGGAAGTCCGCATTAAACTGATGCGAATCATCAATAAAATCAATCACGCATGGAGGAGGTCAAGAAACTGGCGTAACCCGCCGAAAAGACAATCATGAGTGTGCTGTCACCGACCCGCGCCCATCCCTTCCGAGGCCTTCCTCTGCTGGCCGGAATCCCCCTGCTTCTGGCGATCACGCCCTGGAGTCGGCTGGAGGCAGCCCCAAAAAGTGCTTCGTGTTCGGCGGCCTTTGCCGCGATCGAATCCGAGGTCGTCTCGGCGGGAAAGCTCGCCAGCGGCGGCGCGGTCACCCGGCGTCAGGAAGTGACCCAGAGCTTCGCCGAAACGATCCGGCTCCTCAAGAAGGCCAAGTTCGACACCTCTCTGGTCGAGAACGCGAGTCGCCGGTACGGAGAGCTTCTTCCGGGCTTCAAGAAAATCTACGGATCTCCCGGAGCAGGTCCACTGTTGAGCATGGATTTGATCCACCTCAAATTCGCCCTTCAGCGCGGAGAAATCCGTCTTCCGGCTTCTGAACTGGCCGAGCTCGAAAAACACTTCCAGGCGATTGAAAAGGCCACGGACGACCTGTGGTCGATCGATGCTCTCGCAGAGAATGTTTTCGCCCTCAAGGCCGATGGCCTGTACCGCGCACTCCGGCTCGTGAAGGATGGCCGCGACGTACTCTCTTCTCGCGAGCTCAAGGCGGCGCGAGACAGCTTTGATGAGGCCGCAGCGCGGACGAAGGGAGGCAGCAGCCCCGCTCCGTATATTCCCGCAGGCTCCAAGCCTCCGAAGAACGCCCCCAACATCATCCGAGCCGACGAGCGCCGCGGCGATCTCTTTGAAGCCTGGGCCATCGTTAGCCGCAAGGCCGGTGACCAGACGCCCAAGAGCGTTGCTGAGTTGAAGAAGCTACTGAAGTCCAAGACCGCCGCCGCGGTCGACTTCCTAGAGCGCGAGAGCACCGGAGTCGATCTCGCCGACCTGAAACTGACGGCTGCTGCCCGGAAGAAGATCGAGAAGGCGGTGAACGATGCCATCGCAGATGAAGAGCGCCTCTGGCTCGACACGATCCTCGAGGGCGAGGTTCAACAAAAGGGCCCCGCCACCGCTGAATATGTGCAGGCCTGGGTCTGGAACGGCGAAACCCTCGCCTACCTGGTCAACATCTCGGCCCCGGCCGAACAGCTCGGCTCCAAGGGCCGAATCCACTCGCAGGTCCTTCTCGGAGCCGACCTGAAGAAGATCGACGTCCAGAAGTGGATCGCGGAGTTCGACGACTGAGAAACCACTGACTCGTTGATGCCGCCCACCTCACCAGGAGACGGGCGACACCACGAATCTTAACTCACTGAACGCGAACTACCTTCACGCTTGCATAGTAGGCGTAGCTGGTTTCCCACTGCTTCACCCGCTCGCAAGTGTAGAGATGTCTGACGACGCTCGGATGCCGTGCGGCCCAGGAGGTGCGACTCCAGTGCCGGAATTTCGCCGAGCAACTCACGGGTTTGAAGGGTGATCTGGCCCCCGTCTCGATCGTGAATCGCCCTGCGAATTTCGAGAGAACTCACTTCTGTCCGGCTCGAGATGGAGCCGGCCATTCCGAGCACGTGCGAGTACGAGCTCTTCACCTGATTGACCGCGGGCAGG
>CAMAQA010000052.1 GCA_945860415.1 Bacteriovorax stolpii
TCGGTCGTCTGATCAGGGTCCAGGAAGAGGGTGATCTCGCTTTGGTTCTCGGTCGATACCGAAAGCACCTTCTTGATGCCGTCGACCTCCTTGAGGTCCTGCTCGAGCGGGTTGGTCACGAGCTTTTCCGATTCTTCGGGTGATGCCCCAGGAAAGATCGTCCGGACCACGATAATGTCGAACGACACGTTCGGAAAAACCTCGCGGCGAATCAGCAGGGTGGATGCCCCGCCGATGATGAAGATCGTGAGAGTCAGCAGGTTTCCGAAGAGTTTTCTACGGATAAAAAATTCGATCAGCGAGTTCATGGATTCACCTGTGCTTCGGAAAGCTCCAGTGTTCGGGACATCTGTCCTGCCAGGCGGAGCACCTGCCAGGCATTCAAGCGACGCTCGACTTCGACCGCGTCGAGCGCGAGCAGTGCCTGGGTGGCGTCATCGCCTGCCTGGATGACCTGGAACATTCCTGTTCGGCCAATCTTCAGGCGCTTTTCTTCCTCCTGTGCGCGAAGCTCCTGCGCCCGTGCGGCTCGGCCCCAGGACGCGGCGGCGCGATCCATGCGGTAAAGCTCGAGGCACCGCTGCACCCAATCGGTCCGGCTTCGATCCGCCGCAATCCTGCCCTGCGCATCGGCGCGAAGCTGCTGGGCAGAAGCCTGAAGCGCCTGGGCCTTTTCGGCGTGGAAGCCGATCGGAAGACTCACGGTCACTCCGGCGAGGTAACCGGGATGGAGCCAGCGAGCCCCTTCCGACAGTGCGTTTCCTCCGGCAGAGTCGATGCCGTTGCTGAAGACGCTGAGGTTCAGGTCGACTTCAGGCCGGAGACGTGTCGTGGCCTGTTTGAGCTGGAGGCTGGCAGCCTCCGAAAGAAGTCGTGCCTGAAGCACTTCCTTGGGCTCAGGAGCCTGCGCCAATGCCCGCTCGGTTCCGCACTGGTTTCGAGCCGCCTCGAGTGGATCGTCGAGGTCCACCGGAATTTCAAAAGGATCCACTGCGGCAATCGACTCCGGAAGCTTCAACGCCACCACGAGCTGGCGCCACTGGTCCTGGAGCGAGAGACTGGCCTGCTCCCATTGAATCTCTGAGGCCGCCAGGGCCGCATCCACCTGGAGCCGATCAGGGGACTCGGCCGTTCCTCTTCGAACGAGGATTTCCATGACGGATTTCAGGCGCTTCTTTCTGTCGAGGCCCATTCGTGCGGCATTTCCCTGTGACTGTGAAAGCCACGCGGCATAGTACAGCCGGATGATACCGGTGGCCCATTCCTCGAGCTGAATACGCGCTTGAACGCTTGCTGCCTCGGAAGCCTTGTCTGCCGCCACGAGTCCTGCACGCGTGCCGGTACCGAAAGCATCGTTCCACAGCTTCTGGCTCAGAGTCAGCGAGGCGCGAGTTTCGAAGTAATCGAGCGATCCCGGAGGAAAGTCATTGAAGCGCAGCCCGTTCGAGCCGTGCGAGACCTCGGCTTGAAGCTGCGTGCCCGTCTCAAACTGGGTGGATACTCCCAAGGAGAGCTGCGAATTCTGGATCCTGCTCGGGCTGAATGGATTGGTGGGCTCGCGTCGATCATCAAGCTGCTGAAACCGAACAAAGGGACGCCAGGCCAGGGCGGATCGGGCCTGAAGGCGGTCAGCATCAGTCGAAATGAATGCAGCAGAAGCGGCGTGGAAGCTGTCGGAGCTCGAGGCGGCCCTTTTCACGACAAACGGAAGCGAGAGACGGCGGCCCGGAATCTGTTCGAGCAGTTGAAGGGCATCTTCAGGAAGAGCGGAAAAGGCGGTCGTTGCAACAAGTGAAGCCGCAGCACCGCCGAGCACGAATCGAGTGAGTCGCATTCAAAGAGGATACTTCGACCCTCGGTCCGTGAATAGTTCAACTTGCTCTTGTGCCGAGAAGGAAAAGTGACAGCTGCGGCCAGAACGTGACGACCATCAGGCCTACCAGCAGCACAGCGATCAATGGAAGCGCCGCACGGATCATCGTGGTGATCGGCACCTTGAAGACGCTCGAGCCGACGAAGAGATTCACGCCCACCGGGGGGGTCAGGTAGCCGATCTCCAGGTTCACGATCATCAGCACGCCAAAGTGAACGGGGTCGACGCCGTAATGAATAGCCATCGGAACCAGGAGCGGAGCCAAGACCAGGATGGCGCTCAGCGCGTCCATGAACGCTCCGGCGACGAGGAGCAGGACATTGACGCCGATCAGGAAGGCGAATTTGCTCTGGATGGACCCCGAGAGCAGCTGCACCAGCGATTGAGGGATCTCCTCAAAAGTCATGAACTTGTTGAGACTGACGGCGAGCACGAGAATCAGGAAGAGCGATCCCAGAAGCTGTGACGTCTCGGCAAGGACCTTTGGAATCTGGCTGAGCTTCAGTTCGCGATGGACCAGGAACTCCACCAGCAGGGCGTAAACAACGGCCACTGCGGCAGATTCAGTTGCCGTGAAAAAACCCGAGTAGATGCCGCCCAGCACGGAGACCGGCATCAGGAGAGAGAAGATGCCGCTCTTGAAAGCTGCCCCTACTTCATGCAGGTCGAACCGGCCCCGAGGCATCGATCGACCGCGAATGAGGCAATACAGCATCAACAGAAGTGTGAGCAGGATTCCCGGACCTACTCCCGCGATGAACAGGTCGGTGACCGACACGCTCGACATGATGGCATACACGATCATTGGAATGGACGGCGGAATGATGATGCCGAGCGTTCCTCCGGCGGCGAGCACTCCGATGGAGAGCTCTTTCGGGTAGTCCGCCGCACGAAGTGCTGGATAGAGGATGCTTCCGATGGCGATCATGGTGACGGGTGAAGAGCCGGAGATGGCAGCGAAGATCGCGCAAGAAAAAACGGCCGCGACGGCAAGGCCAGCCGGAACGCCGGCAGTGAGTGCCGTGGCGAGCCGGATGAGCCGTCGCGAGATCCCGCCCTGGCTCATGAGCGATCCTGCAAGGATGAAGAGCGGAATCGCAAGGAGAAGGTCCTTGTTGGCGGCGAAGTAGATGTCCTCGATCACTCCGGTGAGCTCGCCGTCGCCAAAGAAGGCGTAGCAGTACGCGGTGACGGAACCCATGATCACAAAAAGAGACTGGCTGAATGCCACCAGCAGCAGGATGAGAGCGATCAGGCCCAGAGAAGTCATCGTCCTTCTCCAATCGGCGGCAACGGTTTCAGGGCAGGAAAGACGAAGTAGGCCGCGTAGCGAACCGACATCGACACGAAGGTGTACGGAATCACGAGCTGCGAGATCCAGACAGGAATTCTCGTGACGACGCCCACTTCGCCCAGCTCCTGGCTGGTGTGGACATAACGGATCGACAGCCAGGCCATGAAGACGCAGAACGCGCCCGTGACCAGCGTTTCCATTCGACCCGCGAAGGGTCGAAGGGATTGCGGCCAGAGCTTTTCGCCCGCGTCGATCTTCAGGTGCGTTCCTTTCGCCGCGCAAAGCGAGGCGCCGAGAAATCCACCCCAGATCATGAAGTCGATCGCCAGCTTGGGGCCGATCGGAAAACTTTGATGCAGGACCTCGCGAGAGAAGATGTCGAGGACCACGAGAGCGGCCAGGAGACCAAAGGCCGTCGCAGCAATCACTCGCTCGAGCTTTTCAACCGTGGCAAGGAGCTTCTGCATGGATCTTCCTCAGGGCTTCTTCTTGGCTGCGAATGCCTTTTTGCCTTCCACGATCAGGGCATGGATCTTCGCGGCCTCGCCGCCAATCTGCGGAACGAGTTCCTGGTCAATTCCGGTCACGGCCTGCTTGAACGGGGCCCGGTCCTTCTCGGTGAGCTCGAGCACCTGAACGCCAGACTCCTTGAGCACCTGAAGCAGCTGCTGGCCCAGCGCACGGACGGCCTTGCGGGCATTTGCGGCCTGCGCGTTTCCGGGACCGATCAGGATCTTGCGATCCTTTTCACTGAGCTTGTCCCAGGTGACCTTGCTGAACACGATTGCCGCAGGCTGGTAGATGTGTCGCGTGACGGAGTAGTGCTTCACCGCAGTGTGGAGTTCAGCTGCAAGCGTGAAAAGCGGCGTGTTATCAAAGCCCTCGACGAGTCCGGTCTGCAGCGACGGCAGGATCTCCGGAACGGCAATCGGAACCGGGTTCGCTCCGATCCTCTTCCAGAAGGCCAGATGGGTCTTGCTCTCCTGCGAGCGCAGCTTGAGTCCCTTGAGGTCGCCCGGAGTCTTCACTGCCTTGCCCTTGGTGGCAATGTCGCGCCAGCCATTCTCGGCCCAGGTCACGAGGATCAGGCCCTTCTGTTCGAAGAGCTTTCTGAAGGGCTCGAAGAGATAATTGTCGAGAATGAAGTCGGCTTCATCGTTCGACTCGAAGATGAACGGAATCTCGAGCAGGTCCATTTCCGGAACCGCGCTCGCGAGTGCGGCAGAAGTAATGCCTCCGCCCTGAATTCGGCCACGACGGATGCCTTGGAGAATCTCGATCTCACCTCCGAGCTGGCCGCCGAGGTAGGTCTTGATCTGGATTTCACCGCCACTTTCGGCTGAAACCCGCTTTTCAATTCCCTTGAGCTCCTCCGCCCACGGAGTGTTGTCCGGAGCCACGGTTCCGAACTTCAGCACCGTCTTTGCCGTGGCATCACTCGTGAGGGCCACCACTCCCAGTACCAGAAGCGACATCCATTTCGTCTTCATCGTCGGCCTCATCATTGTTTCGATCAGTCAAAGAGTTCAGCTTCGCGTGCGAGCAGGTCCTTCGCCTTGCGCTGCTCGAGCGTGTTTTCGGCAGCAAGATCCGCCAGGGCATCAGGCTTGGACTGCAGCACCTGCTCGAGCGTCTTGCGGAAGCCGGCGCGATCACCGCGTTTGCGGAGGAGGGCATCGGCATAGAGCACTTTTGTTCCGAGGTAATTCGGAGCCGACTTCATGCTCTTCTGGAAGTATTCGTTGCTCTTGTCGAGGCTGCCGCCGAAGAGCGCGGGAAGCGTCGCGTAGTAGGCGCCCCAGTACCGGTCCGGTGCTCCATGGAAGAAGGTCGGGTCAAGTGCCTGCACGCGCTCGATCATCTTCTTCACGCGCGTCTTGTACTTGAGGGCGGTCGTGATGTTGGAGTTGCGCGCCCATTTTCCCAGGTTGGTTGCAGTCCAGTAGACCGCATCGACCTGGTCCTTGGTGACCAGATCCAGTGCGTCCTCGAGTGCGACCTTGCCGTCCTTCACCTTTTCGCGGAACGCGGTATTCGTGGCCAGGGCCCGCTCACCCCAGGAGGTTCCGATCTCCCAGAGTCGCTTCTTTTCGTTCATTTCGGAATCTGGAAGGTGTCCATCGGCAAGCAGGTAGTAGCCGCGAACGAGGTACGCGTGAGACTCGTAATGATTCGGATTTGCGGTGGCCACCTTCTCGAAGTCCTTGAGCGCGAGCTCGAGTTCTGCTCGGTCGAGGCGCTTTGCCCAGCGAGATTTTCCGGAGGCGATGACCGTTTTCTGTTCGGCCTCGGAAAGTGTGTCTCCGGATTTATCCTGGTTCCAGCCCATCGTGCGGGTGAGCGCACAGCCGGAGAGAGTGGCCGAGACAACGAGTGATAACGCGACAAGCGAGGCATTCAAGCGCATGAGTGGCTCCTTCATGAAAATGCGACTGGTAATGTCTTCATTGTCGGGGAGCACCCGGGGAGAGTAAAGGGCGTGATTTTTATGGGCGAATTCGCCAGAAATCCGCCGCCCGCCCTATCCTTGCAGTGCCATGAACATGACGGGCTCGACCTGAAGCGAAGGAGAAGCGCTGAATCATCGAAGCCGATGGGTCTCCAGCCAGTGGATCAGATCAGCGCGATACCGTCCGGACTCGCGCGACATCGCGTCGATGTGCCGCCCGCCGGGAATGATCCACAAGGTCTTGGGCTCGTCGGCCCTCGCATGGATTCGCCTGCCGAATGACGCCGGAATGGCCGGGTCGCGCTCACCATGAATGACCAGTAGTGGAACCGGACTGATCTTCGCGAACGACTGCTCGGGAGAGTACTCATCTGAAACGAGAACCGTTGCCAGCGGCTGGAAGAGGAAGGTGATCCAGCTTCGTCCCAGCATGTTGCGTGCAATCGCCTGGTAGCTGTCGAATGTTCCCTCGAGAATGACGGCCGAGATCCTTTCTTTGTGGGGCAGATCCTGAAGTGCGCGCGCCAGCACGGCGCCGCCAAGGCTCTGGCCGTAGAGGATGATGTCGCGCTGACGTCCAGGCGTCCGTCTCTGAACTTCATGGATGGCTGCAAGCGCGTCCTGATGAACACCTCGCTGGTCGGGCGATCCGCCGGAGCTTCCGTATCCCCGATAGTCGAACGTGAAGACCTGGTACCCAGCCTCGACCATCCAGAATACCGATGCGAAGTGGGCGGTCATGTTCTGCGCGTTGCCGTGGAACTGGATGACGGTGGGGGCGTGAACGCTCGGGGTTCGAGAGGAAGCTGGAAAGAACCAGCCCGAAAGACGCGTTCCGTCGGTGCTGGAGAAGGTCACCTCTTCGATCGGCACCTGTGCCAGTTTCGGGTTGGAGAAGGCTTCACGAGTAGGGTGATAGAACAGGTGCGAGCAACCGCCGAAGAAAATGGCGAATGCGATCAGCATGGCCGTCCGACCTGACGATAGAAAGGGATTCACCGCGCCTCCTACTCACTCATTCCATTGGATTCGTGCGCATCACGATGAGCCATCGACGTTCCGCAACCGGATCGGTTCGCGCGCTGATCCATTCCGCGCGCGTGCCGAGCTTCCAGCTGCTTTGCGGAATATTCCAGGTCAGGTCGAACGTCCGGAAGACGCCGTTTTCTCCTCCCTTTCCGAGATTCAGGATCTCGAATCCGAGATCTGCCTGCCTGCAGTTGACGTGCACGGCCGCCCCTGAAGCCTGATGGAGACGGGGACGAAGGCCCTCGGTTCCAAAATTTCCGACACCCGCTCCGGCACGCAAAAGACCCAGGGAGCGGCAGGTTCCGGCCGCAAGTTGGGCTCCACCGCTTGCCGTGGGAAACCACTGGTAGAAGCTTCTTCCCGTGTCAGTCGATCGCCACGACACTCGGCCGTTGAACGGCTCGACTCCGAGATGAAGCGAGGTGCGCTCGCGTTTTTCGAGGCCCAGGAGGGTGATGCCTGTTGCCGCGGAGAGGGCCAGGGCTGGCGAAGGTCCCAGCTCGGCGCGTGACTCGGCAAAGCCGTATTGGCGAATGCCGTAGAACCCGATGCGTTGACGAAAGTGATTGCTACCCTCGAGCACGAACGCCGCAGCATGTTTGGTCGAGTGAGTGGACGCGACTGCGCCGAGCCCCACTGGGTTTGAGTTGAGGAACGGATCCTCATTCCTGACCGCAGCACTCGCAACATGTAGACCGACGTTGAGGATGACGATCAGGAATGACAGGAGTGGCCATCGAGTGGAGAACACCATGGCCAGGGCAGGAGCAAGCAGCGGTCCAGCAACCGAAAAAAGGTACCGGAACCCATTTTCAGAGAGCCGCCATTCCGACGCCAATCGCCGTGCCGATCAGGACGTCCAGAGGATAATGCGCGCCGACGTGGATGCGTGAGTAGCTGATGGATGACGCGTAGAGGATCCAGAGTGGCCAGCCCCATCCCAAGGTCATTCCGAGGCTCGCGCAAACCACCCAGGCACAAGCGGTGTGTGATGACGGAAACGAGTACGGATCCGGATTCCTCAGTAACGAGTGAAAGTCCGTCATCGCAACGGACGGGCGCTGGCGGCGTGAGAGCGTTTTGATTGTGAAGCATAGTCCGAGAGTGGCCAGTAGCTTCGGAATGATCTGGAGAGCGAGAGCGCGGTACGGACCACCCGCCACGAGTGCTGCCAGGCTGAGCGCGGTCCAGCTCTGCCAGTCTCCAGTGCGAGTGAACCCGCGCATGAGCGAGTCGACCACGGGGCGACGCAGCGTACTCAACCATCTCAGGATGGATCGATCGACTTCGATGATGTGGACCAGCGTCCGAGTAATCGCACTCATGATGAGAGCGTATCGGCGATGCCCGCGCGAAATACAGTCAGGGTTTCGTTAAGAAACGGTAAGGAATCTTATTCCGACTGGCAGGCGCCGATGAACGTCGCATCGACCGTGAGTGCGGCCGAAAAATGGGTGAAGACCAGTCCGGTGCATTCGCCGAAGGGATTTCCAGCGGAGTAGCTGAAAAGCTCCAGGGTCTTGCCTGGTGCGCCCAGAACGCTCAGTACTCGTCGTCCCTGCTCCGCATCCTTCGCTTGGGCGGCAGCTATTCCGACATGAGCGGGAATGGTGTAGCCGCCTTCGCGGGCACCCTGGACGTACAGAGTCTGCTTCAATGCCTGAGCCAATTTCTCACCGGCCTTCAAGGTCAGCCGGGCATGCACCACTTGGAGTTCGCCCGGCTCGGACCCGAGGACCTCGGCGACGCCTTCGAACTCAGTGCTGAGCTGCCCGAACCCGGGCAGCAGGCTCTGTGAGTGGATCCGCACCTTGGCGGCGTGAGCCGGAGAGGCGAGTAGTCCGAATCCTAGACAAAAAACACCCAAAAGGTACCGGATACCGTTTTCCGTGTTCATGTCATTTGACTCCGAGGAATGCCTTGAGGTGATCCTTGAGGGACTTTCCTTTCAAGGATGTGATGCGATTGCTGTCATAGCGGTAACGATGGGTGAGGGTGCGCTTGGCGGCATCGTAGCTGAGCTGCGTGCTTCCGAAGAGGCCGAGCTCCTTTTCGTCGAGACGGATCGGATTTTCACGCCCATTGGAATCCAGCACCATAGCCTCCAGCAGCTTTCTGTCGGTGCCCAGGATGATGTGGCCCTCCGAGTAGTCAGTGTCGTCCGGAACCAGGCGATACCCCACCACCAGCTCAAGCGAGGCGTTCGAGTTGAGGACGCTCGAATCTGCGACCGGACGAACTTTTGGATTTAGGCGCGGAAAATTTTCAGTCGGACTGTTCACCACAGTCCACAGGGTGAGGAGCCGATCCTGTGCGGCGTTGTACTTCTCCAGGAGCTCTGCGCGGACCTTGCGGCGCTCAGAGACCGGAAGCTGGGATGCCGCTTCAAACTGGTTGGCGAGCTCCTCGATCTTTTGGAACTGCTCGTGGGCTTCGGACGACGGAGCGTTGGCGTCGATCGCTGCGTTGAGCTCGATCAGGTAATCACTCTTCAGGATCTCTCGCTGGGCTTCATCATAAAGTGAGGTCAGGATTTTCGACTTGCCGACGTATTTCGATGAACGAGCCTTGTAGAGCTCGGCCGAATCGAGCGCTTCCTGTCGAAGCGCAGTCAGTACGCGAGCGCGATCTTCAGACTTCCCGAAGAATCCTTTCTTTGCCTCGTCGAACTGCTCGCGGAAATCGGGGGCCAGCGTGCAGCTCTGGATGTCCCAGTCGCGGCTGCAGATGAGGTCGAGTTTCACGGCCGGATTTTGATCGTAAAACACGCCATCCGGAATTTCGACGGCGCTCGCACTCTGCGAGGCGGCCAGGGTCAGGATCAGGAGAGCAGTCTTTTTCAGGTTCAGGCATTTCATGGGCCGGTAATTTACGCCTGTCCTCGGCCTTCGGCGACTGAGGACTTCTAAGGTCGTCTAGGTTTCCGGAACCATGGATGAAAAGATCAGGCAACAAGTCGGCGGCGCCTGCGCCCGCGGAACTCGGGCGACTTCTGCAAACTGACCCCAGCGGGTGTCGTGGACACCCGTCCTGCTGATTCCCTTCCACGCCATGCACCTGGCGAGGTGCAAGGACGCCTCCGTTCGTCCCGCTTGCCGCTCTCTCGGATCGCGCTTAAGCTGATCGCATGAAACTCTCGCTGATGCGTCTCTGGGGCGTTCTCGTCATCCTTCTGGGTGTGGCACATTCGGCCGCACCTTCGTTTGCCGGATACACGCCGATCGGCTTCGGTCTTGCTCCTCCGGCACAGCTGCCGCCAAGAAGTTTCAGCATTGTCGGTGCACGTCTCAGTGCCGGCTACGGAGTGAACAAGGATGTCTACGGCGTGGACCTCGGCACGATCGGCAACATCACCGAAAACCAGTTTGTCGGAATCGGAGTTTCAGGACTCTTCAATTGGAACAAGGGCCATGCCACGGTGATCGGGCTCCAGGCGGCGCTGGGAGCCAACATCAACGTCAACAAGGCACGCATCATTGGCCTGCAGGTGTCTGGATGGAATGCCAACCTGGCTGAATCCACCATGGTGGGACTGGGCTTCGGCCTGGGAAACCAGTCTCCGAATACGACGATGATCGGGCTTCAGGCGGGGCTCTACAACACTGCTCGGCACGTCTATGGCTTCCAGATCGGGCTCGTGAATCGGGCCGAGAATCTCCACGGCATCCAGATCGGGCTTCTTAACTTCAATACCCACGGCCTGTTTTCACTGGCTCCGATCCTGAACATTGGATTCTAATCTAAATACCTGGAATCAATGAATGATCTAGCGGTTTGACGCGTTGAGTCATAATGAGGTAGAAGCCCTACCCATGAATCACCGCGTTCTTGCCACAGGGCTGCTGGTCCTTTCCTCGGGCTTTTCGTGGCAACCCTATTCTGCCGTCGATTCCACGGAGGCAGTCCTCAGCTTCTCTCACGAAGTGGAGTTTACTTCTCGGACGGAGCCGGACGAAGACTTCGCGCGCGAGAAGATCGACGCGCAGGTCAATCATCTTTTCGGACCGATGGGTGAGGCGCCAGTGAAGGCGGTTCCACAGGGCAATCACCGGATCACTGAAATCTCGCTTCGAAAAAAAGAAGGCACAAAATCGTCCTACGTTGCGAGCTATTCGTATCGCGGCACCATCGTCCTTCAGGGACTCTCCGGCTCCAGCTACGACCTAGTCCTTCCGGTGAATCCCGACCGGATCTACCGCACGGCAGTGCGGACGCGATCCAATGGCCAGGAGTTCAATCCGTGCACCGATCCGCATTATCAGGCCGAGGATGACTTCTGGTATTTCTGGAATCCCTACAAGCCGGGCTGCGAGCTTCGAGAGGGCGTCGACTACAGGCGATTTTCCGCGAAGGTTCGGCGCCAGCCGAACACTCTTCAAACCTATCCCGAATATGACCGCCTCGTGAATTCGAGCGGTGTCATTCGAATCAGCATCCTCATAGGAATGGACGATCCGACGAAGGCGAAGAATCCCGATCGTTCGGCCGACATCAATGCTCCGAACTTCGTGGGAATCCGCCGCAGGCTGGAATCCATGGGGTTTGTGCACCGGGTGCTCAGCCAGGCCGAGATTGCGGAAATTGCGCAGGTCGATGATCCGGTGGCCTACGTCGAGGAGTTCGCGAAGGAGTCCAGGCGGGCGAAACTCGTGGTGCAGGTGTTTTTCGGACCGAGCGGAATCAGCGAGGACAGCGGCGCTTTCCACCACTTCCTGCGTGACTCGCTCGAGAACTCGTCACTGATGATTTACGACGGACATTCAGGACTCGGCGGCCATCTGGACCTTTCATCGATCGAGGAGACACACGGCTTCCAGATCCGGGTGCCAAAGGACCGGTACCAGATCTACTTTTTCAATAGCTGCAGCTCTTACACTTACTACAACACGATGTACTTCCGCCGAAAGTCGACAGCTGCCAATCGTCGTGGCTCGAAGAATCTCGACATCATGACCAACGGCCTCGCCACGTACTTCAGCGTGCTCGGCGAATCCGACATGGAGCTGATCCAGGCCATCGATGCCTGGGCTGCGGGGGGTGCTGCAAAGAGCTACCAGGATCTCGCTCGTGCCATCGACAGTGACAACCTCTTCGGCGTGAATGGCGATGAGGACAACCCCACCACACCAGCTCTTTGAGGAGTTCACGATGATTCGCGCTCTCGCTCTTATCGTGTTCCTTTTGGTCTCGGCCTGCGGTCGCCTCCAGGTTCCGCACACGCCCCAGGCCGTCCAGGATCCATCCGATCCCGCGCCGGTAATTCCGGAGCCGCAGAGCCACGAACTTGGCTTCAATTTGGCCGCATTCGCCGCGGTGGATCGCCTCAAGGGCCGGCAGGAGTTGATGACCGTCCGTCCGACTGCGAACGGTCCGACGCGTTTTGCCGATGCCATCCACCAGGCCATCATGCTCCATGAAGCGCCTGCAGCCTGGAGCCTGGGGGGCAACGAAGGACTCTTCGGGTTGATCGAAGAGTCCGGACGCAGTGCTGTCAGTCTTTCCAGCAATCCCCTGTGCGAGCACACTGTCGAAACGCTCGAAGCGACGATCGGACACGCTGTTCCGGCAAGCGTTGCCGAGGACGCCACCGAACTGGCTCGCCGATGGAATGCGTTGCGAGAAGATCCGGTCGCTCTGCGGCACCTTCAGTCCAGGCTGATGGGATGCCTGGCCTACACCGAGTCGCTGACGACGGCTGATGGAACACGCTCGCGTCAGGTTGCGCTCGAGCACGGGCCGGAGGGATACGAAAAACCGAACGGCGTGAAGTTTTATCTCGATGCTGCGCAGACCCATCCCGACAGCCGCCTGAACATCGGCCTGTATCAATTCTCACCAGCGAGCCGCGGAAACATCCAGGCCTGCATCAGGAGCTGGAACGCAGTCCATGGCAGCAATGCGTCGCTTCAAATTGATCCTCGATCCGACGCGTCCACGATGATTCGTCGACTGGGCAGTGCCTCGCAGGACTTCAATGCCTTCTGCGGCGTGGACAAGATCGCCCAGGTCTTTTTTGTGCAGGTCAATACGCTCAATGAGCGCCGCACACATCCGGCCAACTTCATCACCCTGCCGGATGGAAGCCATCGCTTGAAAGAACCCCGCGATCGCTGCGTCAGCCTCCACTTCAACGGCAGGGCCTACAATCATTTTGGCCCGCTGCAGAACAGCACGCGCAGGAACCTCTCTGAGCTCCTGTCCTGTGTCCTTCACGAAGAGTGATTGAGGTTTCCTTTCTCTCGCCCATGACCGAAAGTCGCAGGCATGGATGGAATCAGGAACTGGATCCGCAAGCATATCCTCCTCTCCGCTATCCTGGCCATCGCCGTGGCGGGCCTGGCGTTCTGGCTGGTCATCCGATCTCGCAGCCTTGATTTCGGGCCTTTGACCGAACCACTCCGGCGCGGAAAGGTCGTCGAGTCGGTCTACGGCATCGGCACCGTCACTGCCCGAAACGTTTTCAATCTCAAGCTCGGTGTTACCAGCACGATCGGCGCACTTCATGTGCTGGAAGGCGACCGAGTGAAGAAGGGACAGAAGCTCGTCACGCTCGAAGGCACTGGAATTCCGGTGGCGCCGTTCGACGGAATGGTCACGTCGCTGCCGGTGAAGACCGGAGAAACGGTCTTCGCGCAGACGCCAATCCTGACGCTCGTTGATCTCGAGGATCGCTACGCGGTCGTCTCGTTGGAGCAGAGAGGAGCGATTCGTGTTCGCCGCGGACACCAGGCGCGGCTCAGCTTTGACAGCATGCGAGAGCAGATTTTCGATGGCGAAGTCGAGTCGGTCTATTCCAGCCAGGGAAGTTTTCTGGTGAGGATTCGTGTCGAAAAGCTGCCAGCGCAGATCCTGCCAGGAATGACGGCCGATGTGGCCATTCTCATCGGATCGAAATCCGATGTGCTTCTGGTGCCGACGGCCGCGATTGATGCTGGAAAAGTTTACGTCCACAAGAAAGTCGGTGGGCCGAAAGCCGTGGATATTCGTACTGGAATCGTCGACGGAGAGATGGCTGAGCTGGTCTCAGGTGAAGTCACCGAAGGAGATCGGCTCGCCATTCGAAAGAAGGTTGCCCGATGATGTTTCTTGCCGTCAGGTACCTGCTCGCGCGTCGTCGGCAGACGCTCCTGACGTTGCTCGGAATTTTTTTCGGAACGGCTGCTTATATCGCCATCTCGGGTTTCATGCTCGGTTTTCGGGGCTACTTTGTGAACCAGCTCGTGAACAACAACGCGCACGTCCATATTCAGCCACGTGAAGACTTTCTCTCCGATCATTCGCTGGACCGCGAGTTCTTTGGCAGGAGCTACGACCACGCGTTCTGGGACCCCGCTCCTTCGGGGCGAAAAGATAGTGCCATCGTCGAGAACCCGCAGTCGTGGTATCGACGGCTGGCAGCTGATCCCAGGGTCGTGGCTTTCAGTCCGCAGCTCACCGCCTCGGTCATCTTCAGCAACGGCAAAGCCACGGCTCCGGCAACGATCATCGGGTGCGACCCTCTCCAGCAGATGAAAGTGACGACGATCGCCGACTACATTGTCGAGGGCAGCTTCACGGATCTTGCCGCCGGCGGCAACCGAGTCATCCTCGGTGACGAGCTTCGAAAGCGTCTCGGAGTCCGAATGCTTCAGAACGTCCTCGTGGCTTCTGCCACCAATGCACCGCTTCCGTTCAAGGTTGTTGGAATCTACCGGACCGGAAATCGCTTTACAGACCAGGGAGCCTACGGCGCACTCGCCGACATCCAGGCGGTGAACCGCACTCCGAGCCAGGTGAATGAGATCGCAGTGCGTCTCGAGGATTACCTGCAGGCAGCGCCAATCGCCAGTACCTGGTCGACCCTCAGCCAGGAGAAGGTGGAGAGCTGGGACCAGCTCAATGCCAACATCTTCGAGGTCTTTCGACTTCAGGACGCCATCCGTTATGTCTCGATAGGCGCCATTCTCGTCGTTGCGGCATTCGGCATCACCAATGTCCTCAACATGACCGTGATGCAGAAGCGCAAGGACATCGCCATCCTTCGTTCGCTGGGCTATCAGTCGCGCGACATCGTCACCCTTTTCTTTTCGCAGGGGCTCATCCTGGGCGTGTCCGGTGCCTTCCTCGGGGCGGTATTCGGTTACCTGTTTTCGAGGTACATGCAGACCATTCCATTTACCGGGGGAACCATGGGTGGAAGGGCTGGCGGCACATTGATCATTTCCTACGATCCGAAAATCTACATCCAGGCCGTGGTGCTGGCGCTGCTTTCGGCGATCGTCGCCAGCCTGCTTCCTGCTCGGGCGGCGGGAAAGCTGACGCCGATCGAAATCATCCGTGCGGGGGCGGAGTAGGGTGGGAATTGTCGCAACCGGCGTGGGCAAGTCGATTGGAAAGCCCATCGTGAGGATCCTGGGCGATATTTCGCTGGAAATCCGCTCGGGAGAGTTCGTGGCATTGACCGGCAGATCCGGATCCGGAAAAAGCACGCTGCTCTACATCCTGAGCACGCTTGACGACGCTTCCGAGGGAAGAGTCGAGATCGACGGTCGGGATGTGGCGCGGATGAGCGCCACTGAAATCTCCGAGATTCGGAACGAGCGGGTCGGGTTCGTTTTTCAGTTTCATTACCTTCTGGCGGAGCTGACGGCGCTTGAGAACGTGCTCATGCCCGCACGAAAGACGGGTAGGACGGAAGAACTCACGAGCTATGCCCGCGAGCTGCTGGGCCGCTTCGGGCTGGGTGGAAAGGAGGATCGCCTGCCGAGGCAGCTCTCGGGCGGCGAGCAGCAGCGGCTGGCGATTGCCCGCGCTCTTGTGATGAAGCCCCGCTACCTCTTTGCCGACGAGCCCACAGGATCGCTGGACTCGGCCAACAGCGAAATCGTGATGAAGCTGATTCGTGAGTCGAATCGAAATTTCGGAACCACGGTCATCATGGTCACCCATGATCTGGGATACGCAGGCTGGGCAGACCGACGGATCCACCTGGTCGACGGCAGGATTTCGTCAACTCCGACATCTACTTGACGTAACAATATTGCAGTAGCCGTCGAATTTCCGCTTGGGTGTCTGCTCGGCGCCCCTTACCATTTCTCTCTATACAGGAGAGACCCATGAAGAAACGTCTGATCGGACTATTTGTCATTAGCGCGGCCATGGCCACGCAGGCCGGAGCCGCAAATTACGGCGCCGCAGGTTGCGGACTGGGAGCAATGGTCATTGGTGACCAGCCCGGAAAAATCCAGATTCTTGCAGCGACGCTGAACAACATCGTGTCGCCCCAGACTTCTGCGATCACCTCCGGAACCTCGAACT
>CAMAQA010000053.1 GCA_945860415.1 Bacteriovorax stolpii
ACCGGAAACTGGGCTGCGGCGTGAAACAGGTGAACGGCGGAATTCATGCTCTTCGCCCAGTCACCCACCTGATCCACGAGCGGGGCCACGTCGCCCTCGAGATCGACGGCGAGCAGGATCTTCCCGGGCACGCGGGCAGGAACCGTTTGCTTCGCCTTTGCTCCCTGGCGAGAAGCGCCCGACTTTTTTCGCGCCCGATGCCTGCCCACGACGAGCACCGGAATCTCGGAGCGAAGCAGCAGCGTCTCTGCAAAGCCCCCGATTTTTCCGGTCTTGCGGGCGCGAGGCAAACGCTGGAGCACCAGCGCTTCTGCATCGCTTTCGCGCGCAAACTCCAGAAGCGAGGCAATGGCTTCAGTTCTGCTCCGATAGATTTCTGAAAGGACGATGGGTGGAAGCACGTTCTTCACGCCGAGCTTGTCGATGATTCGCTGCAGGCGCTCTTCCGCCTGGATGGCCACCTGCATGATCCATGCAGCATGGATTTCGGGACTGAAGGCCAGCGCACCACCACTCAGCACGTGCACCGGCTGGATCGACGCCCCGAGCTTCTCCGATAGACCCCGAGCCCAGCCTCCTGCCTCGGAAGCATCAATGGGGCGCTCAAAAGGATCCAGAAGCCAGAAGATCTTTCGCACGCCCACGATCCTGCGAAAACCAGACCGTCAGGTCGGGCGCGCTCCCCACACCAGCTTCGACACGAACCCCGTCCGCGAGCCGACATCGGCCGCTCCGCAGTCGCGCATCTTCTCCTCGAGCGGATCATCCAGATAACTGCGATAGTAGGGCTCGTGAAAATCCACCGAAAACTGATCGAGCATCGGCGACCACTCGGGGGCGTCATGCCGCTGGATGCTGTCGACTGCAGCCAGCACGCCGGCTGGTTTCAAGACCCGGATCGACTCTTCGAGCACCTTTCCACGAACGTCAGCCGGAAGCTCATGGAAGAGAAAGACCGACACGACCGCATCAAACTGCGCTGCCTGAAACGGAAGCGCCTCTCCAGCGCACTGGACAAAATCCAACCGATCACACTGCCCGAGCTGACGCCGCGCACGCTTGAGGTAGGGATCACTGAGTTCACTGATCGTCAGGTGAGCCTTCGGATAGAGCGCGCGGATCATCCGGCTGGCCCGGCCTGTTCCGGCTCCGATCTCGAGGATCCGAAGTCCTCGACCATCACCTCGTCCGAAGCGGGCGACGAGCGGCTCGAGGATCATGCGGCGCATGGCATCCGCGGCACCGCCGAAAAGAATCTCGACTTGATGCTCGTACAATTCAGCAGATTCCGAGGACAGGTAACCGTCGCGCTGAAAATGAAAATTGCGCCGGTAGTACCGAGGCATCTCTTCGACATGATCACGGGCGTGCTCTGAGAACTCCGTCGTGCGCCCGCGCCTCTTCTGGCGCTGCAGTCGAACTCCGTCTTGAACCAGTTTGACGAGCCGAGCTCCATGAGCGAGGGGGCTTTCGGGCTTCAGAATGGAGGCTGGGTAGGTTCGATCACCGAACATCGAGGCATCGTGATCCAGGAGCAGAAACAGCGACTTGACGATCTGACCCTCGAGCTCAGGATTCCTCAACCGGGTCGGAAGCTCCTCTGAAAACAGGCGGGTCAGCCCCTGGAGCGTCCTCAACTGAACAAAATAATGCGCGGCTCGTGCATAGAGATAGGCACGCGCCCCCCAGCCTACTGCAAGCGACTTCAGATCTTCGGCGCTCTTCTTCATGGCCCGATTTTAACTCCACCTGTTTCGGCGGGCAAATTATGCCTCTCGGCCCGTCCGCTCGCCACGGATATACTCAGAGAATGGGCGCCTGGATCGTTGCCTCTGATACGCACTCGATGGCTGCAGCTGAGCCGCTGGCGCACTTGATGACGGGCTCCGGTCGGCAGGCGCTCCAGTGGATCCTGGATCCAGAGCTGCGCGTCGGAGGCCTGCTTCTCTCACCTGATCTCTGGGATGAAGACTTTTCGCTGCTTTTGCATCAGTTTCGCAAGCTGCGCCCCGGGTCACCGGTGCACCTCCTCATTGAAGACGACGAGACGGACCCGGAACATCCCGCGCTTGACGCGAGGGTACGCGTGCACCTTGGACTCTCCGAACCCATCTCCGCGGACCACCTCGAGCCGTTTCTTGCCAGGCAATCGACCATCCAGCAGGCGAGTGCGGTTCCACGACTCGGCATTCTCAACGAGGGTGCATTCGTCGGAGTGCCCGTTTCAGACTTTGAACACTGCGAGGCCCTGATCTTTGACCTCCATCTCAAAATGGCGGGCGGCAAATTCCTTCGTCTTTTAAACGCGCACGAAGAAAACCCGTGGGAGCAGCTTCGCAAGTACCGTGATCGTGGACTGACCCACGTCTATGTGGTGCGGGAAGCACTGGAACGAAACCTTCTCGCCATTCGCCTCTTTCGCGACGCGATCACCTCTCGTTCGAGCAAGAGTTCAGCGGCCTGGTCCGAGATCCAGGCCGCCCACTCCATCCGGGAACTCTCAGTGCTGATGGCTCAACTTTCCACGATACAAGATGTCGATGCGACGTTCTGGAATCGCAGCCGCGAGCTCCTCGCCTCTTTCCGTGCGGCTCTCGCCGTAGAAGGGTCGATTCCGCGTGGTGAGCAGGCGCGACGCTGGATTGGCAGAAGCCGCCTGCTCGAGCACTCGATTTCGACGTTCACGGTCGCTGCCCTGATCGGGCGCCCCCTCCAATTCACTCGAGAAGACAACTTCCTTCACCTCGCCATGGCGGCGCTGTACCATGACATTGCACTGCTGGATCTGGATGCCGATATTCACGACGAGAAAGCCGCATCGAGACTCACCGGAAGAACCCGTGAGCGCTACCTCGAGCATCCGGCTCGGAGCGCCCAGTACCTCGCCAGCACCCTGAATGCCGACCCCGTCGTGGTCCAGGCCGTGCTTTTTCATCACTGGCGTCGCGATGGCAGTGGCACCGAATACCGCGGAATTCCGAGAACTCACACGGTTCCGCGCCTGGCCGAGATCATCGGAATTTCCGAGGATTGCGTGCGCTTCCTGGCACGAAGGCCCACCCTCGATCCGCAGACCCTGCCGACTGAGTTTATTCCGAAAGTCGAGCAGAGATTCTCAGTGGAAATACTGGATGGAATGCGCGCAGCCCTGATACATCCCCGGGCATGACCTGTTTTCTGATTTTGGGTGACCAGCTCTTTCCAGTCTCGCAGGAGATGGCGAAGTGGAAGGGTAGCGCGACCGTGTTCATGGCCGAGGATGTCGGACTGTGCACACACTTTCGATACCACCAGCACAAGCTCGTGCTCTTTCTTTCCGCCATGCGCCATTACCGGAGCGAGCTGCAGGAGCAGGGCTTCGAGGTCGACTACCACGAGCTCTCCGACGAGAGCTTCGAATCGAGGCTCGAGAGCTTTTTGAAGCACCGCAAGATCCGGACGGTCGTGTCGCACGAGGTCTCGGATCGATTTTTCGAAAACCTGCTGATCGCTCTTTTTTCGCGCCTCGACGTCGAGTGGACGAGGCTCGAATCGCCCGGATTCCTGACCTCTCGGCCCGAGTTCTCGAAGTACCTGAAGTCCGTGAAAAAGCCGTTCATGAAGACCTTCTACGAATCTCAGCGCCAGAGGCTCGGCGTCCTGATGGACAAGCAGGGCGAACCGGAGGGCGGCCGGTGGAGCTTTGATGACGAGAACCGCGAAAAACTTCCCGCCTCAGTCTCGCTGCCCGGAGTGCATCCGGTGGCCCCCGAGAATCACGACGCCATCACGCGCGAGGTCATCGCGCTCGTTTCGAGCCGGTTCTCCGATCATCCAGGAGATGCGCGCACCTTTTGGCTGCCGACCGATCGCACTGGAGCACGCGCCTGGCTGAGGCGCTTCACCCGCCAGCGCCTCGAGAATTTTGGTGCCTATGAGGATGCGCTCAGCACCCGAGACCCGTTTCTTTTCCACTCCGTGCTGACTCCGTACCTCAATACCGGACTCCTGACGCCTCGCGAAGTACTCGATGCCATCGTGACAGAGCACCAGAAACGCGACCTCCCGCTCAACTCGGTCGAAGGATTCATCCGCCAGGTCATCGGCTGGCGCGAATTCATCTTCGGCATCGACCGCCACTTCGGCGAACGGCAGCACGAGCTCAATCATTTTGGCCATGAACGCCGGCTGACCGCCCACTGGTATGATGGAACGACAGGCCTCCTGCCTCTCGACGATGTCATTCGCAAGGCAACGCGATGGGGCTTCGCTCACCACATCGAACGCCTGATGGTGGCCGGAAACTTCATGCTGCTCTCCGAGATCCACCCTCACGATGCCTATCGCTGGTTCATGGAGCTGTTCATTGATTCGGCCGACTGGGTGATGGGGCCGAATGTTTTTGGAATGGGAATCCAATCCGACGGGGGGATTTTCGCGACCAAGCCCTACATCTGCGGCTCGAACTACCTGCTCAAGATGTCGGACTACGGCAAAGGGCCGTGGTGCGAGATTGCCGATGGGCTCTACTGGAGCTTCATCGCCAGGCACCAGAAGGCTTTCGTCAAGAACCCTCGCATGGCCACGATGGCGCGGGCCTACGATCGACTGGCGGCATCGCGGCGCGAGAGCCTGCACCGTGCCGCGGAGGAGTTCAAGGCACGGGTCACCCGGTGAAGATCGGCATCTCGAAGCCTCGAGACGTCTCGCCGGAATGCTTCCTGCTTTCGAGCACCCTTCGCGATGCCGTGGACGTTTCGGAATGGGATACGCTGGATCTCCTCGAGACCTCTTCGCGGACGCGTTCCAAAATCTTCAAGGCACTCCAGGGCAGCCGACACCGCACCGTGATCTCGGCGTCGTCCACCTACCTGTTTCGAAACCGCGAGGCCACTCAGGAGCGGCTCGAGATTCTGTCGGAACTGGCCGAGATTTTTTCTGCGATGGCCGTGCTGGTGCGCCGTACGAGTGCGGCCGCCGATGCCGCCGCAGCGTTGTCTCGGCAACCGCTTCTACTGCCCGGCGGAACCGAATGGTGGATCGACTCCGGCCGCGAGCTTTTAGCACCTCCGAACGAGCTCTCCGCGGTAAAGGATTCTCGCCCTTCGGTGGTCATCGATCCGCTCTGGCACTCCATCACTCGGGGTGTCCGAGCACCCGTCTTCAAACTTCACGGGTGGCACCCCTCGCGCTGGATTCGGTATTACGGACAGGAGCAACTCCTTCAGCTTCAGAAGCTGTGCTTCAGGCACGAACCCCGAGTGGTGCTCTTTGCCCACTCGATGCGAAACGACGAGGCGCTTCGATTCAGGGCGATGCTCCACCAATCCGACGCGCCAGAACGCCCCTGACCTCACCCGAGACGCCCTGCTTCAGTGCCTCGAAGCCCGCCTGACGGAGCCAGGCCAGCATCGCCACCGGATCACGATCTCGAAAGCCCAGGAATGCCACGCCACCGGGCTTCAGGCCCGAAAAGAGCGTGGCGAGAAGGCGCTGCACGAGATCGCCCGTCCAGCCCGCGGGCACCTCTTCGATGAAAACGCCGTCACGAGTTTCGCGCGGAAGGTTCAGGAATTCGAGGCGCACGGCAGGATCCTGCACGTCGATTGCCCAGCCCTCGGCCCTGAGCGCGGAAAGCGCGTTGATGCTCCAACTCTCGCCGATCCAGTGGATCCGCGGAGAAACGGGCGACTGGAGCTTCACGGCATCATAGAACAGCTGGAGCGGATTCGACATGGCTCGATCCTGCCACGAGCCTGCTCCACTGTCAGCTCACGGCGCTCCGATTCGGGTCAGGAACCCATTGAAGGTACTGCGTGTGCCCGTAAATGTCTGCTGGCTACCCGCCGCGGCCGTTGAGGCATTGAAGCTGCCGTAGACATAACAGCCGGCGATATCCGACATCAGGAGCCCTTCCAGCTCATCCGATCCACTCGAGCTGATCTTTCGACTCCAACGCGGACTCCACCCGGCGCTTCCGGTGGACAACTCCATCACATAGAGGTCTGCACAATTGGTGGCCATGCAGCTCCTGGTCAATGCCTGGCTCGTCGTATCCTCGAAATTGAGTTCGAGCGAACGGAACTCGCCTGCAATGAACACATAACTGTCGTGGCTGATTCTGGCGACCCTGACATTGTCATCCCCGGCTCCCCCGATTTTGTGGACTTTTGTCCACGCCGGAATGAGGTCACGATAGTTATAGGTCATTAGCGCGACAAAGCCATCAGCGGCAGCCGGGCGAATCGCGATAGTGTTTCCAAAGTTCGCGATCGTGTAGGTGGAGGTGCCGCTCACGACTCCTCCGACCAGGATGATGCCCTCATACTGATCACGAATCACACTGTTCGGTGCGGCCAACTGAAGCGATAGCACCCGGTTGGATGCGGTATTTGCAGCCCAAGCCTTGCCGGTGCCCGCCTGGTGCCACCAGAGAAACCCCTCGCGTGCCACCATGCCTACCATCAAGGCCTCGCATGCCGTCTCGCCCTTGCAGTTCGTGCCCGGAATCGATGCATCGCCGCTTTCAGCAAGCCTGAACTGGGTTCGTCCGATATCAGTATTGGCGGGGGTATGAAACCCTCCGATGATCGGATAGCCTTCCACAGGATCAACCGCGACGGCCAGCGCCTGGTCGAACCCGGGGCTTCCCGCCGTCTGGTGCCAGTCAACCTTGCCAAAGTCTCCCTCCGCGCTGCTGTCCACCTCAGCCACGAAGATATCCGAGTTTCCCCGAGTGTTCAGGCGAGATCCGTTGTTCAAGCACACGTCGATTACGGTCGATCCGTAATTTCCGAAGTACCCGGCAACGAAGATTCGAGCTGGGTTCTTTCCAGCCGCAGCCGAGGTGATCCTCAAGTTGTTGTCCGACGACTGGCACGGACTGGCGGTGGTGACGAGCGAGCTGATGTCCTGAAGAACAAGATTTTCATCGAACATCGCGATGAATGGGCCCTCACCGAGGGTTTTCGGTGGAATCAAAGGAGCCGCATAAGCTTGCGTGAACCGACCGACAACGATCAACCTGCCATTTTGCCTCAGCAGAATGTTGGTTTCAGGAGTCGAATGATTCACCACGGTGGAGGGTGCGACATGCGGCAAGAAGGCCAGCTTGAGCGGAAGGCCATCCTTGTTCTGCTTCTGAAGCAGCAGGTGCGTGCCGCTCGTGGCATTGATCGTGATATTTTGAGCCCCGGAGCTCCACGCCTGGTTCGCAGCAGTGGTCGCTCCGGTACCCACGCTATAAACCGTGCCCGAAGCGTCGCTCACCACACTGTCGATGTGAGTCAGGACAGGAGCCGCATTATTGTTCCGCAGAAATCCCCAGCTCACACGGATTTCGCTTGAGGTCTCCTGGAGCGTTCCGTAGGACGCCCGAATTCTGAACCTTCCACGTCGCAAGATCCGGAGGTTCGAAAACGTCGCCCCTCCCGGGCTCAGGCTCGCTTCCACGGGCTCTACACCAGCGAAATATCCCGTCATGGGAACTCCGTTTTCAAGAAGCTCCAGCCGGACCTTGCCGGACACGATCTCCGTTGAACTGGCGCCGAAAACTCGTACTCGAATGGCCGGCAGCAACTCGCCGGCAGAAGCCATCATTCCCACGCCTGCCAGAGAGATGCTCGTGGCGGGCGCGATCACTTCGACGACGGCTGATTTTGCGGCAGACGTGAGCGCTCTTCCGGCATAGTCGCGGGCTCCCTGACCGGAAAGGATGTGAAGCTCGAACTTTTCTGCGCTCTTGCAGCCGGTCACCGTGACCGCAACCCTCGCGGTCTTGGTTCCGATTCCGACGGCTGTTCCAATACTTCCGATCGTGCACGAGTGCGTGGCGCCCGAAACTGCCGACCTGAGCTCAAACGAAGAGGCGCTGAGGCCGGCAACCGATTCGATGCCTACATTGTCCGTGAAGGTGACGCTGAAGGTTCCGATCGTTCCGTCCACCATTAGTCCCTGAGGTGCGGTGAATGAGATGCTTGCGGTCGGAGCCTCCGTGTCGAGCTCGACCGAAGGAGCGCTCTGCCCGCCGACGAGTGACGAGCAATGCTCTTCGACATTTCCATCCATGTCCTTCAGGCGCACTTTGTAGGAGTACAGCTGGGCATTCAGGGCTCCTGTCGTCAACGTGACCGACGCAGGAGAGCTTGAATTATCAAGGACCCACGAGCCGCTTGCAGGAAAGATCTCCGAGTTCGCGCAGTTTGCCGAAGCGTAAGCACCGACGACTCGTGGCGGCTCGGCGAGACCCGTGGATGTTGTGGCGAAAGTGCCGATGACGGTCGGAGATCGGAGCTTGTCGCCGAAAAGGCCTTTCCAGCCGAAAGTGGGCCGGGCAGGGCCGGTGCGATCGACGATGAACTTGACCGGCCTTCTGGTTCCGATAAGGGCGCCGCCGGCTCTATAAAACGAAAGATATCGCGTGAACTCGAGACCGTTCTGATGAGCCGCCAGCCCCACGTTCGAATAACCACTCAGGCTGAGAACTTCCGTGCACGAGGCGTCCATTTCTCCCGGGGCGAGTGCCTGGCCAACGTAAGCAAGCACCCCGTTACTGTTTGCAGTCACCGTGATTCTCTCGACTCCAGCGCACGAGCTGACCTTCAGGCTCACCGGCTCTTGTCCGACGAACTTGTCACCCGCGAGCGAGTACTTGGTCGAAACCGCGGGAGAAGTTGAAGTCGTGCCTCCTCCATTCGTGGCGCCACCACCAGTGCCACTACCTCCGCCTGTGCCTCCGGGCGGCTGAGCCACCTTCGCAGCCGGATCGCGCATCGGCTCCTGCATGAACTGGCACCCACTCAGCGATGCCCCACCGGTGACGAGAAATGCCGCCACAGTCAAACGCTGAACGTTCGACCATACCCCGACGAAACTCCCCTGAATCCGATTCTTCCCCATACCTGCCTTAGCGTGTCGGGTATAATCACGCTTGTCAACTTCGCCACCTCCAGAGCCGCTGTCCTAGCGGACACAGCCTCGAGTGTGCGAAGACGGAAACACGAATGAAAACCGTTGTCGTAGGCATGTCAGGAGGGGTGGACTCATCGGTTGCGGCGCTGCTGCTGAAGCAGCAGGGCTACCGGGTGATCGGCCTTTTCATGAAGAACTGGGAAGAGAAGGACGCGAACGGCGTCTGCACCTCCGCCCAGGATTATGAAGACGTGGCCCGAGTCTGCGACCGGCTGTCGATTCCCTACTACTCGATCGAGTTCGTCCAGGAGTACTGGGACCACGTGTTTGCCGAATTTCTCCGCGCCTACCAGGCCGGCTACACTCCGAATCCCGACATCCTTTGCAATCGCGAGATCAAGTTCAATCTATTTTTCAAGAAAGCCCTCGAGATGGGAGCAGACTACCTCGCCACCGGGCACTACTGTCGTGTCGGCGCTCCGGTTGGCGCGGGCGCGGCTTCCGGGACCGGCCATCCTGCCGGCGCGGGCTTCCCTCCGGTGGCTGAGGCCGGCTTTCGCCTCCTCAAAGCCGTCGACACGAACAAGGACCAGACCTACTTCGTGCACACGATCCGCAGCGAGATCCTTTCACGCGTGCTTTTTCCGATCGGCCACCTCACCAAGCCCGAACTTCGCGCCATTGCCGAGGCCCACGGACTTGCCACCGCGAAGAAAAAGGACAGCACCGGAATCTGCTTCATCGGAGAGCGGAATTTCCGAAATTTTCTATCGAAGTATGTACCTGCGAAATCCGGCGAGATTCGCACGCTTTCTGGAGAGCGCGTCGGAACGCACCAGGGTGTGGCGTACTACACGCTCGGGCAGCGCAAAGGACTCGGCCTCGGAGGCGAGGGCGAAGCCTGGTTCGTGGTGGCGAAGGATGTCGCCAGGAACATCCTTTATGTCGAGCGCGGCGTGCTGAACCCGGCGCTCTACGCCGATGAGCTCTGGGCCACGGAGCTCTCTTGGGTTGCTGGAAATCCTCCCGCAGACGAAGGCCGGCTCTTCGAGTGTACCGCCAAGGCCCGCTACCGCCAGCCCGAGCAGCCGTGCACCGTGACCTGTGCGGGCCCGGGATTTCCGGTCCACGTGCAGTTCCATGTTCCGCAGCGCGCGCTCACCCCGGGACAATCCGTCGTCTTCTACTCCGGCGATGAATGCCTCGGCGGCGGCGTGATCCAGCGCGTGGGCGCAACTTATCGAGATCAGGGCAAGGCCCTGCCCGAGAAGGTCGATCTTCCGCAGAGCTGAGGGCCTGCGATACGTGGGCTCTGGCTCGGACTCTAGCTCGGGCCTGGGATGGCCGGGATCAGCTTTCAATGCAAGAGCACGACATTCATGTCGTGGGCTCGAGCTCCGATTCGTGGGCTTGGCCAAAAGACCTCTCGAGAAAAACTTATCCATAGGGAATCAGCTAAATTCCATCAGTAAACCATTGCCCCGTAGCTAAATATCGACTAGACAAAAATCACTCCAGCGTCAAAAACCGCAAGTAAAACGCCTACAAATGAAACTCCGCAATCCCACTGCAGCAGCCAAAACACGAACCCATCGGCAACTATCGATGATTCCGAAAGTGGCGGAACACCTCTCCTCAACGAGGCATGGTGGCGGACTCCATCCAGGAAAGCGCAAACAGCGTCGCCCGCTCGACACCCGCCGACCGATCCACCTGACCATGAGATCCAGCCGTGCTCGGGGAAACTGGAGCCTGCTCCATCCGAGGCACGTCAGGCTACTCGACGCTTTCCTTGCCCGCACCGCAAGAAAGTGGGGCGTCCGAATCCATGAGCGCGCAAACGTGGGCAACCATCTTCATTTGCTGCTTCGAGCGCGATCTCGGCGCGAATTTCAGGGTTTTTTGCGTGAACTGGCTGGTGGAATCGCCATGCGCGTGACCGGAGCCCGCAAGTCGGCCGAACTGGCGGGCGGACGGTTCTGGGACGATCTCGCCTTCACACGAGTCGTCCACTGGGGACACGACCTCAAGAGAACCACCCAGTACATCCTGACAAACGTCTTCGAGGCGGCAGGCCTGCTGTCAAGCTCCCGCAAGGCGTCAGGGATTCGAGCAGTCGACGCGCGCTTCGTGGACTCGAGCTGAGCGAGCGAAACCCCGCCGGCCCCTCAGCAAAACAGATCAGTGCTGTCCGAACCTGCCCTTGATGTAGCGGATCAATCCGCCCACCACGGGAATGCGCTCGTAGATGAACTCACCCATGTCGAAGTAGTCGCGGTGGTACAGCGCCTGTCCTGTGGCCGGGTCGAACTTGAAGTGCGAATTACCAATGACGCGAACTTCCTTGCCGCCATTGAGTGACTTCGCCTTCAACACCATCGTCCACATCGACACCTGCTCGTCGCCCTGCTTCACGTGGCCCGAGAACTCAAAGCGGATCGACTCGACGTTCTGGTAGAGGTTTTCATAGTACTTGCGGACCGCGGCACTTCCGCGCAGGTCGACGACCGGATCCACAAAGTGAGTATTTTCGGCGTAAAAGCGCTCCACCAGCGGCATGGTGTTTTTGCTGAGTCCGTTAAAGAATTCTTCGACGCTCGGTGCCTTCATCGTGTCTCCTGTTGCGGCCAGGGCCGCGCCGCCGGCCATCATCGCGGCAACCAGTGCCGCCGCTGCAGATTGAAGTGTGCTCATGAAAGGATCGTTCCACCCCTCGCTGCGCGGTTCAAGCCCTGATATGGTGGAGACGACCATGAAGCGCATTTTCAGCACCACCTTTACTGCTCCGTTGATTCTTTTTTTGGCGCACATCTCATGGGGCGTCTCGACGCTGGCCGTGGCCACCGCGTCCACTCCTGCACCTCCTCTCCGCATCCTGGCCCTCGGAGATTCGCTGACCGAGGGCTACGGCGTTCCGCTCAGCGATGCGTATCCGGCCAAACTGCAGGAGCGCCTCCGAAGGCGGTTCGCCTCGGCAACAGCGGAGCCACCACGGACGATCGAGGTCCTGAATGCCGGCATCGGTGGCTCGACGTCCGCATCGGGATTCAATCGCCTGCGCTGGCACCTCCGTGCCCGCCCGGATCTCATCCTGCTGGCGCTCGGCGCCAATGACATGCTTCGCGGGCTGCCTCCCGAGTCCACCGAAGAAAACCTGAGAAAGACCCTGAAGCTTGCCGCCGACCACCGGGTTCCAGTGATTCTTGCCGGAATGAAGGTGCCGCCGAATTATGGGCCGGAATACCAGAAGCGCTTTGAGGCGATTTATCCACGGCTGGCGCGCGAGTTTCGAATCCCGCTCATTCCTTTCCTGCTCGATGGCGTCGCCGGAGTTCGAGAGCTGAACCTCGAGGACGGCATTCATCCCAACGAAAAGGGTCAGGAAAAAATCGCGAAGCTGGTCGAACCCCAGGTTGCCGCCTGGATTTCGAATCAGCTTCAAAAGGAGCAGTCCAGAAAATGAGCGCCGTCGCCCCTGCCTTCGAACTCCGTCAGATCCGCCACCGCTTTGAAACTCCCGGATCCGCACCCTTGGAAATCCTCTCGGGAGTCAACCTGCTCGTGAAGCGCGGCGAACGAGTCGCGATCCTCGGTCCGTCCGGCAGCGGCAAGTCGACGCTGCTATCGATCATCGCGGGCCTTCAACGCCCGAGTTCGGGAGAGGTCTTTTGGAATGACCGCGAAGTCAGCCGCATCACCGAACGTGAGCTTGCACCTCTTCGCGCCGGAGCGATTGCGCTCGTCTTCCAGCAGTTCCTGCTCATTCCGCACCTGACGGCACTCGAAAACGTCAGCCTTCCACTCGAATTCCAGGGGCGCTCGAGGAACGAGTCTCGAAAGCTTGCCCTCGCGCTGCTGTCGGAGCTGGGCCTTGCCGAACGAGCCGCGCACTTTCCGCGGATGCTGAGCGGTGGCGAATGCCAGCGCGTGGCCATCGCTCGCGCCATGATCGTCGAGCCCACTCTGCTCCTTGCCGACGAGCCGACCGGAAACCTCGATCCGCGCACTTCGGAGAGCGTTTTTGAGATGCTGCTCGACCTGCCCCGGCATGGAAAGGTCGGTGCCTTGGTGCTCGTCACCCACAATGAGGAGCTGGCACGCCGCTGCGATCGCAGGCTCCGGCTCGTGGACGGCGTGCTCGTCGAGGATGCCGCCCCTTCGCCCCCCGATCAGCCCGGAGCCCAGGCATGAGTCCGGGCCAGTCGAAGAATCGCCTCTGGCTGGCCACTCTCCTCACGGGCCTGCTTGGCTTCGTGCTGCTGTCGACGCTCGAAGAAAACATCCGCTCGGCACTCCAGTCGCGGTCGCGTGAACTGCTGGGCGGAGATTTTGCGATTTCGGCACGACGGTGGCCTGATGCCGCCGAAGCCGAGGCCGTCCGAGACGAGCTCCGAAAACTCGGAACAGTGCGAGAGACCGAGGTGCTCGAATTTTTCTCGATGGTTTCAAGCACGAGCTCGACTCCCGTTCTGGTCGAGCTCATGGCGGTCGAGCCGGAGTACCCTCTCGTCGGAAAGCTGGATCGCGAGCGCTCTTCCTGCGACGTGACGGACTCGATCTGTGCCTGGTCGGATCCCGCGCTTCAGATTCGCTGGAAACTTGCGCCGGGCGAATCCCGACTTCGCATCGGCGAAGCCTCGCTTCGCTGGGGCGGACGAATCGAGCGCGACACCAGCAGGAGCCTGCGCGGTAGCAGCTTCGCTCCACGACTCATTCTCTCGCGAGCAAGCCTTCCGCAAACCGGACTTCTTCGTGCCGGCGCCACCGTCATGGTGAGGAGGCTCTTTGTCGTCGACCCACCACCCTCGGCGGCCGCACTGGCGGAAGCGGCATCACGTCTCGATCGCAGGCTCAAGGACCCCGGAATCCAGCTTCAGACGCCGCGCGATGCCTCGGAAGACGAAGGACGCCTTCTGAGAAATGTGGCCGATTATCTCGGACTTTCATCACTGGTCGGACTTCTGCTGGCGTTCCTCGGCTGCGCCTGGCTGCTCCGGCGCGAAATCACCCAGCAGGCCAGGAACTGGGCCATTCGACGAGTGCTTTCGCCGCGCCCCTCGCAAGCCGACCTTCCGTTCTGGCAGCAGGCCTTCCTCGTTTCTCTTGCTGCAGCCGGCGCCTCGCTCGCCATCGCCCAGTCCGCCTGGTGGCTTCTCGGCCCGAAGCTATCGGAGCTGCTTTTTCTCGAGGATTTTCTCCCGTCCACGCTTTCACTGAGAACCACCCTCCTCACGCTCCTGATCGCGATCGGAACGTCGACGTTTGCCCTCTGGCCTTCGCTGCGTTTCCTGAAGCGTCAGAGTCTTTCCGAGCTTCTCAAGAATCCCGAGATCCTGGCCCAGAAGACCGCAACCCGCTCGTCGGAATTTATTCTGTTTGTCGTGCTGCTCCTGCTGATGTCGAGATGGATCTCGAGCTCGTGGCGCGTCTCGCTCCTATTTCTTGGCACACTCGGGGCCAGCGCAGCAGTCATCGTGCTCGTGGGGTGGCTGGCACTCCGAGTACTCGGGAGGGCGCAGGTTCGCTTTCAGTCGCCGGTGCTTCGCTGGAGCTCGCTCTCGACGAGTCGGCTGAAGGTCAGCTCTCTCCTCGTCTGGCTCACGCTTGCCCTGGGCGCGTTGCTCCTCACGCTCATGCCCGTGCTGGAATCGAGTTTTCGAAAGCAGCTCGAGGATCCACGGATCGGGGGCCCCGTGCCCTCGCTTTTTCTATTCGACATCCAGGAAGAGCAGCTGCCCGAGCTGAAGCGCTGGGCCGGATCGCAGGGTACCGAACTTCAATTCGTCACGCCGCTCATCCGAGGACGATTGCTCCGGGTCAATGGCCAGCCCTTCGAGAAGTTGGGCAGGACTCATGCCACAAGAGAAGAAGAGCGCGAAGCACGCTTCCGGAATCGCGGCATCAACCTCACCATCCGAGAGCAGCTCACGCCCTCGGAATCGCTCATCTCTGGAAAGCCGCTTTCCGACCTGCCACCCACTCCATCCGAGGGTCCTGAGGCCCTGAGCGTCGAGCGGCGCTATGCCGAACGCCTCGGCATGAAGCTGGGTGACCGGCTCGATTTTGAAATCCAGGGCGTGCCGATCACGGGCCGGATCGAGAACCTCCGGCGCGTGCTATGGACGAGCTTCCAACCGAACTTCTTCATCACGTTCAAGCCCGGTGCGCTCGACGATGCGCCCAAGAGCTACCTTGCGTCGCTTCCGGGTGCGGACGGTGCACAACGTGAGAAGTGGCAGGCCGGAATCTTCCAGCGCTTTCCGAATGTGTCGTCAATCGATGTCACTCGCCTGATGGAAACACTTCTCGAAGGCTTCGCCCAGATCAGTGCAGCACTCAGGATCATGGCGATCCTGGCGGGTGCCTCAGGAATGGCGGCCGTTTTTTCAGTGCTCCGGCTTCGAGCCCGAGAACGGCAATCCGAGCTTCAATTGCTGAAGATTCTCGGGGCATCGCCGCGATCGCTGGTACGTGCCGTGGCACTTGAGGCGGCAACGCTTTCCGCGGCGGCGGCAACGTTTGGGGTCATGCTTTCGCTTCTCGTGGGAGCAGCACTGTCGATCTGGATTTTCGATTCGCCACCAGCCGTTCCGCCGATCACGTTGATCCTGCTCATTCCGACGGTATTCGGTGTGGCGGGTGGCTGGCTCGGCATGCTTGCCGCGCGAGACGTGCTGCTCAGCAAGCCCCAGGAATGGCTAAGGTCGATCCAGGAAGGCTCGTGATTACCACGACAGCCCGAAGACGAGGCCGAAGCCGCCCAGTGGAAGCATCGAGAGGTTGGCCAGATTCGTGGTCATTCCGGTATATACTGGCCCCCTTTCGTGGGCCATCTGATCGGATCAATTCATCGATTTCGGTTTGGAATTTGAAGTGTTGGCCTTCCCATGAAGCGTCAATGCCCAGATCCTGAGTGCACCCGAAAAAATTCCGGTCCGAAAACCATAGGCATCGTCCGG
>CAMAQA010000054.1 GCA_945860415.1 Bacteriovorax stolpii
ATCCAGCTCATCAAGGCCAACGCCCGGGGCTTTCGCAATTTCGAGAACTACCGGGCTGCGATTCTTTTCCATTGCGGAGGTCTCAGCCTCTACCCACACGGAACCCGGTAGAAGCTTTTATTTCAAGACCAGTTCGTTTCAGTCGCGGAGGTAATGGCAGGTGTATCCGCCCGGATTCTTTTCCAGATAGTCCTGGTGGAAGTCCTCTGCGGGATGGAAGGCCGAGGCTGCAATGATTGCCGTCACGACAGGCCTTTTCCATTTTCCGGAGAGATCGACTTCGCGCCTGGCCGCTTCAGCGGTCTTCTTCTGTTCTTCCGATAAAAAGAAAATCGCCGAACGATACTGGCTTCCGATGTCGTTGCCCTGCCGGTTCAGTGTCGTCGGGTCATGCATCCTGAAAAAATACGACAGGACTTCACGATAGCTGATCTTCGTCCGATCAAATTCGACACGGATCGCCTCAGCGTGGCCGGTTTTTCCGGTCTTCACATCTTCATATCGTGGGTTCGCAAACTGCCCGCCGGTATACCCGACCTCGGTTCGCGTGATTCCGGGGATCTTGCGCAGAATGTCCTCCATTCCCCAGAAGCAGCCCCCGGCCAGTATGGCGATTTCCGAAGGATCCATGGTGCTACTCGCCTTCTCTTCGCTCGTACTCACTTTCGCGCTCCTGTCCCCAGTGGTGCATGAAGCAATCATCACGGCGAGCAGGCTCCAGAAAATTTTCATTCGACGACCAGCTCGAGGAGTTCGCTCGGATGACTTGCCCAGTGATTTGGGTCATGGCTTGCCAGCGCCTCGCGCGATGCGAGTCGATCCCAGAGGGCGGCGACACTGCGAGCACCTGCGGAATGCGATGCCTGGACATCCACCACCGAATCACCGACATAGGCAATGTCTTCCGGTTGAAACGCCATGCGCTCCAGGGCGAGGCGGATGCCATGGGGAGCAGGCTTCGGAAGCGGCACGTGATCATTGGCAATGACCGTGACGAAGCGGTTCAGGATGCCGTGGTGCCTGAGGATGACTTCGGTCGTGTTCCAGCTCCGCCCTGTGACGATCGAGATCGGAACCCGTCTGTCGGCAAGCTCGTCCAGCATGGCGTCGACCCCACTGTGGAGAGGCACATCCTGGATATGTTCATCGAGGTAGCGCCTGCAAGCCGCATAGGCCTCCATCGCACGTTCACGGCCGACGATCTGGGCAAAGATCTCGCCTTCGCCCGGACCGAAATACTCCATGATTTCCTCAGGGGTATGAACCCGGCCGCCGCAGAGGACGATGCCGTGGTTGAAGGCATCAAACGTGGTCTTCAGTGAGTCCACGAGGGTACCATCCAGGTCAAAAACGACGCCTTTGACGAGCCCTTTCAAGGGGTTGATGCTCATGGTAAACGCTCCTCACTATGCTGCTCTCACACGCCCCTGGCTATTTCAAGCAACGCCGCGAAACGCTTCTCGACAAGGCACCGGGAAGTGTCTTCATCTTCCCGTCGAATGAGGAGGCCCTGCGCAATCCGGACGTCCATTATCCCTTCCGTCAGGAGAGCCATTTTCAATACCTGTCCGGTTTTGATGAGCCTGAATCGTTTCTGGTGCTGACTCCTGCAGGTTCGCAGACCACCGGACGGAAGCACCGCATGGTGCTTTTCGTTCGCCGTCGCGATGCGGAAAAAGAAATGTGGGAAGGCGAGCGCCACGGAACCGAAGGCGCGAAACAGGTGTTCGGCGCGGACGAGGCCTACCCGATGGATGAATTCGATGAGCGCCTGCCAGACTTGTTGAAGGGATCCGAGCGCATCTACTTTCGCATGGGCATGCAGCAGGCCACCGACCAGCGTGTTCTCTCGGCCATCGAGACGCATCGCCGGAGCCTGGGCAGGAGCGGCAAGGCTCTTCCTCCAATCCATGATCCGAACGAGCTGGTGGGAGAAATGCGCCTCTTCAAGTCGGCTGAGGAAGTCGAACTGCTGCGCAAGGCCTGCCGGATCACGGCGCTCGCCCACAAGACGGCGATTCAGGAAATCCGTCCCGGAATGAATGAGTACGAAGTCGAAGCGCTCGTCGACTACGTGTTCCGCAAGAATGGCTGTCAGCGCGTGGGCTACGGCAGCATCGTGGCTGGCGGAAAGAATGCCACCTGCCTGCACTACCGTTCCAATAACGAAGTGCTCAACGACGGCGATCTGATTTTGATCGATGCGGGCGGCGAGTACGATTACTATACCTCGGACATCACCCGCACCTTTCCGGTCGGCAAGTCCTTCACCGAAGGCCAGGCGAAGCTCTATCAGCTCGTGCTCGACATTCAGAAGAGCGCTGTCGCGATGGTTCGTCCAGGAGTGCGCCTACCCGACATTCACAAGCACGTCTGCGAGGGTCTGACGGATGGACTGCTGTCGATGGGACTTCTCCACGGCAATCGCGAGGAGATTCTCAAGACCTTCGGATTCCGACGCTTCTATCCGCACAACACCAGCCATTGGCTCGGCATGGACGTGCATGACGTCGGCCTCTACCTGAAAAACGGCGAGCCTCGCGTCCTCGAACCCGGAATGTGCCTGACGGTCGAGCCGGGCTTCTATGCGCAGCCGGGCGATACCGCTGTTCCAGCCATGTTCCAGAAAATCGGAATCCGCATCGAGGACGACATCCTCGTCACGCCGATGGGAAATGAGAACCTGACTGCGGATGCGCCGAAGGAAATCTCCGAAATTCTGGCGCTCAAGAAGTAAAGGCAGGAAGCAGTACCTGTGCTGAAACTCGGTCCATTTGACATCGAGCATCCGTTCATCCTGGCGCCGATGGCCGGCATCACGCATTCGCCGTTTCGTCGACTCATGCGTCGGCACCGTTCGGCGGTGGTGATTTCGGAACTCGTCTCCGCCACCGGAATCGAGTACGCGGGGGCGCGCACGCTCGACCTCCTCAAGTACCACGAGGAGGAACGCCGGGTCGGCCTTCAGATTTTTGGCGAGGACCAGGAGCATCTGGTCAAGGCCTGCCAATACGTCGAGAAGCTCGGTGCGGATTTCGTCGACCTCAACATGGGATGCCCCGTGCCCAAGGTGGTCAAGAAGGGCGCAGGATCCGCGATGTGCCGCGATCCGATCGGCCTGTCCAAGATCCTTAAAGCCATGGTCGAATCCGTGAAGATTCCCGTGACGATCAAGATCCGAACCGGATGGGATGCGCAGTCGCGTAACGCCGTGGAGATCGTGCGTGTTGCCGCGGATGCCGGCGTGAAGTGGGTGGCCATCCACGGCCGCACCCGTGCGCAGGGCTACAGCGGCGAGGCCGACTGGGATTTTATTGGTGATGTGAAGGCCAAAAGTCCGCTGCCGATCATCGGCAATGGCGATGTCAGCACGGCCGAAGACGCCGTGAGGCGCTATCGGACCTACGGGGTCGATGCCGTGATGATCGGACGTGGAGCACTTCGAAATCCGTTTCTGTTTGAGCAGTCAGAGGCGGTTTTTCATGGCCGCGAGCCGAAGCGTCCCGAGATCAGCGATTACCTGGCGCTGATGCGCGAGCAGCGAGAACTCCTCGAGCACACGTTTCCGGCGCGAATGGCGATGGTTCACGCGCGCAAGTTCCTGGCGTGGTACTCGGCTGGGTTCCCGGGTTGCCATGAATATCGACGCAAGCTCTTTACGATCACGGATCCTGAAGTGATCTGGTCGGAAACATTCGAGTTCTTCGAGCGCAATGCACGCGATCGGAGCCTCGAGTTCATGAGCCAGCCCTTCCTCATGGGCGGACACGGCTAGGCTGCCTGCTCTCTTGCAAGGGATCAGGTTTTGCACGTGCGCCTATCATGCTGAAGGGTTTTCGAGACTTCGTTCTTCGGGGAAATGTCATTGATCTCGCTGTGGCGGTGGTAATCGGCGCGGCCTTTGGTGCGGTCATCAATGCGTTTGTTCGTGACCTCTTGACCCCACTGATCGCTGCAATCGGCGGACAGCCTGATTTTTCATCCCTGTATTTCACCATCAACAACAGCCGATTTCCCTACGGTGACTTCATCAACTCGCTTGTCTCCTTCGCGATCGTGGCGGCTGTGGTCTATTATCTGGTGGTCCTGCCGGTGTCCCGCAAAAGCCGTCCGTCGCCAGCCTCGAAAAAGTGTCCCGAATGTTTCATGGACGCGCCCATTCAGGCGAAGAAGTGCCCCCATTGCGCCTCGGCCATTGGTCCGACGCCTGCTGTGAAAATCGGGGCCTGATTCAGGAGAGAATCCGCTTCCGATCTTCCGGGCTCGGCATGCGGCAGGTTTCGCGCTTTCCGAACCACGCGTAGCGATTCGAGGCCACGACATCGTATGCGAAATCCCGGATCACGCGAGGCACGAGCAGCAGCACTCGGGCCATCGACCACGGAAGTCCCACGGCGGAAAGCGACTGAAGCACCGCGCTCGATCGTTTGAGGATTCGTCCTTCGTTCCAAAAAATCACGGTATCCAGGTCGAGCCTGATCCGAGCGGAAAGAACGGTGGAAGCAATCCTTCCCTGGAGTGGGGCAAAATGGATCGTGCCGTGGCGATCGCGTGAGAGCAGGAAGTCGACGGTGCGGTTGCACAGCCCGCAGATTCCATCAAAAAAGAGGATTTTCGAAGGAAGAGTGGTGCCGATCCGGAACTCGCTCCCAGCGATCTTCAAGAGATAAACGCCTTCTCGTTCGCCCAGTGCCTGCATCATCAGATCGGCATAGGGAGCACGAAGGAACTTCACCTCCACGCCCTGTCGGCTCAGGCAGGTCAGCCGACCATCCACGAGCAGCAGGGTTTCGGGACGGAGCGACTCTCGGGTACCGTCACTCAGAACGAGTTCAAAACCGGAATCTGGCGCGCCTTCCAGGACATGGACGAACAACGCAGTATCCTCGACCTCCACTTGCTTGGACTCGCGACCAATTTCGAGCCACCAGCTCCCGTCGGTCCGGCGCTTCAGGCTTCGAGAGAACAGGTTCCGCGTCGGCTCATGCTGGATTGGCTGGCCGTCGGCGAGCCATTCGCCTTCCCGGGTCAGGGTCAGGACCTCTCGATCTTCGTAAGTCGGGGGATGAACCATCGGAACACAGTATTGCCGCTTCGTTCTCCCGATTCAACAGCTTGCGTCCGTTAGCGCGGCTGGTTAGAACCGGGCCATGACCTCCAGCCTACAGAAAAAACTTCAGGAAACCTTCATTGAGATCATTCGAAAAACTTCGGCCGAGCTGCCACAGGACGTCGTTGACGCTGTTGTGGAAGGATTGGAACGCGAGGCCAAGGAATCGCGCGGAGAATACGCGCTGAAGATCATCCAGAAGAACATCGAATTGGCCAAGAAGAAGAGTCAGCCCCTCTGCCAGGATACGGGCAGCATCCTTTTTTACGTTCATTATCCTCGCAAACTGGATGGCGAGCTCCTCGGCAAGGTGGTGAAGAAGGCCGTCGTGGCCGCGACGAAGAAGGGTTACCTGCGCCAGAACAGCGTCGACAGCCTCACGGGTCAAAACAACGGAACCAATGTCGGTCCGGGAACTCCCACGCTCCACATCGAGCCGTGGAAGAAGGACCACATTGAAGTGAAGCTGATGCTCAAGGGCGGTGGCTGCGAAAACGTGGGCGCGCAGTACAGCCTTCCCGATTCGCGCATTGGTGCGGGTCGCGATCTGAATGGCGTGAAGAAGTGCATCCTCGATGCCGTTCAGCAGGCCCAGGGCAAAGGCTGCGGTCCGGGCGTCCTCGGAGTCACGATCGGTGGCGATCGAGCGACGGGTTATCTCGCCACCAAGGAGCAGTTCCTTCGCAAGATGAAGGACAAGAACCCGAACCCGGTCCTCGCCAAGCTCGAAGACGAGTGCCTGAACGAAGCCAACCAGCTCGGAATCGGCCCCATGGGATTCGGCGGCAAGACGACGCTGATGGGAGTGAAGGTCGGAGCGCTCAATCGCCTGCCGGCTTCCTACTTCGTCAGCGTCTCGTACATGTGCTGGGCGTATCGCCGACAGGGCGCCAAGGTGAGTGCGCGCGGCGAAATCCAGAAATGGCTCTACTGATCCAGAGGACTCGACCATGATCCAGCTTTCCGCACCATTTACCGAAGAAAAGATCCGCTCCCTGAAGGTGGGAGACATGGTAGAAATCACCGGGCTCGTGTTCACCGGACGTGATGCCATTCACAAGTGGCTTCATGATGGCAATGAGCCGCCTGTCAGCTTGAAGGACGGAATCATCTATCACTGTGGTCCTGTGGTGATGAAGAAGAAGGGGCAGTGGGTGGTGACCGCCGCAGGTCCGACGACCTCCATTCGTGAAGAACCCTACCAGGCAGGAATCATCGAAAAGCACGGCGTTCGCGCCGTGATCGGCAAGGGCGGAATGGGTGAAAAGACCCGGCTGGCCTGCCAGAAGTTCGGCTGCGTCTACCTTCACGCCGTCGGCGGCGCTGCCCAGGTCCTTGCTGAAGCCATCAAGAAGGTCCGCGATGTCCACCTTCTGGAGAAGTTTGGATCTCCCGAAGCGATCTGGGAACTCGAAGTCGAGGCATTTCCCGTCGTCGTCACGATCGATGCCCATGGAAACTCCCTGCACAAGGACATCGAGGCGGAATCCTCGCAAAATCTCGCGCAACTGATGGCCCAGATCGGCAAGAAATGAAAATCGGGGTATTCGACTCGGGCGTGGGCGGGATGACCGTCTTGTCGGAGCTGCGAAGGCAGTTCAGCAGCGCACATTTCGTTTACCTTGGCGATACCGCCAACGTGCCCTACGGCACCAAGAGCTCCGCCCAGGTCAAACGCCTTTCGGCCGCCTGCGGGATCACGCTCCGCGAACGCGGAGTGGAATGCGTCGTGGTGGCCTGCAACACGGCATCGAGCATTGCTCTCGAGGAAATCCGCGAAGCGTGTGGTTCCGCGATTCCTGTCATCGGAGTGGTGGAACCGGGGGTTTCTGCAGCACTTGCCGCCATGTCCCAGTACCCCGCAAGTTCTCCGGTCCTGGTTCTTGCCACCAAGGCCACGGTCAAGAGTGGGTTGTATGGAAAACTGCTTCGCGAGAAACACCCGCTCGTATTCGAGCAGGCCTGTCCGCTGCTGGTTCCGATGATCGAAGAGGGCTGGACCGATCACCCGGTCCTGCATCACACGATCGAGGAATATGTCGGCCCCTATCGTCGGAGGCATTCAGCGGGTGTCGCGCTTCTCGGGTGTACCCACTATCCCTGGATTCAGGCCGCCGTTCAGCGAGCATTGCCCGGCTGGACGGTAGTCAACTCCGCGCAGGCCATCGCCAGCGTTCTCCAGTCTTCGACCGGACTCCAGCCCGCTACGGGCGCTGCGCCTGTGGACTGGATTTTTACCGATCCTGATGCGATTCCCGGATTTGTCCTGCCTCTCCCATAACGAAGGAAGAAACCATGAGCGAACCTCGAGTCTACGGCTCCAGCGAAATGACCTACAACGATTACCTGAAGGTGCCGGAGCTCCTGAATCTCCAGCATCGGCAAAGCGAGCCGCCTCATCATGATGAGATGCTGTTCATCATCATCCACCAGGCGTACGAACTTTGGTTCAAGCTCATCATTCATGAGCTGAGCTCCGCAATGGATCACATGAAGCGCCTCGAGGTTCTCCGTGCGCGGCATTTCGTCCATCGCTGCGTCGAAATCCTGAAGGTCCTCGTTCAGCAGATTCACATTCTGGAAACGATGCAGCCGGTGGAATTCCTCCAGTTCCGCGACCGCCTGACTCCTGCCAGCGGGTTCCAGTCCATGCAGTTCCGTGAACTGGAGTTCCTCGCCGGCCTCAAGGAGCCGCGATACCTTCAGTTTTTCAAGAATCGCCCCGATCTGACGGCGATTCTCCAGGCCCGCCTAGACGGGCCCGATCTTCGTTCAACGTACTACGACATGCTGCGTGGGCTTGGTCACTCCGTCCCGGAGAACGCTTCGGATCAGGAGCGGGCAGGCGATGCCGAAGCCATGGAGCAGATCATCCAGGCCTTGATTCCACTGTATCGAAGCCCGGACTCCCAGCTTCCGCTTTACCTGCTGACCGAATCCCTGGTTGAGCTCGATCAGTTCATGGGGCTCTGGCGCGAACATCACATGCGAGTGGTGGAGCGAGTGATCGGATTCAAGAAGGGTACTGGCGGATCCAGTGGCGTGGAATACTTGCGTTCCACCACCAGCAAGAAGGCCTTCCCGCTGATCTGGGAAGTCCGAACGCATCTTTCTCTCTGAGGCTCAGGGGCGTCGCAGTGGACTGGAGTTCAGGAGCTTGAGGCGGGGACCCTCTCGACCGCGCTCCAGCGGATAGACAATGCCATTGGGGATCGGGATGAATGCCGAGTGATCCGCTAGAAGTGCGCGCACAACCCTTCGGATCACTCCACCATGGGTTGCGACCCCGACGTGCTGATATTCGGTTGACCCCAGAAAATTTTCCATTGAAGCGAGCACTCTCTCCAGTACCTGACGGCCGCTTTCTCCGCCTGGATACGAAACGTCGGCATCACTCAGATACGGTGAGCGCCATTTCTCGACAAGCTCGCGGCCAAAGTTGGCCTCGATCTCCTCGACTGTCAGTCCTTGAGCGTTTCCGAGATGCGCCTCGCGTAGACCCGGTGTTTGAAAGATGGGGATTTCGAGCCCGCGGGCCACGATTTCTGCAGTTTCGCGCGCACGGAGCAGGTCTGAGCTCAGGATGCATTCCAGTCCGATTCTCCTCAGGGGCCGAACGAGGGCAGCAGCCTGCCGGCGGCCCTCATCATTCAAAGGCACATCGATGTGCCCTTGAAAGCGCTGCTCGCGATTGAAATCCGTTTCGCCGTGGCGAAAGAGGTAAAGCCAGTGCATCGGAAAGGCCTCAGCGTTCGCCGAGTTCTTTTTTCAGGGATTCGGCCAGCTTCACTCGCGACTCACGCCTGAGCCGTGCCTGTTCGAATCGGCGCCTTTCGTCTGGTGTTTCCGCGAGCACCGGAGGCACCGGAGTGGGGCGACCGTGTTCATTCAGCGCGACAAACGTCAGGTAGGCTTTCGAAGTGTGGTGCACTTCTCCGGTAACCGGGTTTTCGGAATCAACGCGCACTCCCACTTCCATTGAAGTTGTGGAGGAGTAGTTCACCATCGCCCGGATGTGCACCACGTGGCCGACCTTGATGGGAGCGACGAAATGGAGGGCGTCGATGGATGCGGTAACGACTACTTTGCGGGCATGGCGGCCGGCCGCAATCGCGGCGGCAATGTCGATCCAGGACATGACCTGACCGCCGAAGATCGTTCCGAGGGCATTGGTGTGCCCCGGAAGGACCAGCTCGGTCATCGTCACTGCGGAGTCGCGCGCAGGCTTTCCTTGAAGCGGCTTGGTGCTCATGCCACACATCTTATCATGCCTTTTCAGGTCCTGGTGGGACTCATCTTCTGCAACATCGTCTGGGCCGCGAATCCCATCATGTCCAAGGTCCTCCTTGCGACATTCACGCCCCCACAGGTCGCCTGGCTTCGGTATTCGTCGGCGACCGGTTTTTTCCTATGCTTTGTGGCGGCGCTCAAGGTCGCCGAATTGGGCCGCGTGCCGCTGCTTCCCAAGAGGCACGGCAGATCGTCGGCGCCACGATTTTTTGGAGTCGTTCGATCCCGTAGGGAGTTTCTCCTGCTGCTTGGGGTGGGGTTCTCTGCATTCTGTTTTGCTCCCCTCGTGGGGCTATCGGGCCTGAGCAGGACTGGAGCGATCGATAATGCCCTGGTGATTGCTCTCGAGCCGCTGGTCACTGTCTCGCTGGCAGTCCTGTTTCTGAGAGAACGTCTTTCCATCGTTCAAGGCGTTTCTTTCATTCTCGCGGTTCTTGGATTCGGCCTCCTCTCGGGTCTGCTGATGACGCCGCCATCGGAGTGGATGCGCGAGCCGAGCATTGTTGGAAATTTGATTCTCGTCTTCTCCCTCGTGGGTGAGGGGGGATATTCAATCTTCGCGCGTCAGCTCGCAGGCCGCCTCCCCATGACAGAAGTGTTCGGATCCTCGCTTCTACTGGGCTTTGGCGTGCTGACGGCCATGACCGTGCCCTATTCGGGTTTCCCATCATGGGGTGAGTTATCGCAGCTCGATGCAAAAAGCTGGTTGGCGCTGCTCTGGCTCGGGCCACTCGGTTCGACGTTGACCTACCTGTACTGGCTAGTCGCATTGGAGCGTACGGCGGTGTCGAGTGCCGCGCTGACACTCTTTGTTCAGCCGATCGTCGGTTCGCTGCTGGGTGCGTTGGCACTGGGTGAGGCGCTGACGCCCATGAAGTGGGTGGGAGGTGCGGTCATTTTGTTTGCCGTCGGGTTGTTGACGCTCCGCCGGCAGAATTCTTGAAACTCTCCTATTAAATGGTTGCCGTCTGGAAAAACCGATTCTTATACTCTAGTCAGGTGGTGGAGGGGAAATGGACGTCTCCCGCGAAAAACAAATGGCTGCATCAAACGAGGTAGTGCCCGCAGAGGGCGACGAACTCGTCCGTTCGATCGTGGCGCTAACCGGCCTCCCGGATGGATCCGTCCGCTCGGAGCTGGTCGAGATCCTCGCGATGAATCAGGAGTCCTCCAGCCAGCCCGACCTCTCCTCGATGTCGCTCGACGATCTTCGCTCTGCAATGCTCGTTTACCTCGAGTCGATCCATGCCGATATGATGGCATCCGGGGAAGCAGGCGACTCAGACGAAGTGACAGAATCCTGACCGATCGCCGAATTTCCTCGAAAATAGCCCAGCGCATTACAAACTCGAGATGTGTATACTCTGCGAGAGGTGCAGAGAGCTCATGATCATTTCTTCCACTAAGAAAATCCCTTCCAGCCTGATTCAACCCGAAGCTGTTGGATTCTCACTCGAGCATCCGTTGGCAGAAGGGTACATCCCGAACCCCATCGTCATCGAACAGACCGCGAGGGGTGAGCGCCAATACGACATCTATTCGCGTCTTCTGTTGGACCGCATCGTTTTCCTCGGCACAGAGGTGAATGACACGGTGGCAAACCTGTTAATGGCGCAGATGATGTTCCTGGAGTCCTCCGATCCGGACAAGGACATCCACATGTACATCAACTCTCCGGGGGGCTCCGTCACGGCGGGTCTCGGAATCTACGACATCATGCAGTTCATCAAATGCGACGTGGCCACCTACTGCGTTGGCCTCGCTGCCAGCATGGGGGCTCTGCTTCTCACTGCGGGAGCAAAAGGCAAGCGCCACAGCCTTCCGCATAGCCGCATCATGATTCACCAGCCACTGGGCGGCGCTCGCGGACAGGCCTCGGATATCGAGATCCAGGCCCGCGAAATCCTCTACCTGAAGGAACGCCTCAACCAGATCCTGGTCCATCACACGGGCCAGACGATGGAGCGCATCATCAAGGATACGGATCGTGACAATTACCTGAGCGCGAAGGAAGCCGCCGATTACGGCCTGATCGACCAGGTGATTCAGAAGAGGGGGGGCTGACGATGGACACCAAGAAGTACGGCGACGGTTTCGGCAACCTGTGTTGCTCTTTTTGCGGCAAGAACCAGCGTGAAGTGAAAAAGCTCATCGCAGGACCGACGGTCTATATCTGCGATGAGTGTATCGAGCTTTGCAACGACATCATCGCGGAAGAAGGACAGAAGGAAGGAACCGCGCGTTCCTCCGAGAAGATCCCGAAGCCCTCTGAGATCAAGACCATTCTCGATGACTACGTCATCGGTCAGGAGCGCGCCAAGCGTGTGCTCTCGGTGGCTGTGTACAACCACTACAAGCGTATCCAGCACCAGGGCGAGAACAAGAAAGGTCGCGAAGGCGTGGTCGAGCTCCAGAAGAGCAACATCATGCTGATTGGTCCGACAGGTTCAGGCAAGACTCTGCTGGCGCAAACGCTGGCACGGCTGCTGAACGTTCCGTTCGCCATGGCCGATGCGACGACGCTGACCGAAGCCGGCTACGTGGGCGAGGATGTGGAAAATATCATCCTGAACCTGCTCCAGGCCTGCGACAACAACGTCGAACGAGCCCAGCGCGGCATCGTCTATATCGACGAAGTCGACAAGATCTCGCGCAAGAGCGAGAACCCGTCGATCACCCGAGATGTCAGCGGCGAAGGCGTCCAGCAGGCGCTGCTCAAGATCATCGAAGGCACCATTGCGAACGTGCCGCCCAAGGGCGGACGCAAGCATCCGCAGCAGGAGTTCGTCCAGGTGGATACCTCGAACATCCTGTTCATCTGCGGTGGAGCCTTCGTCGGCCTCGATAAGATCGTGGCGATGAGGCGCGGCAAGCGCAGCATGGGGCTCGCGGCTAACATCACCTCGAAGCAGGAAGAAACCGGTTCGAAGATGCTCGCCCATGTCGAACCCGAGGATCTTGTCCGCTTCGGCTTGATTCCGGAATTCATCGGGCGTCTTCCGATCATCGCCACGCTCGAGGAACTCGATGAAAAGGCGCTCGTGGACATCCTGACCCGTCCGAAGAACGCACTGACCAAGCAGTACGTCAAGCTGTTCGAGTACGACGGCGTGCAGCTCGAGTTCGAGCCGGACGCCATCGAGGCGATTGCCCGAGAAGCGATCAAGCGCAACACGGGCGCTCGCGGACTTCGTGCCATCCTGGAGCAGTCCATGCTCGAGGTGATGTACGAACTGCCGGCCATGAGCGAAGTCAAGAAATGCGTGATCACCGTGGGCTCGATCACCCGGGGCGAGCGCCCTCGGATGGTCCTGGCGGACGGCACCCCGGCCCAGCCGAGCGCCGGCAGGGTGGCCGAAAAGGCTGAAAGCGCCTAAAGCGGCACTCCAGTGATTCACTGAACGGGACGGGCTGCGCTAAAGCGCAGCCCGTCTTTTTTTATGCGGCACTGAATTTTTTACCTCTGGCAGCGGCCGGACGGAGTGTGCTGTAGTTAAACGAAGGAGGCTTGAAAACACCATGGCCACCAACTCCAAGGACAGGAAAAGCTCTCAGAATCCCGCAACGAAGCAGGGTACGGCTACGAAGGCAGTCACCGTTCCATTGCTCCCGCTTCGCGATGTGATCATCTTTCCGCATATGGTCGTTCCGTTGTTCGTCGGTCGCGAGAAGTCGATCAATGCACTCGAAGAGTGCGTGAACAAGAAGATGGACCTGTTCCTGGTGGCGCAGCGTGAAGCCACTACGGTCACTCCTGGCGCGAAAGATGTCTTCCAGGTTGGTACTCTCGGTACCATCCTCCAGATCCTTCGGCTGCCCGACAATACGGTCAAGGTTCTGATCGAGGGCCGCAAGCGCGCACGCCTGCTGAATTTCGTCGATGGCGAGCGAATGATCGAAGCCGAGGTTGAAGAGCTGGCAGAAGTATCGACGGGTTCGGTCGAGACTGAGGCGCTTGTCCGCTCGCTGAAGGCCACCTTCGAGAACTACGTCAAGCTCAACAAGCGCATCCCACCCGAGATGCTGATGAGCGTGAACACGATCGACGAGCCTTCGCGGCTTGCCGATCTGATCGTTGCCCATCTGAATATGAAGCTCGAGGACAAGCAGGAGGTGCTGGAGATTGCCGATCCGCTGAAGCGCCTCGAAAAGCTGCTGCAGATGATGCAGGGCGAGATCGAGATCCTGCAGGTCGAGCGTCGCATTCGCTCGCGGGTGAAGAAGCAGATGGAGCGCTCGCAGAAGGAGTACTACCTCAACGAGCAGATGCAGGCGATCCAGAAGGAGCTCGGCGAAAAGGACGAGTTCAAGGCCGAGATCCAGGCGCTGGAAAAGCAGATTCGCTCCAAGCCGATGAGCAAGGAAGCCAAGGAGCGCGCGACCAAGGAGCTCAAGAAGCTCAAGATGATGTCGCCCATGTCGGCGGAAGCCACCGTGGTGCGGAACTACATCGACTGGCTGATCACGCTTCCGTGGGGCGAGAACACGCAGGACCGCAACGATCTCGGAGTGGCCGAAACGGTTCTCGAAGAAGATCACTTCGGTCTAGAAGAGGTGAAGGAGCGTATCCTCGAGTACCTTGCCGTGCGAGTGCTGACCGACAATTCCAAGGGCCAGATCCTGTGCTTCTCCGGACCTCCAGGAGTGGGCAAGACCTCGCTTGCCAAGTCGATTGCCAAGTCGCTCAACAAGAAGTTCGTCCGTTGCTCGCTGGGCGGCGTTCGTGATGAGGCCGAAATTCGCGGCCATCGCCGCACCTATGTCGGCGCGCTCCCGGGCAAGATCATCCAGTCGCTGAAAAAGGCGGGATCCTCCAATCCGGTGTTCCTGCTCGATGAAGTCGACAAGATGAGCATGGACTTCCGTGGCGACCCATCTTCGGCGCTGCTCGAGGTCCTGGACCCGGAGCAGAACCATAACTTCGGCGATCACTACCTTGAAGTCGATTACGACCTCTCGAAGGTGATGTTCGTGCTCACTGCAAACTCGCTTCACAATATTCCGCGTCCTCTCCTGGACCGAATGGAAGTCATCAACATCAGCGGCTACACGGAGGTCGAGAAGTTCAACATCGTCCGCCGTTATCTCGTGAGCAAGCAGTCGGAGGCCCACGGCCTGAAGGAAGGCGATCTCGTGCTTCCGGATGACACGGTTTACGCGCTGATCCGCAACTACACCCGCGAGGCTGGAGTTCGTAACCTCGAGCGAGTGGTGGCGACGGTCTGCCGCAAAGTGGCCAAGAAGATCGTCGAGCGCGGTCGTGCTGCAGAAGCTGCCGCAGTCGCAGCAGGGGCTGACAAGAAGACGGTCAAGAAGGCTGCTGTCATCTCCGCGGATCCGATCACCGTTTCGGTTGCCGATCTCGAGGAGATGCTCGGCCCGCCGAAGTATACGGTGCAGATGATCGAGGACCAGAACGAGATCGGCCTCTGCAACGGATTGGCGTACACCGACTCCGGCGGCGACATGCTTCAGATTGAAGTGACCGTCGTGCCTGGAAAGGGTGCAGTCAAGGTCACGGGCAAGCTCGGAGAGGTGATGCAGGAGTCCGCAGCAACGGCCATGACGTATGTCAGGTCGCGCGCAGCGGAGCTCGGCATCGACAAGGACTTCTACCAGAACGTCGATATTCACCTTCACGTGCCTGAAGGCGCCGTGCCCAAGGACGGACCTTCTGCAGGCATCACGATGGCCACTGCCATCACGAGCGCCCTGACGAAGATACCGGTAAAGCGCGATGTCGCCATGACTGGCGAGATCACGCTCCGTGGGCGCGTGCTTCCGATTGGCGGCCTCAAGGAAAAGCTCCTTGCGGCCAAGATCGGCAACATCACGACCGTGCTGATTCCGAAGGCGAACGTGCCGGACATGAAGAAGGTGCCCGCTGAAATCACCAAGGGGATGAAGATTTATCCCGTGGATCATGCGGATCAGGTCCTTCGCCTGGCTTTGCAGCTGGATCATCCGGAGGAGTTCCTGAGCAAGGCTGATCTTGGAGGAATTCCGGCGACCAAGCCTGAGGAAGTTCCAGCAACCGGCCGAACTTCAGGTGGCGTACGTCACTGAATTCGGGCCGGCACTACGTGGTGCCCAGCCCAAAACATCAGGGGCACGGTCTGACGACCGTGCCCCTTTTTTCATTGTGCGCCCGGCAGGGCGCACTCCTAGGAGGTGAAAGTCCTTCCGCAGGCCCGATCAGGGGAACTGCTAGCCGAACGGCAAGGGTGTCCACCGCGAGGTGGAATCTGAAGGAAGCCGCAGGCAAAGCGCTGGACCGAGGAACACGA
>CAMAQA010000055.1 GCA_945860415.1 Bacteriovorax stolpii
CGGCCCCACCAAGACCGAATTCTTCAAACAAAAGGGCTCCTGCCGTGAATAAAATGCGTTTGAACCGTAAAGACGAACGCGTCGCGTTCCGGAAATCCCGCGAGCACCTGGCGCTCCACCCTTAAGAAAAGCGGAGCAGGCGAATTCGGAAGGACTTCCGGAAATCGGAGCGCAGCGCGCGGACTCTCGACAGGCGAGAAGCTGCAACCGGTCCAGGTCGCAGGATCGATTCCGTGCGGTGTTTCGGGATCACGATTCAGGCGGGTGTCGGTGGCGATGCCCCAGGCAAGGCGGACGTTCGCGCGCCGCTAGCGGCGTCTGAAGACGGGCAAAAATCAAGTTCGCAGATCCGGCCGGGCCCCGCCTGTTAGCAGTCCGGGGCCCCGCCGGCTCCAGGAGAGGGGTTTTGAAGTTCCTACACTCCACCTGCCGAGGGCTCGCAGCCGGGACTGCTCGGGGTCACGGAGTAAAGGTCCGAGCTGGCCGGGCGGCAGTTGACTTATCCACTCAGGAGCAAGACGATCATTAACGATGAGACTGTCTCGCGTGATCGCTTTTGTCGCTCTGGCCCTGATCTCCGCCCCGAGCGGCTGGGCGGCACCGAAAGGCGCCTCGTCGAAAAGGGCGTCGTCCACGCCGGCAGCAGCGGGCTCTCCCATTTATGACTCCTGCTGCGTGTGCATTCCCGACATCGTCGATTCCGAGATGTTCGACTCGATGTGCAAGCGCTGGTTCCAGTCCGCCCGCAAGGAGTACGGATGCGAGTACCAAAGGGTGATGCCGAAGGTCCTCTTCAAGGAACTGCCCAAATTCATGGGCAACGATCGCTGCCGCAAGGTGCACCTCTACGGTGCCTTTCATGGCGACAGCAGCATGACCCAGGTTCCGTTTGAGTATTCGGTGCTTGCCGCAAAGACCTTCCAGGCCACCCAGGTCTGTTACGAAGGCGCAAGCTGCCTCGTGTTCGACAATGTCGAGGACGTCAAAGCCTGCGCGCGCGGGCTTGCAGGAGGCAAGTGCCGCTACGAAATTTCCGGCAACCAAAATGCCGGTGTTGCGAGCCAAGCCCTGTTCTGCCGGGCGCGCGAGCTGCCGGATGCGTCCTCGAAATTGACCGCGTTTATCGACGGCGCTTCCGTGCAGCTTCAATATGCCCCCTGCACCAAGCAGGGATCACGTTGCGGCTACATTTCGAAGACCGATTTTGGACAGTCAAAGACGCACGCACTTTCCAAGAACGACCCGAACTCCAAATCCTGCATCCATCAGGGAACCGTCGTGGTCCAGAGCTGCTGTATCAAGAAGCGCCCGGGGAAGGCAGACCCCGACTTTGGCAAGTGGTCGGCACCCGGTGCGGCCTGCCCCTGACGCAGATCTACCAAAAGGTGGGCCCGACCCCACCACAGAACGGTGCAAGCGCCAGCATTTTGGGGTCGAGTGGGCCCTGCCGAGGGTCAGCATTTTCGGAGGCGTCCTATGCGGAGCAGCTCGGCGGATCGGCCTACCAGGACAGTGATCGACGCTACATGCCCCGACTCGCGCTACGCTTTGGATTGTAGCGGCTGGACTTCGCAAGCCGCCTGCCCCTATCCTTCCGAGAAAGGGGGAGCGGGGATGAAATTCGTCATCAATTCGGGCACAAATCGAGGGCTCGTCCGGAAGAGCAATGAGGACTTTCAGCTCTCGGATCCTTTCCTGGGCCTGGTGGTGGTGTGTGATGGCGTGGGAGGACATGCCTCTGGCGAGTTCGCGAGCCAGATGACCGGCACCCGGATCCATCGATACCTCCAGGACCATGCCGGCCAGGTTCGCGTCCTTCAGCGCGAAAACTCCAAGCAGGCGCGAATCGCGCTCTGCAGGCTCGTCGAAGCGGCGATCCAGGCTGCCAGCCTCGAGGTCTTTCGACGTTCGGAAGTGGAGCCCGCCCATCATGGAATGGCCACCACGGTCGAAGTGCTGCTGCTCTCCGAGAGCCACGCCATTCTAGGACATGTAGGTGACAGCAGGACGTACCTGCTGCGCCGAGGAAAGTCGCATTGCCTGACCGAGGACCATACGGTTGCCGCCGAGATGCTACGAAGCGGCCTCTGGAATGCAGAAACTGCTGCGAACACCCCCTATGCTTCGACGCTGACCCGGGCCGTGGGCCAGCAGGAATATGTGATTGTCGACACGCTCGAAGTGGAGCTCGCCGCTGGCGACACCTTCCTGCTGTGCAGTGATGGGCTCTCCAACTATTTCAAGAGTGGACAGGAATTCGCCGACGCGGCCAAGAAAGCCTCGTTCGAGAAGCTCTCGGAAGAGCTGATCCAGCTGGCGCTCTCTCGCGGCGGAGGCGACAACGTGACGGCTTCGGTGATTCTGATCGATCAGCTGGGTCGGGAAGAGGAACTCGACGAGCCCACTCAGCCGGATATTTCCGTCGGGATTGATCCGGGGCAGAAGACGGAAATTCTCGGAAAGCTGTCGCTGTTTGAATTTTTCTCGCCGCGTGAGCTGGCTCGCCTGATGGCGATCGCCGTGGAGGAGAGTATTCCTGTCGGAACGATGCTGATGCGTCAGGGGGAACCTGGCTCGCGGATGCTGATCCTGCTTTCTGGAACCGTGAAGATCATTCGAAACGAACAGCAGTTGGGAATTCGCTCGAGAGGATCGTTGATCGGTGAAATGGCGATTCTCGACCATTCGCCACGCTCGGCGTCGGTCGTCAGCCAGGAGCAGGTCCATGTGCTCTGGCTGGGCCAGAAGGAGCTCTTTGAGCTGCTGCGCATGGATTCGCAGATGGCGGTGAAGTTTCTCTGGGCCTTGAGCCAGAGCATGATCCGGTCGCTGCGGGATACGTCGGATCAGTTGGCAGCCCTCAAAACGGATCTGAAGATTCCCAAGAGCGACCTTCCGTTTGCGACGTGAGTTGCGCACTCTTCGATCAACTGCAGGTCTCTGATCAGATCGTGGTGACCGCCCAGGCCAAGGTAGCCCTTTTGCGTCACGGTCCTGACTGTTCCTGCTTCGAGTGTCCATTGACCCCAGATGCCTGACTCGGGCAACACTCGCTGGGGCCGTCTTTCAAGCCGGTGGCGAAATTCTCCGAAACCGTGACGAGAGGTAGCCCATGAAAGAGGAACTCAAGCGCTTCGTGCTGGAGCGTTTGGAATCGGTCCCGTCTTCCCCAACGGCGTCGCGCGCACTGGCCGGAGCGCTGACTGTGGGTCAGGCCCCTTCACTGACGATTGGCGTGGAGCATGAATTCTTTCTCGTCGCTCCGGGAGGCGATCCGGTCTCGCACGAGCAGGGCCAGGCCTTTCTGCACGAGCTGGCCAAGGATTCCGACTGGTACATCCGAGAGCAGGAACCGGGTTTCGTCCAGCGCGTGTCATTCGATGATGACCGAGGTCGCTTCACGGCCGTCAAATACGACCATCATCCGCACCTCTTTGAGATCGCCTTTGCCTACGAGAATGACCTCCATCGCCTGAGTCGTCAGGTCAAGGAGACGCTCCGCGCCGTCACCCGAGCTGCAGAACGAGTGGATGCCCGGGTCTCGAACAATGCGAACCTCGCGCTCTCGGCGTCGGATCCCCGAGTGATCAGCGACCGCCCCGAATACGAGGCGCTTCGCTACTATCGGAGCCTGCTGCTTCGTCGCAGAAACCAGTCCATCGATCCGGAATTCGCCAATTATGCGGCGGTAATCGCTGCGACCCAGACGCATATCGGCGGAACGTCATGGTGGAGGTCGCAGGTCCTCATTCCGCGGCTCTATGCCCTGGAGGCGGCAATTATCGGCTGGACTTCCGCCCTAGCGCTCGAGCCCGGAGTGTCGCTCGAGGAGCTCCTGAAATTCCGCTGGCGGGGGTATGACGCCGTCTTTGACGGGTATCCTCTGGTCGGTTTTCCGAACATCGAGGGCTGGACCCTGGATTCCTGGTGCGAAGCGCTTCTGGGATCACCGCTTGCCGGTGGTCCTTCGGATCCCTGGGCCGGGCTCAGCCTGAAGTCCTGCCCCGAGAATCCGTTTGAGAACTGGAATGATTTCATCGCGACAGTTCGTGATCTCCAGATTATTCGCCCGAAGCTTTTTGGAACGCTCGAATTTCGAGCCGATCCTGCGCAGCGAGGCGCGCGCGAAATTCTTGCCGTCGCAGCCCTGCGCCTGGGGCTCACGCAGTCGCAGCTCGCAGAGGGGCTCGCGCCTTCGCAGCTCGGAGAGGCCCGAGACAAGTGGTGGCATGCCGTGCGGAGTGGTGTGGTCGAGCGCGACCCGGCGCCGCTCGAGCTGGCGCGCCAGGGACTTCGTGCCCGCGGGCTCGGAGAAGAGGCGTATTTGTCGGCTTTCATTCCAGGGCTGGGTGGATGAAAGAGCGGGAGGCAGCCACAGCGAAGCGTCTACTCGAGGATCCGAGGATCATCCTGGGGTTCTTCCGCGAAGCGCTATTTCAATCCCGACGCGTGGAAGTGGCCCGAGCGTCAGCACCGAATTCACCGACCGTCGACTGTCTCATTACCGACATTCAGGATGGCGATCAGCGCGAGCCTGGTCCCGACACGAGGCTCGTATTGACTCCGTGTACTGAGGAGCCGGAAACCACGGGCAATACGTTCCAATTTCAATGCCGCTTTCCGCAATTCGTGGCCCTCTGGGAAGGAGCGCTCTCGCGTCGATCGGATGGACAGTTCGAAGGCGCGATCCCTCGCTCTCTGCTGCTCCTGAATTCCCGCAGACATGAGCGACTCAGGCCCCTCTCCGATCCGTCTTTTGCCACCGTTACTGTCCAGGGTGGGGGAATGCATGCGCTGGGCAAGTTCCAGCTGGAAGATGTGTCGCGCAATGGAGTGGGGGGAATCCTTCAATGCCCCAAGGACCTGCCGCTGATGCGCGAGAGTCGCATCCATGGCCGATTGTCGCTTTCCTCGGGCTCGCTCTCGATACAAGGATCGATTCTCCAGGTCCAGCTCATCGGCCCCACGCTATCGACTCCTCCCGATCTTCAGTACCGCGTCGGAATCCTGATCGACTCGGTAGAGTCGGGAAGGGTCGATCCTCCTCAAGTCGAAGGGGCGGGGGTTGCGAAGGCTCCGGAGCGCCGGAGCGGTGCTCGAATAGCAACGGATTTTGAGCTGAACCTGGTTTCGCCGCTTCGCCCCGGGCATCTGATCTCCTTTTCGGTCACGGAGGCGGGTGTGTCTGGCTTTCGGGGAACGCTTTGCGAGGCGGTCGATGCCAAGCTGCTTCCGATCGGCTGTGGCGTGAGTGTCGGAGAGGGAACCCTCCAGGCGCTGCTGGTTGCGATCGAGGGGCGTGAGCTCCGTTTCCAGATCACGGGAGGCGTGCCGGAGGGTCGCCTGGCCTGGCTCAAGCGCCTCACTCCGTATCTCCATTCGCAGGTGTCGGGAAAGGCGGCCTTTGGAACGGAGATCATGGACCTGTTCTGCGAGTCCGGCGCCCTCGCGGTCGGATACTTGAAGAATACCCGGTCTGACGCCGAGGCCTTCGAGTCTGCTCTCGGAGGCGGGGCGCTTGCCGACGAGCCGTGGATCCACCGCTGGATCGAACGCACCGAGTCTGGAGAAATTCGAGGGCACATCAGCGCCGTCCGTGTTGCCGACAACCTCTGGCACCTTGGCGATATCGCGGGGATGATCGAAGAGAATCGAAAAGTATCGCGAAGGTTCATTCCGGCCTTCTTCTCGAGCTTTCTGGAATTCTGCCTGCAGACCAGGCCCTGCCCGCGAATTCTGATCGGGTGGAAGATCGGCCATCCCTACTGGCGCTCATTTGAAAATTTCATCGCGCAGCAGCACGGGGCGGTGAAGCCCGTCGTCGTCGAAACCCAGTATTTTCGGCTGCCTTATTCGAAGGTTCGAGAAGCCACGCCGTCGAGAAAGCAACAGTACCGTGAGATCCGGGCCTTTGATTTTGATTCGATCCTCGAGCTTCAGCAGGAGTTCGAACGACTGACCGATGCCTCCGAGCTGCGCCAGGTCCTGCAGGCCCTGGATTTCGATATCGATCGTTTCGGTTCGCCGAGCCTCTCGCGGATTCTGCAGCCCGCCGGAAGGTCGCTCGACCGGCGGTATTTCGTTCTCGAGAAAAAGGGCGCCCGCGCTCTCGTCATTCTTCACTCCTTTCCGAAGGGCTCGAGCCCCCAGGACACGCTCAATGTTCCCTGGCTGATTCCGCTGCCCATCTCTGGACAACTCTCGTGGAGTCCGCAGGAAACGCAGGCGCTGGTGGAAGCGTCTCAGGATCTGGGAATCCAGGCCGGCTACGCTTTTCCTGGAGTGCTGGTTTTCGTGCCTCGAGGCGCCGCTGAAACCTCGGGAGGCGCCAAGCTGATGCGCTGGACTCTTGCACATCCCGGCATCCTGAAGTTTTTTCAGACGCATGAATAGGTTCATTCTCTTCTTCCTCACGGCAGTCGGCATCTCGTACGCCAGTGAGTGGGGACCGCACTACGTGGCCCTGTTCTCGGGCGGAGAGACGAAGGTGCTGCCGCATTTGTCGCAGTTTGAAGTGCCGTGCGAAGCTCCCACACTCCATGGAGTGGCCTGTAAGGTCGCCTACCGGGTGCCCCGCGCGCTTTTCGAGGGCGTGTCGCGTGAGTCGAGCTGGGGACTCGGAGTCATTCTCCATGCCACCGAGATTGGCTGTGCGGACTCTTTTCGGACCGCCGTGGGGTTTGGCGATCCCGCGCGGGCGGGTAGGACGCTCGACTTCCTGAATGTCTACCAGACGGTTCCGTTGAAGGCGCTTTCGTGTCCGGGCGACCTCCTGATCCAGGTCTGGTCGCCTGAGTCCTACCGGCGCTTTGGGCTGATTGATGCGCCCATGGTCGTTGGCAGTCCGGAGAGTGTCGAGCGCATCAAGACGTTCGTGGAGTTCTTCCGAACGCAGCTCCTGCTGCTGCTTTCTTCGCTCTTTGTGGTGGTGGCAATCTTCAATCGTGTCATTCGCCGGCTCATGGACCAGCACACGGCCCTGACGCTCGTCGAGCGTTTTGATGCCGCCTGGATCGGGTTCATGCTGATTTTCAGCGGCATGGCGCAGACCCTGATTCCGATTGTTTCGGGTTCGTTCTTCATCACGCGACTTTCGAATTTCTGCAGCGTCCTGGCTCATTTCGGGCCGGGTATCTACGGCATCTCCAGATGCAGGCGGGATATCCTGAGGCTCCGCGGGCTGGCGTCGCTTCTGGTCTCCTCGCCACGATTCGTTCCGGGGGTGACTTACCTGTCGATCGTCCTTGCAGGCTATGTGCTGAGTCCATACTTCGCTCGGGCGCTTGCGCCCTTGTTCACGGTCGTTGGATTCACGGTCTGCCTGTTTGGCGTCATCAATCGCGATCTGTTTCTCGGACTCTTTGGGCTGGCGCAGCTCCTGGATTCGCTGAAGCTCTTCATGGTGCCGTTTCTTCCGACGTCCTACCTCACGCTCATCTTCACGCTCTTGACCATGACTGAGTCGTTCCTGCAGCGCTCGAAGCGCAGTGCCAGCTTCGTCGCGGCGCTGCGCTGGAGCCACGACCAGGCCGAGACACTGGACCGCGATCAAAGCGTGGCGAGCTTCCTTCAGAACTTCGCCGAGCGGTTCGAGATTGGAAAGATCACTCTGCTTCGACCCCAGGCCGGAGGAAACTGCGAGATCCTCGTGCTGACGAGGAAGGCGAGAACCTGGCAGGTCGAGCAGCTCTTTCGCGATGTCGTGCCGCCGATGTTCTCGCACACGCTCGCCTCGCGCGAGGCCCTCTGGCACATCGAGGACGGATCGCTCTTTTCGGTCAATCTGCGAAAGGGAGAGCCGCGGAAGCATTCGTATGATGGACGGTATTTTTCGATTCTGCCGCTTCTCCAGGGCGAGGTTCCGGTCGGCGCCGTCTCATTTACGAATTACCCTGAAAAATATGTCAAATCCGAGCTCGCCCGGCTGCAGCTGAATACGGTGACTCATCTTCTGACCCCGCTCCTGACGGCGCGCGTGGGGCATCACTCGGCCTCCCAGGAAAAGCACTGGGGAGAGCTCTGCTCGTCGACTGCGAACCTGCTTCTGGATCTCAAGAACGAACGAGCAGTGGGGGGCTCGCCCCTGGAGATCGAGGAAGTCAGCCGCCGGATCACTGAGGTGCTTTCCGAGCGCCTCGGGGTGGGAGTGTACATCGGTCGACTGGACCAGACTTCGAGACGGATCCACATCCAGGCACTCTCGGGGCACTCTGAAGAGGTGACCCGGCTTTATCAAAAGGTGGAGTTCTACGCTGTCAGCCATAATGAGCAGGGGCCGCTCGCGCTGGCCGTCAATCGAAGGCGGATCATCACGCTCGGGGAAATCGGCTGGATTCGCGGGGTGCTGCATCCCGTGACGCTGGAGATTTTCCAGAAATCGGGAGTTCAAAGCTGTGCTGCGGTTCCGATTCTGGGTGGCCCGAAACTCGCGGCTGCCGGGACGGAGCGCGGAGAGTCTCCCGTCTGGGGAGTGCTGTGGTTCGAGAGCACTCGAGTCGGTGAATTTCTTCCTCGAATGGAAGCAGGTCTCGAGGTGCTCCGCAGTGCGGTCGAGTCGATCCTGCATCACTATGAACTGCTGGGCCTGCATTCTCGCGCGAAGGAGGCTCTCGCCGGATTCGTGCCGCAGTCAGTGCTCGAACGGCTCATTTCGGGTCAGGAGGTCCGGCAGGAAGAGCAGGGGTACCTGCTCATGGCTGATGTCAAGGACAGCACCAAGATCTCGAGGTCGATTGGTGCGGATCGGTGGAATCGATTCATCGCGCGACTGACTCCGAAGATTGAACGGATCGCCGCGGAAAAGGGGTATCAGCTGCAATCGGTGATCTGGGATGCGTTCTGTTTTACTCGTCCCGTGCCACCGGAGCCCGAAGAAGTACACCGGGTCGTCGAGCTCTGCAGCGAGGTTCACCGCATCATCGACCAGGCCTGCAAGAGCGAGTTTGCGCAACTGATTCCAGAAGGAGAAAAAAAGCGCGTGCGCTTCTGCCTGACGCACGGAGACATCACGCGCGACGTCCAGTGCGGCTACACGAAGAACTGGATGATCGTCGGAGGAGCGATGGCCTCGGTTTCGAAGCTCGAGCAGGCGTGCAAGCCCAGGGATGGCTGGTTTTTTGTGGCGAGCTCGACAGCCATCGACCGGAATCATCCGGAGTGGGAGCAGCTCGAGCAGCGAGTGAATGGAACGGCCGAGCTGATCTTCAGTTACCTGAATCCGCCGCCGGCTGCGGATCGCGGGGTGCTTGAGGAAGAAGATCTGGAGCCGACCCTGGAGAGCGCCTAGTACCTGGAGTGCCCTGAGCGCGCTTTTGCCCCAGAGTCGTCGCGGTCACCAGCAGCCCACAGTAGACAAGCGACAGGAGGGTGCCGATCGCGCTCAAATGTTGGGTCATCACCCCCTGGACGAGAAGTGAGATCGGCACGGCCGCGCTCAGTGCCAGATTGCCGAGGACTCCGCGCGCTCGGCGAACGCCTTCGACATACAGTAGCTGGATGACCACGAGCACGAGCCCAAAAATGGCGCCGAAGAGTGCGTCGTCCTGGAACGAACCCCATCCGCTGTTTCCTGCCGCTGCCAGTGCACCCAGCAGGATACTCACGGCGAAACATCCATCCATGAGGAGCTTCGAGCGACTGTGGCCCCTGCGGACGGCAGAGCGAAGGACGAACTGAGAGACCACGTAGGCGCCCAGCAGGATGGCGAGTCGGCCCCAGATGGCGATGGATGCGGCGAGGGTTGTCGAGACGGTCACGGTGGAGTGGCCGGCGCGGGAAACCGACTCGGCTTGCGCCAGGAACACGAGAATCGCCAGCGCTCCGCCCTGAAAGAGGAGCTCAGCTTTTGAGAAGCCGCGAACTTCGCGTGAAAAGAAGCCCGAGAAAAGCGGTGCCACGGCCTGTAGGATGATCAGCTGCGAGAGCGAGGCTTTTTCTTCGACGATCAGAAATTGAACGTAGATCAGCGCGAGGGCCAGGGCCCAGGCGAGCGAGTGCCTGAGCGGAGCTCGCGGTGCGTGGTCCTGGCGGGCGAGTCCTCCGGTGACGATTCCCGCGACCAGGTACGCCACCGAAAGGCAGGCCAGAGCGCTTTCGGAAGGGGCGCCTCGCCAGCGAAGAGCAGCAAGTCCGAGGACATTGATGATCGTCGCCAGCACGAGCGCGCCGACTCCGCTCATGCCCTGCTGCGGTGAATCCGCTCTAGATTCCGTCGACATGATAGGTGCTGAAAGCTGCCAGGGCTCCCGGCTGATCGCGTTCGGTTTCGAACCACCGTTCGGCGGCCTGCTTCAGGAGCAGGTCTTCTGTAGACGGGCTTTCGCCCAGGGCGGACAGGAAGATCGGAAGAAACACTGCCTCGAAGGCGCTCCAGCCGATTCGGGTCGTGTCGAAGACCACGCGGTGCTGCTGAATCTGCTCGAAGCCCGCTTCGGAAAAAAGGGTCGCCAGCCGGGAGCCGATCGTTCGGTCGCCTCCGCGGGATTTCTGGAGCTCGATCTTTTTTCGCGAAAGCGAATCCAGGGCAGGGCTTGGGGGCTCGAATCGCAATTCAGAATCACAGGCGTCGATGGCAATGACCCGGCAGCTTCGGGGCTTGAGTCTGCGAACCGACCGAAGGACCGAACGGGCGTCTTCGCCGCTCATGTGTTGAAGCACATAGCGAATGAGAATGAAGTCCGGCTCGAAAGTGGCGAACAGAGTTTCCAGGGTGTGTTCGTCGTGCAGGTCACCGAAAAGCCAGGTGCCCTTGGGAAGGCGCTCTCGGGCCTTTTCAAGAAGGCGTTCGTTTCGATCCATGCCCCACAGCTGGCTTCCGGGAAACACATCGAGAATCTGGGCGAGGAATTCTCCCGTTCCACAACCCAGCTCCAGGATTCGAAGCTGATCTCGGAGTCCGGTCTGGCGGAGATGCGTCAACTCGAGCGGGAAAAGGGCCTCGGCCTGAAAACGAAGCCGGCGCTCCTCCTGGGCTCGGATTGCAGTGTTCGTCAGAAGGTAGCTTTGGCTGCCTCCCGCCACCGGCTTTGGCTGATTCATCGAGTCCATGCACTTTCCCCCTGCGGTTTGTTCAGTCTAGCGGAGAAATGATGGAGGGGAAGACCGACTGGCTGATGGCCGGCGGTAAAAATTCGACTCGTCGCACAAAAGCTCGAGTCGGGCCTCGGTGCCCCCTCTCGACGCAGCGGACGGGGTTCCCCTTGAGTTTGATCCCAAGGGTCAGTCAAACTAATGGCCCCATAGGGGGAACCACACTTTAGAAAAGCCCTCATCCTCGACATGAGTGAAAATTGCCGCCATGCTCGCATGTTCTCGCGGCTGCTCGATGACATGCGCAAGGACGGCGAACTCTCGAAAGGCGTCCGGCTTCCCAATGGCGGTCTGCCGACGAGAAGACTCATCACACCAACAGGGGTGCACGTGAAAACGACGGTACCCATGAACGTCGTAGGATGACGTTTCCTGGGTTCACGATCTATCGATCCAGAACCGCAATCAGACGGCTGAAAATCGCTTCGGGCGATCTACGATATCGCGGGTAACGGGAAGAAACTCGCGGCATTCTGGAACTTCACACGACGAGAGTGGCGACACTCTCTGTCGAAGCGGAGTCAAAAGGTGCACCTGACCTAGAACCCACCTGAGTGTACAGAAGATCGACAGCTTTTCAGAAATGCTTGCGGAAGTGGATCTGGGCGCAGTGCCGGCTGACCGAGATGGACAGAGCTCCCCGGTCTCCCACTTTGATCTTGGGCTCGAGTTTTTCGATCGTCTCGAGCGCCTTGCTGAGTGGGTCCATTCCGCCGGAATAGCAGGCCGAGTTCATGAGCTGCTTCTGTCGCGATGGCGCATCCTCCGGATGCACGCAGCTCCACGTGCCCCGCTGGTTCTCGCAGGTTCCAACGTGGTAGAGCTTTTCGTTTTTGCTCTCATCCGGATAGATGCACGAATTTCCGCAGGCTCCGCAGTTTTTTACGGTATGGAATTCCGCGATTGGAACCGCCCGGCCTCCGCAGCATTGTGTGGCAAGGATTTCCTGGGCGGGGCCCACGGTGCCATCCGCGCATCCCGCGCGGTCCGCGCAATCGATCAGTCCGTTGCTGTCATCATCGATGCCGTTGCGACAGATCTCGCCCGAGCCTGCAAGCTGCGGAAGGATCCGGGTCAGTGGATCCAGCGCCAGCGGATCCAAGGCACGAGGCGCAGCGATGGTCGAAGGAGAGCATGCGGCAGGCTCATCATCGTCGACGGGAATCGCTCGTGGAGGTGCCGGAAGGACTGTCGCGGGGGCCGATGAGGAGTTCGTTCGTGGAGGATGGCTTGCCCGGAAAGTTCCCTCTGTCCTCGAGCGAGGGCGCGACAGCGCTCCGGCTTCCACCGTGCAGATCAGTCCGAGAAGCAGGAGAGCGAGGATCCTCACTCTTCCATTATGAATGCGGCCCGGACGGTGGGGAATGACAAAATCTCGACAGCTCACCCTCGGATTTCAGGTGTACTCCCGTGAGATGGGCGATGAACCAGTCCCGGGCCCTGCCCGTCGGCAGAGCCCGTAATAATCGGATCAATTCCGTCTCGAGTTCCTGCCCTATTCGGGCCAGGTGCAGCTTTTGATCGGAGCGGGTCCGCTGGAGTACGAACCGCCGCGCATATCGTTCTTGCAGTCATAGATCCTGCCTTTGGCAAGGGTCCTGAAAGCGCCACCGCCATTGAAGCGATTACCTCTCGCGTAGACGATGCCATCTTCTTCGCTCTGGAGTGCCCATCGGCAATTCCTGAAGCTGTTGTCATACGCCTTCAGCCAGCCGGCAGCATTTTTGGATTTTTTTCCGGCAGCGCGAAATCCGTAGCCGCCCGAGCAGCCTTCCACGGTGTTCCTACGAACAGTGTTGAATGAGGCGACCCTGCAGTTGGCCATCGGGTGGTTTCCCGGATCGGCCTTGTCGGAGCAGGCACCGATCGCACGGGGACAGTTCCGGAAAGTGTTGTTCTCGAACGTGGCAGATCCGCCATTTGTCTGGATGCATTTGTCGGGTGCGTTCTGGAAGAGCGAGTTCCTGATCACGTTATTCCTGCCGTAGTTGGTCAGGCCGTCTTCGCAGATCTTATTGTACTTCACGCCATCGACGACGTTGTTGTTGCCTATAAGATGGATGCCCTCCGGGCTCCAATCGATGGTGAAGTTCCGGAGTGTGCTGTTCGATCCTCGAACGGTAAAGATGGTATTACTCGTGGGCTTCTCGTTGCATTTTTGCGCTCCTGACCAGACCAGGACCATTTTTCCGGAGCCATCAATGGTCTTGTTCGCTCCTACTTCGATGGGGGAGGGAATGGAAATCCTGGTGTTCGTGCAGCCCTCTTGGTTGAAGACGAAGCTGCCCTTGGAATTGAGCGCGTTCCTGATCGTGCTGGAGGTACAGGTCTGGGCCGAAGCGTCCGCTGCTCCGAGGAGCAGTGCCATTGAAACTCCGCTGCCAAAAATCTGAAAGACTCGTGTTCTCATGGATCCTCCGTTTGCTGCCGGGCTAAAGTAAAGCAACCGGCGTGCCTTCGAGGAATCACGATCACTTACCCCTGCTTCAGGACCACGAGCCCTGTTCAAGTTCTAATCGCCTGTCCATTTCTCCGACAGTTCTCCGGCAATCTGCCGGGCCTGATCTGCGGCCTCCTCGTCGCCGGACTGGAAGAGGAGATCAGCAAGATGCAGAAGCCCTACTCCGGAGCCCTGGGCGGCATCGCTGGCGCGAGCTAGTCCCCCAGCGCGGATCAGCTCGGGTGCGAGGACTCGAAACGCTTCCGGGTCGCCCGAGGCCTGGTCGCCGACGGATGCGAGGATCTGGGCTTTCAGCGAGGAAATGCCGTGGTTTTGAAGGATTTCCTTGTCCTCGACGATCGACTCGAGCCGACCCAGAAACCTTGCGGCCGCCAGATTCGCGGATTTTTCAGTCTCACCCCGAGCCTTTTCGAGAAGCTCGGGCAGGGCATCGAGCTGCTTCGTGATGAAGTCATTCAACTGCTCGTAGGACACGATCGAGAGCTTCTCCTCGAGTCCTTGAAAATACCCTCCCACCGGAAACCGGGGGCTTCCCACGAGTTCAGGTTGCTCATACGCCGGTTCCCATTGGATTGCGGCGCGAACGGCACTCCTGCGCTCGCGGCAGAGCGGGGTCGGTGTTTCCGAGTTCGAGCAGAGCGCATGGATCGATTCAACGGTCCGGGCCGTTTCTGCCTGGGTGCAGGTCGAAAGAAGGGTATTCAGGCCCAGGAACTCCATTCCTTCGGCACAGCGCTGTCGTTCTTCGGCGCTCGAAACCGAGGTCTCGCGCGGAGGCGAAACATGCGGCTCGCGTGCGGACTTCTGGTCAGATTCTGGCCGCGCACTCCCCTGGAAGGAGGAGCTTCGAACCTGTGCCATGGTGATTTGAGGCGTGTCGCTCTGTCGGATGGACGCGTGTTCGATTCGCAGAGATGAGTTCCAGTGGATGCCGACCACCGCGCCGACGACGGCGCCGGCGAACAATGCTTTCCAGGGGTAAGGGCGCTGACGTTCCACGCGGGCCCGTTGTGCAAGTGGTGGGCCGGGCTCAGCGTGCCCGGAGTTCGACATAATCGAGGAGAGTCGTCCATAGTCCGTCGTCAGTGTCGAAAATTTTGACGCTTAGTCGGAGCTCACTTTTCCGCGCAGGTTCTTCCTCTGCGAGTGCCCGAGCGCCTGCTCGACGGGTTCGCGAAGGGTAGCGTGGCGACCGTGCGCGCGCATTCCTCCTACTTCAGACAATGAACCTGAATCGACGTTGGAAACACATTACTAGCCTGGTCTGCCGTTCCTACGGCTAACTTGACTGAGTCGGCCAGAGACGGAAGCTGGATCGGAAGCTTATTCGCGCTCTGAATGGTTCCCGCGGAAGAGGATCGGATCTGGCAGCCGACCATCTCATAGAGGGCCGCGACTCCCTTGAAAAACTGAACCTTGGCCCAAGCCTTGCCGTCGTTACCGTTGGCGCTACACACCACGTCCACCAGCATCTGCCTTGCTCCGGCGGCTCGACAAGGAGTCAGATCAAGGCTCTGGTTCCGATCAGCATCCAGGGAGTTCTTGGAAAGAACGGAAGAGGACCAAACCACTGTTCCCTCGTAGGCGACTGCGCCAACGGGCGAACTTCCGACGCACCTTCTGGACATTGAAGTGATGGTGAGTCCTGGAAAAACTGAGCCGTCTACATAATACCGCGACCGATCATGATGGGGAATGTGAGAAATGGATCCGAGATGCGCGACGTTAATCAGGTGCTCGCGGGCCACTGCACCAGCGTAGTAGGTTGTCAGTTTCGGATAGTAGCCCCCTCCAGCGGGATAACTCACGTCAAAGCGGTATTCGCACGAAGGATCGAAATACCCTGTATCGCTCAAAGAAACCATTTCCCACTCCGCTCCAGAGAGTCCAGAGCCCATCCGACAGCTTGAGATCGTGTCGTCAGAGCCAAAGCTTGCTTGGAGCAGAAGCGGCTTCACGTTTTGAAGATCACGTGTG
>CAMAQA010000056.1 GCA_945860415.1 Bacteriovorax stolpii
CGTCAGCTTTGGAAAGCTGGCGGTGCTCGGAGAGATCACCTGCGTGGTTGCGGCAGTGCTTTCGCTTCCCGCCTACCTGGTCTGGTCGCAGGACCGAAAGGGTCGAAAAATCCGCTCGAGTGGCGGAAAGAACGAGGTGGATGCGTGAATTCCTGGTTTTCGGATTGGATGAAGTGGTGGAACTCCAAAAGCCTGCGGTCGCGCCTGATGCCCCTTGCTCTGATCGGTGCCTGGTGGCTCGCGCTGCGCCTCATCGGCGAACTAAATACCGATCATCTGGCGATCGGCTGCGCGGTCCTTGTACTTGCTTATCTGGGGCGTTCGACAGAGTCCGTGCTCCAGCTCATCCTTCCCGCTGTCCTGACCGTCATTATCTATGACAGCATGCGATACTACTCCGAACACATCCGGTCGTCTTACATCCGCGTCGAAGAGCCCTACGCTTTTGACAAGTTTTTCTTCGGCATCTCGACTCCAGAAGGAATCCTGACGCCCAACGAGTGGTTCCAGAAGAACACCCACTGGCTTCTGGACCTGGTCACAGGATTCTTCTACCTCGCCTTCGTCGCGATCTTCGTGCTGATGGGAGTCCACTTTCGATACCTGCTGCCGAGACTTTCGGCCACGGTACGAAACGGCCTCTCTCCGGATTGGATCCGCACTCGCGCCCATTCGATGTTCTGGGGATTCCTCTGGGTCAACATGCTGGGGTATTCGACCTATCACTGGTACCCGGCCGCCCCGCCCTGGTACGTCACTCTGTATGGACTCGGGCCCGCTGATCCCTCGGCACGCCCCAGTCCGGCTGGCTGCATTCGGTTCGACCAGCTCCTGGGAACGAACGTCTTCACTGAAATGTACGGGCGCTCCGCCGATGTCTTCGGGGCAATTCCATCGCTCCACATCGCGTACCCGCTCCTCGCCATGCTCTTTGCCTTCGAGCTCCGGTCGCTGCGCGCGTTCTCGGTCTTCTTTTACCTGATCATGTGCTTCGCGGCGGTCTACCTGAACCACCACTACATTCTCGACCTGATCTGGGGCTCGGCCTACTCGGTCATCGTCTACGCGGTCATGAAGCGGCTCGCGAAACCCGCAGTGATGCCCACCCTGACAGGATCGCTCGCCTGACCACGCAAAAAAGCCGGGCTACGACGCCTTGAACACGAAATAGCGGTGCAGGGGAAAGTTGAAAAGCAGGCCCACCAGGAGCGAGGTCACGATCTTCGAAGAGACGTACGAGATTCCTGCGCCCTCGGTCACAGCCCAGACACCACCACTATTCAGGAGAAGGCTTCCTCCCGAAACGAGAGCGTACTTGAAGACCTGGCCATGGATGCGCTCGGAGGTGGCCTCAAAACTCCAGTGCCTGTTCAGAGTGAAATTCGTGATCGCACCCAGAAAGGCTGCGGCTGCAGTGGCGGACACGTACCAGACGCCGCCCTTTTCCACCAAAAGAACCAAAAATCCGAAGTCCAGCCCGGTGGCGGCAACAGATGCCACCTGCGCACGGCTGAAGGACCTCCAAAATGGAACGGCAGTAGAACCCAAGAGCTTGCTCACAGGAGCTTGGCGGGAGCCTTGGCGCGTGAACCCTGCTCGTCGTCTTCCAGGATACCGACCGTCGAGCGCGCTGCGCGAGCCTTATGGACCCCACGAGCCCGTGCTGTTCGGGCGATGACCCAGAGGCGCTCCGCCGCCGAGACGTTCGACATCACGGCCACGAGTCCGATTGCGGCCACCATCGGATGACCGATGGCAATGCCATAGGGACGGACCTGTTCGAAGAATGGAATCGTGATCGGCGAGAACAGAGCCCCCAGAGTCAGGCACATGGCACGCTCTGGACGACGCATGCTGCCTCTCGGAGCGGTAACCTGAAGCGCCTCGGCCTTCGCGGTCGAATAGCTCACCATGAAGGAGCCCATGAGGGCGAGCAGAGTCACTCCGAGCAGGAACGGGATCTCTCGATAATAAATGGCGAGGCCGCCGAGAAAAAAGAATTCGGCATAACGGTCCAGGGCGGAATCCAGAACTTCGCCAGCTTCCGAGGTAGCTCCGGTGAGTCGCGCCACCATGCCATCGAGCGCATCGAGGAAGGCCGAGATGGTGGCGAATACCGCGCCAAAGCCAAAATGCCCCACGCAAAGACAGGCTCCTGCCGCGAAAGCCAATGCGAACGAAGTCCAGGAGATCATGTTCGGGGTGATCTTCAGGAAAATCAGGAGTCGCGCGATCGGCTGCAGGCTCCAATAGGCTCCCTGCATGACTTCCTTGCTCAGGAGAGCACTGCCGCCCTGCTTGTTGACGCGTTCAAAGTCCGCCTTGCCGCGAGTCAGCACTCGCACCCCGTAGATCGAAGCGACCAAGGCGGCGACGCCGAGCAGCACCAGGGCGTAAATGAGATCGAGTGTCATCATAGGCATCGAAGCAACCAGCGAGTACACCACTTCACCTCTCCATGCGCTGCAAGACCGATGTCAACACTGTCCGAAAGCGATCAGGCTTCGCCTTCGTCCACGCCATAGTGCGTGAGGCCGAGGTGGTTGATCAACTCTTCGTTGGTGAAGAAGCGAAGCGTGTTTTCGAGCTTCAGCAGCTGCACGGACAGATCGTGTTCCACCTTCAGGCCCGGAGCAGCAACGGGAGCCTTGAAGTAGAACGAGAGCCATTCCTGGATTCCACGCATTCCTGCACGACCGGCGAGGTCCATGAACAGCGCGAGGTCGAGGACCAGCGGCGCTGCCAGGATCGAGTCACGACAGAGGAAGTTGACCTTGATCTGCATCGGATAGCCGAGCCATCCGAAGATATCGATATTGTCCCAGCCTTCCTTGTTGTCGCCGCGCGGAGGGTAATAGTTGATGCGGACGACGTGGTGGATGTTGCTGTAGAGCTCGGGATACATGTCTGCCGAGCAGATCTCGCCGAGCACGCCGGTTTTGGAGACTTCCTTCGACTTGAACGAGCCCGGATCATCCAGTACTTCGCCGTCGCGGTTGCCGAGGATGTTCGTGCTGTACCAGCCGGCAACGCCGAGCTGGCGGTTGCGGAGGCCCGGAGCGATGACGGTCTTGAGAAGCGTCTGGCCGGTCTTGAAGTCCGATCCGCAGATCGGGGTTCCCATTTCCTTCGACAGCTCGATCAGAGCCGGCATTTCGACGGACACGTTCGGGGAGCCGTTGGCGTAGGGAACTCGCTCCTTCAAGGCAGCGTAGGTATAGATCTGTGATGGCGAAATCGCCGGATCGTTATTCTTGAGGCCTTCTTCGAAAGCCTTCAGAGACTGGTGCACTTCCGTCGGCGGGCAGTACACTTCGGTCGATGCGCACCAGACCATGACGGCGCGATCGCAGCCATTGTCCTTCATGAAAGTTCGGATGTCCGCGCGGAGCTGGTCCGCAAGGTCCATCTTGTTCTTGCCCGTCTTCACGTTCGGGCCGTCGATGCGCTTGATGTAGTCCTTGTCGAACACGGCAGCCATCGGCTTGATTTTCGAGAGCGGCTCCTGGAGCGCTTCGACGAGGTCCTTCTCGAGAACCTGTGCATGCTTCGCAGCCTCGTAGGCGTTTTCGCTGAAGATATCCCAGCCGCCGAACACAATGTCGTTCAGGCCGGCGAGCGGGACGAGATCGTTCACTTTTTTCATCCGGTTTTCGGAACGCTTGCCCAGGCGGATGCGACCCATCTGGGTATAGGAACCAACAGGCTCTGCCATGCCGCGCTTCACGGCCTCGACGCCTGCGAAGAGCGTGGTGGCGACGGCTCCCATTCCGGGAGTCAGTACGGCCAGTTTTCCTGCGGCCGGAGCGATGGTAACTTTTGGGTTTTTGGTCATGTGAAACGTTCCTTTTTGACTAAAAGGCGTTTTAGACGAGCCGCCATCATGTGGCAAGCGGCAAAGCCGGGTATAACTCATCGACTTTTCAGCTTTTTCGTCAGCGGATCAACTTCATCGCCCGGCAAAACAAGCTTTTTTCGGCAATGAATTCTCGGTAAGAGGATCCTCATGATGCTGCGCACACCGACCCGAATCGAACCTGACTCGCATCATCGCGGTTCTCTGCTCGTGACCTGGAACACGGGAGGCACCTTTTCTGTTCCGTATTTCGAGCTGAGATTTGAATGTCCGTGCGCGGTCTGCGTCGATGAAAAAACGGGCAAGCGCATTCTGAAGCGCGAGGACATCTCCGCTGACGTCAGGCCGATGGGTGTCAACTCCATCGGACGCTATGCCATCCAGATTCGTTGGAGCGACGATCACTCGACCGGCATGTACCACTTTGACCGCCTCTTCGAGATTTGCGAGTCCGCGGGCAAAAAACTGACGGATTGATCCGAAGCGGAGGGCCTCAGTCCTTCTTCGAGCTCGAGTCTGATCCCTTGCGCTTGTAGTCCGTGGTGTACCAGCCGGTACCCTGAAGCGCGAAGGAGTTCGTGCTCATCAGCTTTTTCACCGGCCCACGGCACTCGGGACACTCGGAAAGCGGAGCATCCGAGAACTTCTGGATGACTTCATGGACTTTCTTGCACGATTCACACTGGTATTCGTAGAGCGGCATAAGAATGACTCACTTTGTCAGATGAGGTCCTTGTTTGCCTGAAATCATGGCCAATTTCAAGACCCGGCCGGCACCCATGCTACACTGGAAAAATGCAGACTGCCCTCACCCGCCTCTTAGGTTGCCGTTATCCGATCATCGCCGGGCCGATGTTTCTCGTCAGTGACGAGAACCTGGTCGGAGCCGTCGCTCGAGCTGGAGCCACAGCTGCCATGCCCTCGCTCAACTGGCGCCAGCCGGAGCAGTTCCGCGAGGCGGTCCGGGCCGTTCGACAGTCGGCCGGAGGACTGCCGTTCGGGGTCAACATCATCGTCAACAAGGCCAATCCGCGCGTGGAACGCGACCTCGAGATCTGTGCCGAGGAGAAGGTGCCTTTTGTCATCACCTCGCTCGGCAACCCCAAAGACGTCATTCGGAAGATGCACGCGGTGGGCTCCAAGGTTTTCTGTGATGTCACCAATCTCGAGTACGCCCTCAAGGTGCAGGAACTGGGTGCCGATGCCGTCATCGCAGTTTCCGCGGGCGCCGGTGGCCATGCCGGCCCGGTGTCTCCTCTGGTGCTCATTCCCTATCTCAAGCGCCACCTCCGAATTCCGGTCATTGCTGCCGGAGGAATCGCGACTGGTGAGCAGATTGCCGCCGCCCTCATTCTGGGCGCCGACGGCGTTCAGCTCGGCACCCGCTTCATCGCCAGCCAGGAAGCCAAGGTCTCTGCGGATTACAAGAACGCGATCGTCAAGGCCCGGCCGGAAGACATCGTCCTGACGCTGAAGATCTCCGGAACTCCGGCTGCAGTCATTCGGACACCCTACATCGACCGAGTGGGACTGGACCTAAACATCGTCGAGAAATTCCTGCTCCGGAACTCCTGGACCAAGAAGACCATGAAACTCGTGCGCTCGCTCCTGGGTGCGCGCGCCCTGGAAAAAGCGGCCGCACAGACGACCTGGAAAGAGGTCTGGAGCGCGGGCCAGAGTTCGGGCCTCATTGAAGAGATCCTGCCAGCGGCAGAAATTGTCGAGCGACTCGTCAAGGAATGCGAAACGGCGCTCGCGCGCGCCAAAAGCTTTGACTGACCGCGAGCGCACCTAGTTCGAGAGATTCACCCAGACGCTGATGCCGGTCAGCACGAAGGCCAGAAGAGGAATCACGGGCGCCGAACGCTGCATCAGCATCCATCCGCGCGGAAGGACCAGCGGCCGATTCCACAGCGACCTGCCCCAGAACACCAGCCATGTTCCGGCCAGGAGCGTTCCAGCCGCGTACGCCAGGAACGGACTCAGATAGCCGGCACCGAACTCGTTCGAACGCAGGACGATCGGAATAAGTGATTCAGCAGGACCCAGAAGCGACCATGCGGCCAGCACTCCCCGCTTGCTGTAAGGACCCGAAGAAAAGGCTTCCTGCAGCCGCGAAAAACGGAAAACTCGAACGATGGTGACCGCACCCACCAGCAGCAGCGAAAACAGGAGCAGATCGCCCTCTGCCATTCCAGCTGCCCATTGTCCCAGCACGAGGGCCAGCAGAAGCCCCGTGATGAGATGGCTCACGAGGAGCTGAAGCGTCGTGGATCGCGTCTTGCGCGAGCTCCATCCCTTCTGCCAGCTCAGCAGAGACAGCGGCACCCAGTGATCGGGCGCCAGCATGTGCAGGGCTCCGATCAAAAACGCAACCAGAACGAGGATGGCGGATGCAGAGTTCATCTCAATGTCCTCCTGTCACGAAAAGCACCAGTCCGAGCAGGGCCACGCCCGCTCCGGTGAGCACGTCTCCAAAATGCTCGAAGATCGGATGATCGAGCTTCAGTACTCCGGCCGAGACCACGAGGCTCGATCCGGCAAGCGCAGCGATCACTCCAGCGGAGAAGGCCAGTCCGGTCAGCAGATACCCGGTCCAGCCGAATGGCATCGACGCCACGAAGACGGGAAGGACGGCAATGCAGGGAGAAAACCCCACTGAAAAGAGAAACAGCAGCGTGCGCTTGAGTGTTTTGTCTTTTGCTGGAGGATTTGGGCCGTGGTGCGTGTGCCCGTGGCAGTGCGAATGCCGGCGAAAACTAACGAAGGCATAGGTCAGTCCGAAGAGCGTGAGACCGAGGCCCGCGTACTTTTCGATCAGATCTTCGTGCTCATGAAAGTACGTTGCCCCGGCAGCGATGGCGATCGAGGCGAGCAGGATCGACAAGAGGATGTGCCCGCTTGCCGTGACCAGCGAAGCCGCCGCCGCAACAGACGGCTTCCAGCGCCGGGCTTTCGCCAGGAGCACGACAGGAAGCCAATGCCCCGGGGCCAGGGAGTGCACAAAACCGACGAGGGCTGCTGATGTCATCAGGATGAACATGAAATTCCTTGTTAACGGCCGAAAATGCACCCTGCCCGAAGCAGATCATTGCTGCCAAGGGCTTCTTTGATTTCCATGAAGCCTGGCGCCGAGAAAATGCGGCGAGACGACGGAGCCTTTACCCGAAGCGTGGGGTACATCACGGCCAACACATAAGGGTGCTCGACTTCGAGTCCCATGCAGCCCCGATAGCTGGCTGAACCCCCATCGAGCTGGCACGAATGATCGAGGCCGATGGCGTGCCCCAGCTCATGGAGGAACACGCTCATGATCTGGTCCTGATGAATCAACGAGGGATTCACGAGAATAGCCTGCTTGGTCAGCTGGTCGCCTCGGTGGCAACGAAGCGTGACCGCAGGAGTGCTTTCGGAGAAGCCTAGCTTTTGCCACTGTCCGCCGCCTTCGGCGCGATGGATCTGAAAGCCTTCTGAAGACCCCTCCTGCAATGCACAACCCTGCAAAGCCTTGTCGGCAGGAAGGCGCTTCAACGACTGGAACTCGATTCGAAAGGCCTCGTCGGAAGTCTTTTCAAGCGAAGCAGAGTTCCACTTTGAAAGCGCACGCAGCAGGGCCTGCCTTTCCTCGACGTCCCAGGATGCATCGCCCACGACACCCATCGGAAAGTCGCCCGCAGGAGCCATGAACGAAGAACGCTGATCTGCAGGTACCGGGCAGTCCAGCATCGATGGGCCGCATGCGGAAAAGATCAGCGAAAACGCTGTGATGAGAAGAGCTGTCGTAAATTGGACGCACCGCTTCATTGCGGGCAGCGTTAAACCATGCATGACTCACCCTGTCAACTTTTGGTATCTCATGAAAAACCCGAGTGATTTCAGCAGAGTCACTCGCTAGTATCAGGAGGTGGGCCCCTCCTCGCTCCTTTTCGTGACCCCCCAGGTCCGTTCGCGTGAAAGCTACCTGCTGCAACTGCTGAGCGAGCTGGTACCTGTTTCCGTCCTGAGCCTTTACCCCCCCTACCGTCCCGTGGATGCGCGCGGTCCCCATCCCATCGAGCACCGAATCGTCCCCTCCTGGAAGTGGCTGTGGCCGGCTGAGCAATGGATTGGAGACTGGACCTCGGCCATTCCGTTTACCTGCTCGTCATCCCTGATTCGCGAGCTCAGAAAATTGCGCTCGCAGGATCACTCTCCCCGCTGGATCTGGTTTTCCGGGGCCAGCATGGCGGGAGTCGTCCAGCAGGCACAGGGCCTCGGATACAGGGTCATTGTCGATCAGGACCGAATGCCCAGCAGCCAGGTGCTTCGAGATGCATCCAACCACTGGGCTCACTGGATCCGGCTGCCGGAGGCCTGGAGAGATCTCTATTACGAACGAAGGCGCTGCGAGCGTGCCCATGCCGTCGTTGCATCCTCGCCGCTTTATGCAGCACGCGCCAGAAAACTTGCCCCTCAGGCGAGAGTTCGAGTGGTGGCGCCTTCCGTCGACCTTTCCGGTTTTGAAGCGGCTCGAAGACCAGAGGGAACCCGACTGGTCTTTTGTGGAGACCTCGAAGATCCGGCACAGCAGCAGGGAGTGCATTGGTTTGCGGAAGAAATCCTTCCTCGTCTTCGAGCAGCTCTCCGCGCCGACACTCCTGAAGTGCTCGTTGCAGGACCTGCCGCCCCGCGAGGTTTTCTGGAGAAGCTATCGCTCGACGGAATCCAGCACAGGACCTGGGACAAGAACGATTCGCGGGGTGCCACCGAATCGATGCAGGAGTGCCTGCAACAGGCGATGATCTGCTTCCTTCCTCACCGAAAACGAAACGCAGGCTTTCAGTTCCTGCTCCACTCCATGGCGGCAGGACGCCCGGTCGTGAGCACCGCCTGCGGTTCGGAAGGATTGCTCTTCACTCCAGGGCGCGACATCTGGATGGATGATGAGCCGGATTCGTTCACCTCGGCCCTCATCAAGCTGATTCGAGACCCCCGGCTTCGGATGAGCACTGCCGCGTTCGCGACCGAAATGGTGCGGCGGCATTATGATTGGACGTCGGCCCGCGAGGGACTGGCCGAGCTTCTGCGCGAACTTTGACCGAATTCAGGTTTTCGGAATCTGTACCGAGAGGCCCGCTTCTTTCCAGCCACGAATCCCGCCGTCCATCGACAGGACGTTCGTGTAGCCCATCAGCTGGAGAGACTCGGCGGCAATGGCAGAACGAAACCCACCCCCGCAGTAGAGAATGATCTCGGCGTCGCGATTCGGAACTTCTTCTTCGATATCGCGCTCAATCACGCCTTTTCCGAGATGGACCGCACCAGGAATATGTCCGGCACGCCATTCATCATCCTCGCGAACGTCCACGAGCAGGAGCTGCTCTCCATTTTTGAGGCGAGAGCTCACCTCCTCGATCGTCGTTTCGCGGATCTTGGATTTGGCAGCGGCCACGAGGGCCAGGAAACCAGGAGAATGTTGCATAAGTTTTTTTGAAATGGTCGGGGTGACTGGATTCGAACCAGCGACCCTCTGCTCCCAAAGCAGATGCGCTAGCCAGGCTGCGCTACACCCCGACCTACCGGGACAACTCTCCTAAGGGGCTATCATGCGCCCCCGGATTTTCCCACCCATAAAGAGGCTCATTCGTAAACGAAAGGACGCCTCCGATCTTTTCCTTCTCTCGCCACTCGCAGTGGGCCAGGACGGCCAGCAGAGATTCGATGAGCGTCACCACCCGTTCTCCGGGCTCATCGCGACCGGCACCCCGCCTTCCCATGAGCTCGATCACGGACTGAGACTTCAGGCAGATCTCGCGGTAGCCGGCGCTTTCTGCCATTTGGTTCAGGCGGCTGAGGCTGGCCACGAATCTCTCCCAGTCCGTCCGTCGCATCAGGCGTGGAAGCTCTTCTCGAAACGCCGCGAACTCGCGAACGAGCAGCACAGGTACAGAACCGCCTTCGTCACGCTTCAAGCTTGAAACGTCTCTCTCCATGGCAAGTCTCCGATCAGACCCTCGAGAGTAATCACTTCGCTTGGAAGTGTCAAAAACTTGGGCTAAACTTGTGCTCATCATGAGTGAGCTTCGCAACCGCCACGAATCGTTCGATCGCGCCAAGTACCTGTCCATTCTTCAAGCGGAAGGACTCTCCGCCGCGCTCACGGTGCTCCATCGCGACATTGAACAGCTGGAGTTCGACACCTTCGAAGGCCAGGAAGGCTGGAAGCCGGAAGAGTTCGAGAAGCTCAAGGCCATCCGTGATTTTTCGCGCGAGCTCTGGGACATCCAGCTGAATTCGCCCGAAAAGGCTCGCGGAAACCTCAAAACCTGACGCAGATGGTGGAACAGAGGCGATCGTGAAGCGAGCGTTTCTGCGGGTCCCACGCTGCCATCAGGTACCCGATTCCGAAAAACAGGTACGACAGGATCGTGGCCAGCGTGCGCCCGATCGACTGCGCGGCTGAAAGAGCGACCCCGGTCCTGGCATCCACCACCCGAACCCGCATGAGCCGCTTGCCGAGCGTGAAGCCCCATCGATAATGCGCAATCGTGTAGTACGGAAACGCAAAGCAGGCGTAGGCACCCACGCCCATCAGCTGCATCGTGGTGCCGCCGACGTCTGTCACTGAAACGCCCAGCGCCCCGAGATAGCCCATCAGAAAGACCGATGCCACGGCATTCAGAATCGCACTATCGATCCAGAGGGCAACCGCGCGCCTCCAAAATCCGGCGTACCGCAAGTTGTTCATTGCCGTGCCCTCGCCAGCAGCATTCCGAGAAAGATCAGCACTGCCGATGCCACGGTTCGTGGCGTGACCTGCTCACCCATGAAAAAATACGCGACTGCAGACGCCACCACCGGCTGCAGGTAAATGTACAACGCCACTGAGCTCGACCGGGCATGGGCCAGCGCCCAGAAATTCAGGAAGTACGTCAGGAGCGTAGTGCCGATGACCGCAAAAGCGGCGGAAAACCAGAGAACCGGAGTCATCACCGGAAACTCGAAGTGCAGGTAATCCGGCACGGCCAGAAGAGTGATGCCCACCGATCCGTAAATGAAGAGCCAGGTCGTGGTCCAGATCTTGTCGTGCTTTTCGAGGAAGGATTTTCCAAGGACGAGAAAGAAGGCGTAGCTCAGGCAATTCAGGATCGTGAGCAGGTCTCCCACGACGGTCTGGTCGGAAAGCTGAAAGTCTTCGATGTGACGGATCGAAAGGACGCCAGCCAGGGCGAGCAGAAAGCCCCAGCCTCTCCGAAGCGTGAATGGCTCCAGGCCTCGAACCGTGACGAGCGCCAGGGTGAACACCGGAATCAGCGTGTTCAGGATGGCACTGTTGGTCGAGGTCGTGTGCTTCAGTCCGACCAGAAACGAGCTCTGGTTGATGATCATTCCGAGCAGGGCGAATCCGATCAGCGGCTTGAAGAATGAACTCCACCCGCGAGGACTCCTGCGACCCGAAGAAAGCGCAATCGCAAGCATGATCGCGGCTGAAATGATGATGCGAATGCTCGCCCAGACGAGCGGAGGAAATACGCCGACAATCACCTTCGAGACGACATAACCTGCTCCAAAGAGCAGCTGTACCGCCACCAATGCGAGAACGATCGAGAGGGCTGCTGGAGCGGCGCGTCCGTACGGGGGGTTCATGCGAGCCCACAGTCTCGCCCGGCCGCTTGTTCAATTCAAGTCTCCGTTGGCGGCGTCGGTTGTGGTGCCGGATCCGTCGGACGCGGTGCCGGCGTTGGCTCCGGAGCGGGACTGGTCGGAGCGGAGGTCGGCACGATCGTCGGCCTGGCGGTCGGCGTCGGAACCGGTGGCCTGCTCGTCCATGTGGGTCGTGGCGTCGGACGCACGGTCGGCTGGGAACTCGGCTCTTCTACCGGATCTCCCTCATCAGTAGGCACCGGAACAGGAGACGCATCAGGCGCAGTACGAACGGGCGCCGGATTCACGCTGTCATCATCCAGGCCTCCACTCAGGATGTGCCGCCGAATCCAGTCAATATCGATGTACACATTGGCATGCTTCACCTCGGATTGAGGATCCGGCTTCAGCACCGAGTACGGCACCCACATGTAATCCGGGTGCCCCTGGTTGGTCGTGCCTCCCAGCCACTTTCCTCCGACGAGAAAATCTCCATCGCGTGCGATGACAATATCTCCGCTCTTGATGATCTTGCCGGAAGAGTCGAACTCAACGGGACCATCCAGCCACAACTCCATCTGGAGCACGCGAGACTTGACCATCGAGTTCGACTCGAAGTTGAAGACCGGCGACAGCGCACCCGGTGGAACGTTATCCTCCATCCACCATAGCGTGGAAGTGAGACGGATTCGGTAGACATTCGGAGCAGCGGGATCCGCACCCAGGTAATCGGAAGGCTTCGGCGGATCAAAGCGATACCCTGCCAGCGGCTGGTTCCACACCTGCGCGCCCGTGTACCGATCAATCAGCACGGTCCTTCGATGAACTCCCATGTAGTTCATGAGCACCAGGAAGTACTGATTCGGCACCGGATCGTCCCATTTTCGAGAGGCGTTGCGGTCGAAGCTGTCCACGCGATCGCCGAAATAATCTGCGCTGGCCTCCATGCCGGCCTCGCTCAGCAGCGCCTTGATATCCGCAACGCCGAATTCCACTCCATTCACTCGCACGGCCTGGCGCGGCTCAGGAAAAAGGGCGGCCGCGACACACCAGCCATTGCAATGCCCCCACCAGCCCTCAATCCCGGGAAGGCCCGCTCCATGATGCTTGGCCTCCCAATCCTGGGCGGCGGTCAATCCGCCTCGCGCGGCATCGTATTTTCCGGCAGGTGAAGTTCCGGAAATATTTTTGGAGATGCCATTGGACGTGAAGGGCCACCAGAATCCCACCCAGGGCTGTCTCGAAGGGGTTCCTTGCGGATGCATCGCCATCAGGCGGGCGAAATTGCGCTCTCCTGCCGCTTCTCCCGAGCGAAGCCGGCGATCACGAATTCCCAGGACATCCAGCCCCGGACTGCCGCTGCCACAGGACATCAGCAGCGGCAAGGATAGCGAGACAAGCACCACTCCCAGGATTCCCACGCGGACCCACTGTCGAGCATGACTTGCCGGAATCATCGTTCATCCTCCTGCTTCAGCAGCTCTGCCCTGCCCTGCGCCGATTCCTGGAGGAACGGCCAGGGATCTCCCGCGCTCCATTTCCAGGCACTGCGCCGACCAAAAAAATCCTCAGATTCCCAACGCGCACCGCCCTCGACAAGCCGTGCTCGCAGCAGGGTGTCTCCCGCCAGCAGGACCGGACCGTGCTCCCAGCCAAAGCCGGAGTCCTCTCCACCGAGCCGCAGCGTTTGAGAATCGTGACGAATCCAGGGACTGCACCAATCAGCACGGCGGCATCGGCGCATCTCAGACCATCCTTCACGGAAATGGATCCGTTCTTCGATGAAGGCGCCTCCGGCTGAAAATTCATGCGCCTCGATTCGAAGACGCAGCACTCCCTCCTCGAGGCCGCTCCATTCCATGACGGTGTAGAGGATGGTGGCAATCCTGGCGTCGCGAACCTGGGGAGAGTTCAGGGGAGGCTTCGTCACGGACAGCCGTACTCGCCAGCTCTGACCCGTTTCGAAACCGCGGGGAACAAGCCGATCCAGGACCGACTGCTGCACCAGCGCCGCCGCCCGCGGCACGGCCTGGGCCGCGAGCTCGGATTTCCTCTTGGCGAAATAACGATTGGCCACCTGGAGATCACGCTCCACGGACCACGCCGTGACCGGCGCGGCCAGGGCCAGCAAACCTGCAATCAGTCGAGACATCGGTGCTCCTCGCTTGTTCTCGATCAAGCGGGGAGCAATCGACATTCCACGGCGAGGTGCGCGGGCACGCCGAGGCGAGAAAAATCAGCCCTTGATCGTGGGCTTTCCTGGACGCCAATCCGCGCCGCAGAGTTCGCCGGTCTGCAGTGCCTGGAGCATGCGGAGGATCTCGTCCACAGAACGCCCCACGCCGAGGCCGTTCACGCTGGCAAACTGAAGCGCCCCCTTCGGGTCGATCAAGAACGTGCCTCGGAGTGCAATTCCCTTGTCCTCGACCAGCACATCATAATCGCGCGATATCCGATGCGAGGTGTCCGCCAGCACGGGATACTTCACTTCAGGCAGGTCCTTCTCGAACCAGGCCTTGTGCGAATACTCGCTGTCCGTGCTGCAGGCGAGGATCTGGCAGCCCAGCTCGCGGAAATCCGCCTCACGAGCTGCAAATGATCGAATCTCGGTGGGGCAGACAAAGGTGAAGTCCAGCGGATAGAAGAACAGGCACACCCACTTTCCGCTGAAGTCGCGAAGGCCGATCTCCTTGAAGCTTCCTGCCTGATAGGCCATTCCCTTGAATTCCGGGGCAAGCGACCCCACGCGCACCGACATCTCGATCTCCTTTCAAGAAGGCCCTTGGTCAGCCGGGGCTCTCGGAAGTATTCTTCCGACATGCAGCGCCTGAGGCACTTCGTCACCGCCACGCCCATTTTCCACCCTTTCAAGGATGGAACCGTCATGATCGTGGCTTTTCTCGGATGGTATGCAGGCTTTGCGTCACGCGCAAGCGTGATCACCAGTACGTGCGCACATGCTCCGGCGGCATGCGATATCGAGACGATCAACTCCATTGATCGCTGGGCACTCGTTCGCGACTACGACTGGCTCTCGGATCATCTTTCTTATTGGACCCAGGATGCCTCGGCAGTGCTGGCCGTAGTGGCATCCTTTGCCTTCTCTCCGCTCCGGCGCGTGGCATGGACGCATCTCGCCCTTCTCCTTCAGGCCACCTTCATCAATGGCGCGGTCATGGAGGCAGTAAGGCTGTTCGTGCAGAGGCCGCGTCCGTTCGTTTATCTGGACCCGCTGAAACACGGAGGTGCTCCGGCCCACTACACCTCCTTCTATTCCGGCCACACCAGCTTTGCGGCACTGGCATGCACCTTCGCAGTGCTTGCGTCGATGAATGCGCATGAAAGCGCCAGACGGCTCGTTCTTTTTTCTGCAGTGTTCCTGACGGCAGCCACCGGCCTGCTCCGCGTGACAGGCAGCCGCCATTTCATCTCGGACGTCGGATTTGGAGCACTGATGGGAGTCGTCATTGCGATTGCGGTCAATGGTTTGCATCGGGGTAAGGACCATGCAACCTTCCATGCATCGTCCTGTTGAGTCGAAGACCCAGTTTCCGATCCATTCCTTTCTCGTGCATTTTCCGGTGGGCCTCTGGGCAGCGAGCTTCGTCCTCGATGCCATCGTCCTCGCCCGCCCCGATCAGCTGCTGCTTGCCCAGGCCTCGACCATCATGCTGTGGACGGGAATCCTCTCGGCTGTCGTTGCGGCGATGTTCGGCTGGCGTGACTACAACACCCGGGTTCGCGTGGAGCATCCCGAGGCACTTCGAGTCGCCCGGACTCACCTTTCTCTGAACGTCTTCCTGGTCTTTTGGTACGCGATCCTGGCATCGGTTCGAAGTTTCGGACAACCGATCTTCGGCCAGATGAGTGGGGTGGACTTCCTCATGGCAGCGATCGGCTTCGGGGTCCTGCTCCGTTCAG
>CAMAQA010000057.1 GCA_945860415.1 Bacteriovorax stolpii
CATCCTCGAGCAGTCGAAGCAGATCGAGCTGTGCGGCATTCGAGAGCTCCGACACCTCCTCGACGTAGAAGGTTCCGTTTCCGGCCTCCTCGATCTGCGCATGAAACTCCGAGACCGGGCTCTGCACCGTTCCGCTCCACGCGATGAACTTCTCGCCACGTCGCTGGCTGTTCTGATGGATCGCGCGGGCGACCATGCTCTTGCCCGTTCCACCTTCTCCGAGCAGCAGCACGGGACTTGCCGACAGGGCCGCGCGGGCCACGGTCTTGTAGACGTCCACGATTTTGGGCGACTTTCCGACCAGCTCGCGGGCGTTCACCCCGGAACCGGTCTTCGTGCCGGCGAAGTGCCTCGATGCCCGGCGCATCGCCTGCGTGGCAAGGCTTTCCCAATGGCGTGCAGCACGCTGGACGACGGCTTCGATCTGCTCGATTCGAAAAGGCTTGCTGACATAATCGAAGGCGCCCTCGCGAATCGCGGAGATCGCGCCGTCCATGCTGCCGAAGCCGGTCATCAGAATCACTGAAGTGGATGCGCTCTTTTTCTTCGCGGCCTGGAGCACGGCCATGCCATCGAGCTCCAGCATGCGGACATCACTCAGGATGATCGGAAAGGTCCTGGCCTCAATGAGCCGGACGGCCTCTTCGCCGCTTGCGGCGGTCGAGATCTCGAGTGGCGCCGGGGCATTCACGCGTCCTAGCACTTCCTGAAGGAGGTTCCGTGTCACCTCGTCATCATCCACCACGAGAATCGCTATCGGCTGTTTTTGCAGGCTCATCGTTTTCTCTCGCTCGGCCCGAAGTCAGGCATACGGCATTCGGATGGTGACCCTCGTCCACGAGCCCCACCTCGAATCCAGTTCAATCATGGCACCATTCTGCTTGGCAAGCTGCTGACAGATCGTCAGCCCCAGACCGGTGCCCTCTCCGGGCCGCTTGGTCGTGTAGAATGGCTTCCAGATCTTCTTGAGCTCCTCGGCAGGAATTCCCTGGCCGGTGTCACGCACCTGAAGCACGGCCTGCGAGCTGCCGCCGTGCTTTTCCAACTGCGAGATCAGCTCCAGCTGAAGCTCCACCCGCTCTCCATTCCGTGACTTCTCTCTCAGGCTGTCGAGCGAGTTGTTGACGAGGTTGAGCAGGATCTGCTCGAGCTCGAGCGGAACCGCGCGCACCGGACCGAGATCGCGATCCAGGCGCTTCTGCACCCGAACGCCGATGGATTCCGCGCGAGGACCGACGATCGACAGGGTCTGGTCGACGAGGCGATTCAGGTCGACGAGCTGGCGCTGGGACGCGGGCTGCGCCGTGGACTGGAGGAAGCCACGGACGATCTTCTCGATCTTCTCGACCTGGCTGCGAATGATGGACACTCGCTCCTGCGTTTTCGGTTCCGAAAGCTCGATGCTGAGAAGCTGGAGATGGCCGCTCATGGCATTGAGAGGAGTTCCGATCTCATGGGCGAACGTGGCGGTGAGCTGGCCCATGACCGCAAGCTTCTCGGTCGTCATCAGCTGTCGCTGGGTTTCGTGGAGCTGGACGGTCAGCTGCTCGTTCTGGTTTTCTGCGGCAATCAGGCGCTTTTCGTTCTCGATCGTCCTGCGAAGAAAGTAGCGAAGTCCGATGAAGAGCGCGATCAGGGCGGCCAGAGCCGCAACGATCGTGCTCTGCCACATCAGCGTGTGGATGCGGTCGACGAGCTTGAGCGTGACCAGAACTAGAACGTTTCCGACCACCCTCTTCGAGCGGGTGTGAATCGGAATCATGATCCGCCACAGTCGGCTTCCATCCTCATCCTGCACGATCGAGTACTGGACGTTCTCGGCCAGCCCCGCCGGAACCAGCGACATTCCATATTCCTCGGCAACGAGCGCATCCGCGTCCTCCGGCTCCTCCACGCTGGAGGCCAGCAGGCGTGGACGCTCGCCCATTTCGCCAGCGACGAACACACGGAGGAGCGCGACGTTTCGCTGCGTGTAGAGGATCTCCTGCATCCGGCCTTCGATGAGCGAGGAGGCCTGGTCGGAGCCCAGCCAGCGTGCATCCTGGATTTCATCAGCCAGGGTCTGGCCCGTGGACAGCCCGAGCTGCCGCATCTCATTTTCAAGCAGCGGACGTGTGATGGCGTTTTCCGCAATCGTCACCACGACGAAGGTGGGAATGATGACGGCGAGGAGAACAAGTGAAACCTTGGCCTGGAGATCGAGCTTGGAGATGCGAGAAAAAGCGCGAAGCACGGTGGATCAGTGGTGCCGGCGCTGCTTGCGCGACGTCCTGGCCTTCTTCGCTTTCTTCGCCTTTTTCGCTTTCGCCTTGGCGTGCTTGCGCGCCTTGGCCTGCTTCCGGGCCGGCTTCGGCTTCTCGACTCCGGAGGTGGCATCGAGGTTCTGCCAGTTCGGATTGGCTGGAGCCTCGTTCATGCCGTTGGCTGCAGGAGGAAGCGGGGCCGCGGGATCCGCAGGACCCACGGGACCCGGAATGGTACCGGCGGGAGCCGGCGCTGCAGCCGGAGCGGCCGGATTCGCGAGCGCAATCGACTGACTGATCACCAGTGCGGCAACGACGGACACGAGAGTCTTTTTCATAGGGCCCGATCTTCAGTCCGGAGAGGCGCAGTGACAATAGAAAAAAATCGTGTTTTAGCCCTTCCATGAACTCACCCTTGCGAGGACGCCTGCTGGACAAGGCCCCTGGAAAGATCCTGCTGTCCATGAGTGCCGGAAGGTCCGAGTGGCTCGAAGTCGATCCGGGCAACGCCGAGGTCGGAGACTGGGTCGTGGTCGAACCTCACTCCGAGACGACGCATTCGAGCACTCCCCGGACCCTCCGCGTCCTCACTCCGAATCGCCACCCGAAGAAGAGCCTTCGGTTTTTTACGAGAACACAGGATCTGCGCAGGCAGCGCGGCGTGGCGATGCGCATGCGAGTCGAGGCGCTCGTGAGGAAATTCTTTTCGGAGCGCGATTTCCTCGAAACCCGAACTCCGCTGCTCGTCGCCTGTCCCGGAATGGAGCCGCACATCCGCCCATTCCGGCTGGAGACCGGCGCCACCCTGCCCACGTCGCCGGAGTTCGCGCTCAAGCGCCTGCTCGTCGGCGGCCTCGAGCGGATCTTCCAGATCACGCCGACCTTTCGGCTCGAGCCGAAATCCAGCACTCACCACCCGGAGTTCACGATGCTCGAGTGGTACCGGGCCTTTGCCGGCATGGAAGACATCATGCGCGACACCGAGCAGCTGATCGAAAGCCTCGCTCTCGAGATTCGCGGAAAGCCGGAAATCGAGTTCCAGGGAAGGCGCTTTTCGGTGACGACTCCCTGGCCCCGCCTCTTCGTCCGCGATCTGTTTCGTGACCTCGCCGGAATCGACCTCGTGGCCTGCGCCTCATCCGCCGATCTTGCGCGAGAGTGCGTGCGACTCGGAGTGGCTCCTGGAGTCTCTCGAGACGAGCTCTCGAAGGAACCGTGGGATGACCTGTACTTTCGGATCTGGCTGAACATCATCGAACCCCGGCTGCCGCAGGACCAGGCCGTCTTCGTCCATGGCTACCCGCCCTCGCAGGCCGCACTTTCAGTCATCGAAACACATCCAGACGGCTCGCGCTGGGCCCGGCGGTTCGAGGCCTACGCCGCTGGAATCGAGCTCTGCAATGCGTTCGAGGAGCTCACCGATCCGGTCGAGCAGCGGGCCCGCTTCGTGAAGGACATGGCCCTTCGCGAGCAGGTGTATGGAAAGGAATTTCCGAAGACCGCGCTCGACGAGGATTTCCTCGAGGCACTCGAAGAAGGGCTTCCGCCCTCCGGCGGAAACGCACTCGGCATTGACCGACTGGTGATGCTCGTCGGCGATGAGCCGGATATCCGTTACACGTTCTGGCTCGAGGCTTATGCCGGTCCGGGAGATGCGCCGGATACGACACGATCCTGATCCGCAGCGACGGCCGCTCCGTCGCGCACCCGACCTTCGATGCGCTGGAGCTCGACCATTTTGGCGTACAGCCCGCGTGCGGCCATGAGCTCTTCATGCCTGCCGCTTTCGAGCAGCTGCCCCTGATGGAGCACCAGGATCAGGTCGGCGTCACGAATGGTGGCCAGCCGATGGGCCACCAGGATCTGCGTTCGTCCGGACGCTTCCGACCGAAGCAGCGACGAGATCTCCTGTTCGGTCGATGAATCAACATTGGCGGTTGCCTCGTCGAGGATCCAGAAATCCGGCCTTGCCGCGCGTGCGCGGTAAAAAGCCAGGCGCTGGCGCTCTCCCATCGAAAGATTCACTCCGCGCTCGTAGAGCTCTTTTTCAGCAAGACCTGGAGGAAGCTCCACAGCACTCACGTCGTCTCGGAAAAGATCGATGTTCTCTCGAAGCGAACCGGAAAACAGGAAGACGTCCTGCTGGATCATGCCGATGCGGGCTCGAAGCTCGCGGCGATCATAATCGCGAAGATCCCGGCCATCGAGCAGAATGCGACCCCTGCCCGGCTCGTAAAACCGAAGCAGCAGGCTGATGAGAGTCGACTTGCCGGCCCCCGTGTGACCGACCACTCCGACTCGAGATCCGGCCGAGATGCGGCAGCTGAAATCCTTCAGCACCCACTGCTCGTCGACATACGCAAACCAGACGTTCTCGAAGACGATCTCTCCGAGGAGAGCCGGCAGGCCTTCTCGGCGAATCGGGCGAAGCGGGTCGCGCAATCGCGTTTGTTCGCCTTCCACCGGCCAGTCGAGGATCGAGAAGATGCGCTCGGCTGAAGCCATTCCGGAAAGAAACAGATTCCACTTGTCGGCGATTTCGCGAATGGGCTGGAACACCGTCAGCACGTACGCAAAGAAGGCCACCAGCACGCCGACCGGAATCTCGTCCTGGTAAGCACGATGCCCGCCCACCGCCACGACTGCCGCCATCGCAATTCCGGAAGCCCAGGTGATCGAGGGCTGGAAGAATGCAAACACGCGGACGCTTCCGATCTGGGCCTCGGTGTACGACTCATTCACGCGTGAAAACCGATCGAGCTGCCGCGACTCGCGCACGAAGAGCTGCACCACGCGCATGCCCATGATGTTCTCGGCAAGGAATGCGTTCAGCGACGACAGGCGGCTTCGCGCTTCGCGATACGCAATCCGAAGCCGGGCACTGAAGTACACGGCAAAACCCACCAGCACCGGAAAGATCGCCATGGCCACGATCGCGAGCTTCGCATCGAGGAGGATGAGCCAGACCAGGATGCCCAGCACCGTCAGGATGTTCGTGACGATCGTGACGAAGCCTGCAGAGAACATTTCCGCCAGCGATCCGATGTCGTTGGTCACGCGAGTGACGAGCTTTCCGGCGGGAGTGCGGTCGTAAAGAGACATGGGTAGGCGCTGGAGATGCGAGAGCAGCGCCAGGCGAAGCTCCTGCATCACCCGCTGGCCGAGCAGCGTGAAGAGATACCCCTGGCCGATGGTCGACGCGGCCCGAACACACTCAATGACCAGGAACACGATTGCCAGCTCGACGAGCTTCGACTCATTCCGAGGAATGATCGCCTCATCGATGGCGTAGCCGAAAAGCCGAGGCTCGAGGAGCGCAGCACCCGTGGCGAGCAGCACGAGCGCCAGTCCGCCCCAGAGGAGTGCAGGATGGGCGCAGAGCAGGCCGAGAAGCCGCCGCAGCTCGCGGGCCTGGATCTTCCTGCCGCCAGACTGCTCCTCGAGCTCGTCCGTATCAGGGCGCGATGGGTTCGCCATAATGAGCGAGCTCCTCCTCGAGTTTCTGCTGGTCGTAAAAGCTGCGATACAGTCCCGTTCGTTCCTTCAGCAGCAGCTGGTGCGTTCCCTCCTGCACCTTGCGGCCCCGTTCAAGCACGACGATCCAGTCGGCATCCTGGATCGAGGAAATCCGGTGTGCGGCAATCAGCTCCGTGCAGCGATGCTCGCGGGCGCGCAGCTCACCCAGCAGGACCGATTCAGTTCGGGTGTCCACCGCCGAGAGCGCATCATCCAGGATCAGGATCGAGGGACGCTTGGCGAGGGCACGCGCAATGGTCATGCGCTGGCGCTGGCCGCCCGAAAGGTTGACGCCTCGCTCGCCGAGCAGCGTCGAGAAGCCGTGGGGCAGTCGTTCGATTTCAGTATCGAGAGCCACGCGTCGCGTGAGCTCGATGGCCAGATCGCGCGGAAGGGCATCCTCCATTCCCCAGCCGAGGTTCTGCTCGACGGTTTCGCTGAACAGAAAGAGGTCCTGCCCGACGAAGCCCACGGCACGGCGAAGGTCCGCCACGGCGAGGTCGTTGATATCACGCCCGTCGATGGTGATTCGGCCGTGCTCGACCGAGTAAAGCCGCGGCAACAGCGACAGGAGCGTGCTCTTTCCGGAACCCACCGAACCGACAAACGCGACTCTCGCCTGCGCCGGAACCACGAGCGAGAACTCCTGCAGAACATGCGGACCCTCGCTCGAATATCGGAACGAGAGATTTCGGAATTCGAGTTCTCCACGAATGGCCAGTGGGCCCGGCTGCGAACCAGGCTGCGAACCGTCGTTGATTTCCGATTTTTCATCGAAGATCTCCGTCAGGCGCTTCGCACTGGCAATGCCGCGCTGGTAGTAGGAGATCGCCATGCCGACGGCTGCCATCGGCCAGACCATCTTTTGGATATAGCGCTGGAAGGCCACGAAGGTGCCCAGCGTCTCCACTCCGCCCATCACCTGATGGCCGCCCACGTAGAGCAGGACGACCAGGCCCAGGCTCATCGTGAAATCGAGGGTCGGGCCAAAGGCACTCTGAACGCGGGCGAAGCTCATGTTCAGGGCCATGTACTCTTCGCCGGCTTTGCGGAATCTTTCCAGCTGTCCGGGCTCGGAGGCAAAGGCCTTGATCACGCGAACGCCCGTGAGCGTCTCCTGCGCCAGTGCGGAGAGCTTGCCGAACGACTGCTGCACCTTCTCGAAGCGCTCGTGGATCAGCCGTTCATTTCGTGCCACGAGCCACGGAATGATCGGAAGCGGCAGGAAGGCCAGCAGCGTGAGCTTCGGCGAAAGCATCAGCATCGCGATCGGAACCGTGACGAAATAAAACAGCGCATCGGCGGCCACGAGCAGTCCGGGTCCGAGGGCCATCCGCACGGCCTCGACGTCATTGGTGGCCAATGACATCAGGTCACCCAGGCGCTTGCGATCAAAGAACGAGGGCGAGAGCGAGAACAGGTGTCGCGAAAAGCGATTGCGCAGGTCCTGTCCCGCAAAAAGGCTCGACCGAATCAGGTACATGCGCCAGCCGTAACGGCAAAAGCCCTGCACCACGGCAATACCGAGGTACATCGCGGCGATCGACCACAGCTCCGACAGCGGCTGGCGATCCACGACGACATCCACGGACTTCTTGAGCAGGATCGGCGGCAGCACCTCGAGGACGTCGACGATGACGAGGGTCAGGAGCCCGAACGCGACCGGGCGGCGGTATTTCCACAGCAGCTCGCGAAGCAGCGCGCTCTCACGCCACTTCTTTCGGAAGATGTTCAAACCGACGCGAGAAGCCTCGCCTTGCATGCCTGGAAGTCCTTGGGAATGGGGCTTTTTACCGAGATCTCTGTTTTAGAAATCGGGTGAGGGAAAGTCAAGCAAGCGGCATGGAGCATGAGCCGCGCACGCGCCAGTTCACCTGTAAAACGCTGCGGAAATCCTCGGCGAATCTGCGCCTCCCAGCGCGCCTCATAGAGAGGATCGCCCACGATCGGCAGTCCCGCCTCGGAGAGGTGCACGCGAATCTGGTGCGTTCGCCCGGTTCGCGGCCAGCAGCGCATCTCGAAGTCGATCGGACCTTCGAAGATCGTGTGCGCCCAGTCGCCTCCCGAGCGCACGCTCTGGAAGAACGACTTCTTGCCGGGCGCGCGCCCCAGATGGTCGCGGATTTCCCAGCGCTCGCCCGGACGTCCCCCCTTCACTCCCTGCGGAAGCTCCTTCCACGGGCCGGTGACGAGTGCGCAGTACTCCTTCTGGGCCAGATGCTCGGTGAACATCTCGGAGACGCCCTTGTTGGCTTCCTTCTTCTTCGTGAACAGGATCACGCCCGAAGTGTCGCGATCGAGGCGATGGTGCAGGCCGAGGTAGGCCTGCGGGTCTCTCTCGCGATCGCGCACGAACTTCTGGACCAGGGCGAAGAGATTCTCCCGCGCCTCATCGAGGGTCGGCTGGGTCGGAAGCCCCGGAGGCTTGTCGACGACGATGAGCCACTCATCCTCGAACAGGATCGAGTCGGCAGACATCTTCCACTCCTCGCCACCTCGCTGCTCGCGGACACGCTCGCTCGCGCGCTGGGCGCCGGTGGAGATCTTCTGCCAGTCGACATGGACCTCGAGATGTGCGCCCACGATCAGCTCCTTCGAGGCGATCCGCACGCGCTTGCGATTGAGGTACACGGCTCCGGCGACGATGAGCTTCCGGACCTGCGCCTTCGATACGGTACGCGTCTCGGCCGACGGCGGCCGGCCGGCGGACGAAGCGCTCGACAAGAGGTTCACGAGCGCATCGTCGAGGCGCGCCTGCGCCAGCTCCGGAGGCACCGTGAATCGATACGTTCGAATCGCCATCGCGCTCAGGCCTGCCGCAGGCCGAGGATCTGGCGTGCCTGTTCCGGAGTGGCCACCGGACGGCCGAGCTCTTTCGCCAGGCGAACCACGCGCTCGACGAGCTGAGCGTTGGACTTCGCGATCTCGCCTTTCGAGTAAAAAATATTGTCCTCGAAGCCGACCCGAACATGGCCTCCGAGCAGGATCGCCTGCGCAGCCATGGGCAGCTGGTAGCGGCCGATTCCGGCCACGCCCCAGTGCGGCGTCTTCATGCCATGGGTGCGCGAGAGTTTCTCGAGCAGGCTCACCATGTGGAACAGGTTCTCCGGTTCTCCGGACATTCCTCCCGGAACCCCGAGCACGAACTGATAATGCATCGGCTGCCGCAGGATTCCCTGCTTGGCGTAGCGAAACCCGGTTTCCAGCATTCCTGCCTCATAGACCTCGAGCTCCGGCATGACGCCCGCATCCTGCATGCGTTTCGCAAGACCGACGATGTCGCGAGGGTGGTTCAAGAACACGTCATCGCCGAAATTCAGCGTGCCGAGATTCAGAGAAGCCATTTCAGGCTGGAGATCCAGCGGAAGTGCGCGGTTTTCGATCGACTCGCCGACGGCCCCGCCCGTCGAGATCTGGATGATCGCACGCGGCGCCTTCGCCCGGATCGCCTCGATCGCCTCTCGAAAGCGTTCAAGGCGCTGGCTCGGCCTGCCGTCATCCTCGCGAACATGCAGGTGGATGATGGAGCAGCCCGCATCGATGCATTCCTGCGAGGCCTTCGCCTGCTCGGCCGGAGTGACGGGCAGGTTCGGCTGGCGTTCCTTCGTCGTTTCCGCGCCCGTGATGGCGCAGGTAATGATCAACGGTTCCATCTCAGCTCCTTGGTGAAAGTCCCTGGACCGCGTTGAGGATTCGATGCAGGCGATTCAGGACCTCCCAGCGGATCTGGTCGTCACTGGCCTGCTCGGCCCATTTGCGGTGAAATTCCCTGCTCGATTCATTGCGAAGTCCGAGCCCGAAATCCACTCCCTTTTTCGAGGCGCGCGCAGCGAAATCCGCGTACCAGTCGCGCATGCGTTCCGGCGACTCCTCCAGCCTCAAGGCCAGCACCCGCAATCCCCACTCGCCCAGCACCCGCTTCATCGTGAAGATGGACGATCCGGCAAAGAGTGCTCCCACCCGACCGCGAAGCACCGGAAGATCGGGCCGCGGCGTCAGAGCCGAAGCGCCGGATTTGGCAAAGGGCTTGAAGGATTCCTGGGTCGATCCCGAATACGAGACGCCATCGGAGCTCTTTCTCAGGTCTCCGATTCCTGGAGGCTCGATATTCTGGAAGGGCTTCGAATCGGCAGCCTCGAGTTCCGGAATGACCGGAAACTCCAGGAGCAGCTCGGACAGCTCCTGCGAGAACACTCCGATCACCTTCGGATCTGCCGTGGTCTTGGGATTGCTCTCGAGAGAGCGCTGGAAATCGGAACGCGTGAACCCGTTGTAGATTCCCTCGAGCGTTGCTCCCTGGTTCATCGAATCGAGCCAATTGCCAAAAGCAGCAGGACTCGAAGGATTCATCACCAGGACGACGCGATAGATTTCCTGGAGCAGCTCGGCGTTTCTTTGCGCCAGCGAGGCACGCTCAGGGGCATCATCCACGCCGGGCGACTCTGATGATCTCGCCTGCGGCTGGCCTGCCGGAGAGCCCGGCTTTTGCGTTGCCTGCGTCATCCAGACGGAAATCTTCTGACAGCCCCCCAGCAGGAGCACGGAGAACACGAGACCGATGGCAAAATGCCGGGATTGGGGCATCATGGTTCCATGATCCTCCAAAATCGTCGGTTTTTGCGAGCTTTTCTTGCCCTCATCCTGCTTTCAGCCGGTGTCACACAGGCTGACTCGAGTCGCGTCGAGCGCTACGAGGGCATCGCTCGAGACAAGACCGGAACCCTCGTCTATCGCGAGAAGCACGAGGTCGAGTACCGCGACGGGCGTGTCTGGAAGGCCGTCTCACGCTACATCGCACCGGATGGGCGAGAGCTTGCCCTGCTCGAGTCGGAGTTTCCAGGAACCGTCTCGCTGCCCAAGTATCGATTCCAGAACCGAGTGGCCTCCTATGAGGAAGGCGTCGACTGCTGCTCCGGAAACCAGCTCGAGGTCTATCACCGCGGCAAGCGCCAGAAGATGACATTCAACTCGGGCTGGGTCAGCGGACAGGGGTTCCATTACCTCGCCCAGGAGCGCCTCGGACAGGTCGAAGACGGCAAGAAGCAGGAGTTCAAATTCCTGATTCCTTCCAAGATGGCCGCCTATGATTTCCGGATTCGCTCGGGCGGACACGACCCGAAAAACCCGAAGCTTGCCCGGATCCTGCTCGAGATCGATCAGTGGTTCTTCCGCCTTTTCGCGCCGAAGATCATCGCCACCTATGATCTGGATACTCGACGCCTCATGGCCTACGAAGGCCCGAGCAATATCGAGGACGAAAAAGGAAACGTGCCGGTCGTCCGGATCGAGTACACCTACTGAATGGTCGGGCCCACGGATCTTCGCGAACTCACCCAGAAACTCTCACTCGACCTCGTCGAGATCGAGGAGCCGGCCGGCAACTCGCGCCTCTCGCTCACCACCCTTCGTGACCTCGATGCCACGATCGACCAGATTTTCGAGGAGCTCACGCGTCTCCAGAAGCCCGAGCTCCTCGACCAGCTCTGTCCCTACTTCGGCGTCATCTGGCCCTCGGCACGCGCGCTGGCGGAAGTGGTCGACCATGCGCTGATTCCAGGACTCCAGCAGACCGTCGGCACGCAAATCATCGAGCTCGGGTGCGGGCTGGCGATGCCCTCTCTCGTGGCTGCGAGAAAGGGCGCGCAGGTCTACGCCACCGACTTTCACCCCCAGGTGGAGCGCTTCCTGAAGATCAATCGCGAAAAAAATCGCGCCGACTCGCTGAAATACGTCGAGTGGGATTGGCGCACGCTTCCGGAACTTCCGTCGACACTTCAATCCGCCTGGGGAAAGGCTGACTGGGTGATTGCTTCCGACGTGCTCTATGATCGCGATCTTCCGGTGCCGCTGGCCCGCGCCATGGCGCAGGCCGTGACCACCAAGGGTCGCATCACGCTCACCGATCCGGGGCGCCCCTACCTGCAGCTTTTTTGTGACGAGCTCACGAAGAATGAGGGATTCCGCATGACGACGAAAGTCATGCGCGTGAAACACCCCCGCAAGGACCATCCGGAGCACACGCAGGACATCTTCGTCCTCGATTTCCGGCGCTAAAAGGTCGGGCCCACCATTTGGTTTCGCATCTGCGTCAAAACGTCGATCCGAGCGCTTTCGGCGCGCGCGCACGGCCGACGAAGCCCGCCAGCACGATCAGGGTGACGAGGTACGGCACCATCTGGATGAACTGCACCGGAATGGTGGCCTCGGGATTCCACGGCAGCGAAACCCCCTGCAGGCGATTCTGCACGGCTTCAGCAAAACCAAAGAGCAGGCAGGCAGCCAGTGCCTGGGGTGCCCGCCATTTTCCGAAAATCAGAGCGGCAAGCGCCATGAACCCTCGTGCGGCCGTCATGTTGCGCGTGTAGGCCGACGCCAGGCTCAGCGACAGCACCGCGCCGCCCAGCGCAGCGAGCGCCCCTCCGGCCAGCACCGAAGCCCACCGCACCTTCACGACATGGACGCCTGCACTCTCCAAAGCATGCGGATGCTCACCGGCGAAGCGGATCCAGAGTCCCACCGGAGTCCGAGCCAGCATCCAGGCCAGCCCTGCCACGAGCAGTAGGGCCGCCACCACCGGTCCCGCCCAGTGCAGGCGATCCTCGAGCGGAATCGACGGCGTGGCCCCCGTGTTTCCGTAAAGGAGCTTCGAGATGAACGGCACGATTCCCATCGCCAGAAAATTCATCGCCGTCCCTGCAACCACCTGGTTGGCGCGAAACGGAATCACCACGGCCGCGTAGATGACGCTGAAGAGGATTCCCGCGATCATGGCCGCCACGCAGCCCGCAAGCGGACTTTGGAATGACAAGGTCGCCACGGCCGCGGCAAAGGCGCCAACGATCATCATTCCTTCGAGGGCGATGTGGATCACGCCCGAGCGCTCGCTCAGCAGGCCGCCCATCGCGGCAAAGATCAACGGAGACGAAAGGCGGAGCGTCGAACCCAGGAGCGAAAGGATTTCATCCAGCGACACGGGCAGCCTCCTTCTTTTGGCGACGACGATCGACGATGTCCCAGAGACCCTCGGCCGAGACGGTTGCAATGATCAGTGCCTGGATCACGAGCGCGAGATCACGCGTGACGTTTTCGGTTTCGATGTCGAGATCGGCGGTTCCCTTGTGGAGGGCGCCGAACAGGAGGGCGGAAGGAATCACGGCCAGCGGGTTCCCGCGAGCCAGCAGCGCCACGGCGATTCCGACGAATCCATAATCGGGAGAGAACCCCAGCTTGAACCGATGTGCGCTTCCGAGCACTTCGCCGAGCGCCACTCCTCCGGCCAACATGCCGGAAACGATCATGGCGAGGATCTGGGTCGTGGCGACGGAAATCCCCGCGCTCTGGGCTGCATTTTCATTCTGGCCCACGACCTTGAGCTCGAAACCCCAGCGAGTCTTCTCGAAGACCCAGGCCAGCATGACGGCGGCCATCAGCGCCAGAACCAGAGCGAGGCTGACCGGAGTGTCCGGAAGTCCTGGCATGCCGGGAAGCTGGTACGAGGTACCAATCGCCATCGTTTCGGGATTCTGGCTTTCCGGATTCTTGAGCACGTACAGCGTGACGTAGCTGGCAAGCGACGCGGCGATGAAATTGAGCATGATGGTCGAGATGACCTCATGGCTTCCGCGCCGCGCCTTGAGCCATCCCGCGACTCCCGCCCAGAGTCCGCCCGCGATCGCGGCTCCGAACCAGGCCGCAAGCCACGAAATGCCGACCGGAGCATCAGGCCAGGTGATGCCGACCCAGGCCGCCGCCAGGGCACCCATCGTGAGCTGCCCTTCTGCTCCGATATTGAAGAGCCCCGCACGAAACGCGACGGTCACCGAAAGACCGGTGAACAGAAGCGGCGTCATGTAGAACAGCGTCATTCCGAAATCGTAGCGCGAGCCGAAGGCCCCCTTCACGAGCACCGTCAGCACATGAAGCGGATTCTCGCCGGCAAAGGCCGTCACGCCGAGGCCGAGCGAAAGACCGAGAAGCAAAGCCAGAAAGGGACGAAAGGCCCTCATTTTCCAGCCTCCTTCGAGACGGCACTGCCACTCATGGCCAGGCCGAGCTCGCGTGCCGTGGCCTGTCCTCGTCGATACTCGGCCACGACCGCACCGTCGAACATCACGAGAATGCGATCGGAGAGCGAAAGAATCTCGTCGAGCTCCGACGAGACCAGGAGGATGCCTGCCCCTCCGTCGCGAGCCGCCAGGAGCTTGCGATGGATCCACTCGATCGCACCGACATCCACTCCGCGAGTGGGATGGGCGGCGACCAGGAATTCCGGATCATGTTCAAACTCGCGGGCAATGACGAGCTTCTGCTGGTTTCCGCCGGAGAGCCCGCGTCCCGCGATTCCGCGTGCGCGTGGTCGAAGGTCATAGTCCTTCCACGCGCGCTCGAGCGCTTCGGCCAGCGCCTCGGAGCGGATCACTCCGCCGATCGCCGGCACCTCGCGCACGAAGCGCGGATGATGCTGGAGTCCGAGCAGCAGGTTCTGCTCGACAGGCTGGTCGAGGAGCATGCCGTCGCGATGGCGATCCTCGGGCATGAACCCGGCGCGAAGCTGGCGGATCTGTGCCGAAGACCAGCTCGTCACGTCATTTCCAAGCAACTCCACGCGTCCAGCCTGCAGTACTTTCGGATTCGAAGGATCCAGCAGCGCGCGCAGCAGCTCGCTCTGGCCATTGCCTTCGACTCCCGCGATTCCAACGATTTCTCCTGCTCGAACTTCGAACGATACTTCCTGGAGTTTTGAACGACCGGAGGCCAGTCGAAGCCCGGAAACCTTCATCCGCACCGCCCCGAGACTCGAAGCCTCGCCGGCGCTGACGTCGAGCACCACTTTTCGTCCGACCATCCATTCCGCCAGGAGCTCGGCCGAAGCCTTCGACGTTTCGATCGTTCCGACGGAGCGCCCCTGGCGAAGCACGGTCACCTCGTCCGAAAGCGCCAGTACTTCCTTGAGCTTGTGCGTGATGATCAGGATAGTGCGACCCTCGTCGCGAAGCCTGCGCAGATTGGCGAACAGCGCCTCGATTTCCTGCGGCGTCAGCACGGCCGTGGGCTCATCCAGGATGAGCACCTTCGAATCACGATAAAGCAGCTTCAGAATCTCGACCCGCTGCTGGATGCCGACCGGAAGGTCCTCGATGATTGCGTCCGGATCGACGGGCATCGAGTACCGCTCGCCGAGCTCGCGAATCCTCGAAGCCGCACGTTCAAAGGCAATCGGCTGGAAGGCCGATGCGCCTTCGCACCCCAGCACCACGTTCTCGAGCACGGTGTAGGGTCCTGCGAGCATGAAGTGCTGGTGCACCATGCCGATG
>CAMAQA010000058.1 GCA_945860415.1 Bacteriovorax stolpii
CGGCGCGGGAGCTACTTCGGCGCGGGAGCTACTTCGGCGCGGGAGCTACTTCGGCGCGGGAGCTACTTCGGCGCGGGAGCTACTTCGGCGCGGGAGCTACTTCGGCTCGAAATCACTCAGATCGCTCATTCTTCAAAAAATTTTCTCTATTTTTCATTTGACAGTGTTCCCTAAAACGAACCGTCGAATCCGAATTAGACAAATTAAAAGACCACCAAGCGAACATAATCGCCTCACATCGCTCGATCCCGGCGATCCTCACAAAAACCAACATCAGCACGTCAATCAACAGACAGAGCGCCAGCCAGAGGTCAAAAATCCCTCAAAAAAACCCGTGATACGCCACTTCACATGAACTTCAGCACTTTCTCGAAAGCCCCCCAAACGCTCAACAATCACGACCTGCTCGCTCGAGCGCGCGAACTCGCTCACGAAGAACGCCGCGCCGGAGTCGCCCTGCTCCACCACCTGCGGGAGATCGACCGACGCAGGCTCTTCGCACTCAACCACTCCTCACTTCATGAGTATGTCGTTCGCGAGCTCGGCTACTCCGACGGCGCTGCCCATCGACGCATCAGCGCGATGCGCCTCATGAGCTCGCTTCCGGAAATCGAGGATCAGCTGCGCTCCGGAGCACTCACCCTCTCGACCGCAAGCCAGGTGCAGAACTTTCTTCGAGCCGAAAAGAAGCTCACCGGCAACGCGGCCTCGACCGCGGAAATGCGCCAGATCGTTGCGAAGGTTGAAGGAAAATCAACCCGCGAGGCCGAGTCCGTGCTGGCCGTCCGCGCCCCCGAAGTGGCGCAGCACCTGGCTGCGCGAAAGCTCGAGCGCCCGCGTGTCGTCGGCACCGACCAATCGGTACAGGTCACCCTGACCCTCAGTCGCGAGCTCCAGCTCAAACTCCAGCGCCTCCGCGATCGCACTGCTCACCGTGATCCGAATCCCTCGCTCACACAGCAGATCGAATGGCTCGCCGACTTCACGCTTGCGAAGCTCTCTGGCGCTTCGGGCGAAAAGAGGAAAGTGAGCAGCTCCGGCGCAGAAGCGATGCCCGCGCCGTGCAAAAACGCAAATCCATCGCCACGCTACATTTCGTCATCACTACGACGCGAAGTGTGGCGCCGCGCGGCCCATCGCTGCGAAATGCGCCTCTTCTCGGGCATGCGCTGCTCGCGCACGCACCTGCTGCAAATCGATCATCTCCATCCGGTGGCCTGGGGCGGCGCAAGCACCGCCGACAATCTGCAGCTCCTCTGCGCCGTCCATAATCAGCTCAAATCGGACCGGTTGCCCGGCCAGGTCTAAAAGCCTACTGAACCTTGCGAACCCCCACTACCGGTTTTCCGTGGAACGGGGGATCTCCTTGCGGAGAATACACATCCACTCGGCCTTTGAGAGCTCGGCCCTCATGATATTTTGCCGTTTGATCCCAAACACGTCCTGTAAAACATTCATAGATCGGCTTACCGTTTCCGTCTGTTCCCGTCTCGACCTTTGCTTCGATGATCGCGCCGCAAAAAGAGTAGTCATTTCCGGTTCCGAATAAGGGCAATAAGTCATGCGATAAAGCAATGTCTTCTCCTGGCCTCAAAAAGTGCGTTGGAAACGAGAAGTTCTTGTTAGTGCGACTCGCCTTCCAGTCATCGATTGCCGTCTGGTCTCCTCTCGGTACCAAAACCTCATTCAAAAAATCGACTCGGTCTGGAGTGTCATTCTGATTCAGGTCTGCCCAGGTTGTACATGAGGCTCTACCCGCGGAAGAATTTGCATCAGGCGTGCTATCGCCATCGTAACCATACTTGGTGACAATTCCATCCTGAACGGCGTGAAATTTCACGCTGGGATCCTCTTCACTCGGGCACTTGCTTTCGCAATTTTCGGCGCATCCGGTTTCAGTCGGTTCAGGATCCGGCCCCGGATCACGCGTCTCCGTAGGAGTCGGAGTCGGATAGATGCACTCGCCCTCCTGCCAGTTGTTGGTCGCGTTCGGATCGAGGCAAAGCTCGGGAGTCGGCGTCGGTTCAGGGTCCGGCAGACAAGCAGGCCCGTCGCCGGCCGAGAAGAATCGGTATCTCTGCTCGAAGCGCGTGCGGATATCACGAACCAGAAGCTCGAACTCCGTACCCGGCGCAACTCCGCAGGCAATCATCACTCGACCCCCGGCATCCACCTGGGCTGACTGCCCGAACGCCTCGGTCGAATCACCTGCCACCGGGCTCACCCAGTAGCTGAACTGCCGCGATCCTCCAACCTCCGACACCACGCGATAACCCCGGTTCATGAAATCCGGGTTCCACAGGCGCTCCGCTCGAATCGTGTTCTGGTGATGAAATCCCGCACCCGGTGCGAAGTACTCGTAGAGGATCACTTCATATCCGTTCCAGAATCCGCTCCCCTTCTCGGACGGACCCACCAGCGTGAAAGAACCGATCGGATCGAGGGGGTCCTTGTCGGCAGCCTCCGTCTCGCGGCGAGTCAAGGAAACGCTCGCCGCGTAGCTCACTCCACCCTCCGTGTAAGGAAGCCACAGCGTCTTGGTGGTAGGATGCAGCAGCACCCCCTGGGGCACGCAGATGCGGCCGCCATCGGCCTTGTAGTACCCATCGCCGTCGGCATCCGTGAATGAGTAGCTCGTCGCGACCTTTCCGGTCGGGCAGTTCGAGCACGAAGCGTACTGAAAGGCAGCGTCTCCACCCAGAACGCCATTCACGCAGCTTCGCGACTGCGACTGGCAATCCTGAGTCACAGGCACCTGGGATTCCCGGTAAAGCGTCACGGCTGCGCCGTGCTCGATCTTCTTGCCACCAGCGGTGCACGGAAGCGGCGGACGAACCTGGCAGCTCGCGAAATATCCCGAAACCGAAGAAAGCTTCTTCGACCCCCGGTACCAGCTGCTGCTCTTCTTGCTTCCTGATCCTGTCGTCCGACACGTGAGCGAGATGCCCGTGCAGCTTTTGCCGAAGTCCACTGAGCTGCTGGCGTACACCGTCAGTTTCCTGCCGTCGGCATAGGTCTTTCCAGAAAATCGGCACTGGGCCCACGAAGACTCCGCACCCGCAGACGCGAGCAGCAGCAAAGCTGAGATCCAAAACCGTGTGCTGCCAGTCATTCACGAGTCCCCCGTAACTTCAGGATCAGCACGGGCGGGAATTTCGTGAAGTTGTGTCCTTCAAGACCCCCCGATTTCGGCAAAACCCTGACGATTTCCCAACAAGATCCTGACTCAAACTCTCGCCCCTGAGGGGGATGCTTAACTTCGGACACACCCCTCCCGATAGGCAGAGTGATGGAACGGATTTCGTCGCGTTGGTGGAATGGAGTCTCCTCAACCTTGCCGTCGATCGCCCCAGCGATCGCGCTGACGGCCGCGCTGCTCTTTGCGCCCACGGCCGAAGCCCGGCTCCTGCAGATCCTGCATACAAACGATCTGCATTCCTACATGGAGCAATCCGATGAACCGGGACGCGGCGGCTATGCGGCCGTCAAGACGGTCATCGAGCGCTCGCGACGGCATGCTGCGTCGCAGGGCATCGAGTCGGTGGTGCTGGACGCCGGCGACTTCTCCGACGGCAACAGCTTCTTCTTCGCGGATGAAGGACGCCAGTCCTGGCGCGTGATCGACGCCATGGGCTACGACGCCGTCACGATCGGCAACCACGACTTCCTGGTCGGACCCGAGCACATGGATCGAATCGCGCGAGACACGAATCTGCGCACGCCATTCCTCGCCGCCAACATGAGTTTCGAATCGCGATTCCGACACGTCCGCAAGGCGGTCCAGCCCTACGTCGAGTTCGAGCGAGGTGGACTCCGAGTTGCGGTGCTCGGTGCGACGACCGATGAGCTCGTGTACAGCTTCCGAATGAAGGACGGCGGCGGAATCGGCGATCCTGCTGCCTCCATGAATCGCCACCTGCCGGCACTCCGGGCCAGGAATGATCTGGTGATCCTGCTCACCCACCTGGGCCTGAAAACCGACTTCAAGGTCGTGCCCAAGATCCGAGGCGCGGATCTCGTCGTGGGCGGGCACTCGCACTCGACCCTTCACCAGCCGCTTTTCATTCCGGACCTCGACCGCAAGCAGGTGCCGATCGTCCAGACCGGGTCGCATGGCGACTGGGTCGGCAGGATGCTCGTCGATGTCGAGCCCGGACATCCCATGAAGCTCCTCGAGTACGAGCTCCTTCCTGTGCACACTTCGGACGGCAGTTCTCCGCTGGGGGCGCGGATTGGCGCCATGGTGGCCGAGGCTCGCAGAATGCTCGAAAAGCGATACACTCCGGAGTGGCTCTACAGCACGGTCGGATTCACGAACATTCCGATCCAGCGTCCGAAGGATGCCACCACGGCGTGGGGCAGCTTCTTCATGGAGACCGTCCGGCAGACAGCCCGAGCCGACATCGCCCTCGACCCGGGTGAGTTTCACGGCCCGTCGCAGCCTGCAGGCATCATCACACCCGAGACTCTGATGACTTCCTACCCTCGAGTCTTCGATGCAACTCAGGCCATGGGTTGGACGGTCTGGCGAATCAAGGTGCCAGGATGGATGCTCCAGCTTCTCGTCGACCAGGTCGTCAAGCAGGGTCAGCACCTGAACACGGCGGGCCTGACCTTTGAGGTCGAGAGCACCCCAGCAGGAGCCCAGGTCAAGAATCTCAAGATTCAAGGCAGGCGCGTGAACTGGATCAAGACTTATACCCTGGCCGTCACCGAGGGCATCGGTCGTGGAGCCGTGGAGATCAGCTTCCTGCTCCAGCTACTTTTCAACCCGAGAGACACCGGCGTGCCGGTCTGGAGTGCGCTCGAGCAGCGCCTTCGTGCCTCGGGGGGCGACTTCGTCGGTGCATCCGGATCTACTCCGCTGGGGATGATCCAATGAGTCCGAAGAAAACGAAAAAGCCCGAATCGTTCGATCCGATCGCCAGCCACATGCGGCGGATCATCGAAGAGCTCGGCGAAAATCCGAAGCGCGAGGGCATCACCCGTACTCCGGAGCGCTATGCGCGCGCGATGCGCCACCTGACCTCGGGGTACGCGATGGACCCCCGAGCAGTTGTCGGCAAAGGGCTCTTCAAGCAGGAAGAAAGCGAGATCGTCATCGTTCGCGATATCGAGCTTTACTCGCTCTGCGAGCATCACCTGCTGCCCTTCTACGGCAAGGCACACGTGGCGTACCTTCCTCGAGGCAAGATCATCGGACTCTCGAAAATTCCACGGCTCGTCGATGTCTTCGCTCGAAGGTTCCAGGTACAGGAGCGACTGACGACCCAAGTTTCGGAGACGCTGATGGAGCTGCTCAAACCCCACGGCGTGGCAGTCATCATGGAGTGCTACCACCTCTGCATGATGATGCGCGGCGTGGAGAAGCAGAACAGCTACACGGTGACGAGCTCGATGCTCGGCGATTTCAAGACCAACTCCATTACCCGCCAGGAGCTCCTGCACCTGCTCGGCATGGGAGGCCGCCACCGGCCGTGAAGACGCCTCCGGACCTGAACTCACTCCAGGACGAGGATCTGCTCCAGATGCGGATCTGCGACCTCGGCGTACGGATCCACGGATCCTGGCTGGAGGAGCGAGTTCGGCTCCTGCATTCCGAGCTGGCACAAAAGGGACTGATCATCCAGCCACAGGTCTATCTCGGCGATGAGTGGTTCAGTCCCGAGGGCATGGTGGCCATCGCCATTCCGTTCTACCTCGCCCATCCGCGCCTGATGGCGCTCGAGAAGAAAATGATGTTCGAAGCCGAAGGCAGCACGCCCGAGTGGTGCCAGAAACTGCTTCGCCATGAGGCGGGGCACTGCTTTGACCACGCCTACAGGGTCTCGAAGACCCGAAAATGGCGCCAAATCTTCGGCTCGCCCGACCAGGAGTATGCTCCGGAAACCTATCGCCCCAAGCCCTACAGCAGAAGCTTCGTGAAGCATCTCGACAACTGGTACGCCCAGGCCCACCCCGACGAGGACTTTGCCGAGACGTTTGCCGTGTGGCTCGCCCCCCACATCGACTGGAAGACTGAATACTCCAAGTGGCCCGTCGCACTCGAAAAGCTCTCCTACATCGACGAACAGGCCAGGCTGAACGCAAACAAGCCGTTTTTCCTGCCGGGAAAAAACCTTCCCTTCTCTGCGGCTCGAATGAAGACGACGCTCGAGCGGTATTATGCCAGGCGCCGGCGCGAGCACGCCGATGAATACCCCGATTTTTACGACGGCGATCTCCGAAGGATCTTCAACGGCGGGATCGAGCTTCCCAAGCGTGAAACTGGAGCGGCAGGATTCATGCGCCGGAATCACAAGCTCATCGTCGAAAGCGTCAGTCACTGGACCGGCGAACGCAAGTACCCCGTCCAGAAGCTCGTCAGGAAGCTCGAAGAGCGGTGCGATACGCTGGATCTCCGGCTGGGAAGCGACGCCGCGCACACGAGCCTCGACGTGGCGGCCTATCTCGCCACGCTGGTCACGAACTACCTGCACACGGGCAAATTCAAGAGGACGGTCTAGAGGACGCCATGGCAACCCGTCAGCTCCACATCCTGCTGCTCTTCGATCTCTCGAAAAAGATCAGTCCTGATGAATATCCAGAGCTGCTCAAGACCGAGGGCTGGAAGGATGATGCGCAGCTGGTGAACTCGCTGAAGCGCCTGGGGCACAAGGTTCGTCTTTTCGGGCTCTACGACGAGATCGAGCCGCTGATGAAGGAACTGACGGAAAATCGTCCGGACATGGTCTTCAACCTGTCCGAGGCCGCCCACAACGATCGCCGATTCGAACCGCATATCGTGGCGCTGCTGGAGCTCCTCGGAATCAAGTACACGGGTGCCGGACCCGATGCCCTGATGATCAGCAAGGACAAGGGACTCAGCAAGAAGATCCTCGCCTACCACCGCGTGCCGGTGCCGAAGTTCGTCATCGCGAGCCGCTCCAAGCCGCCCCGAAACCTGAAGCGCTTCCAGTACCCGGCCTTCGTCAAGCCCCTGAAGCTCGAGGCCTCCGAGGGCATCTCGCAGGTCTCGCTGGCCTCGAATGAAAAGGATGCGCTCGAGCGCATGAGGTACATCCACGAGAAGCTCGAGGCTGACGTCATCATCGAGGAGTTCATTGACGGCCGCGAGCTCTATGTCGGAATCCTCGGCAACGAGCGTCTGACGGCCTTTCCGCCGCGCGAACTCTTCTTCAAGGAAGTTCCGGAGGGCGAACCCAAGTTCGCCACCTACCGCGCCAAGTGGGATGACAACTATCGCGAGCGCTGGGGCATTGACACCGGTCCTGCCGGCAGGATTCCGGAGGAGCTCGAGGAGAAGATCGTCGAGACCTGCAAGAACGCCTACCGCGCCCTGGGGCTGAAAGGGTACGGACGAGTCGACCTGAGGGTCAAGCCGAACGGCGAGATCTACGTGATTGAGGTCAATCCGAACCCGGCCATCGCCAAGGACGACGACTTCATGATGGCGGCGGCAAAAATGGGACTGGATTACGACGCCGTCGTCGCCAGAATCCTGAACCTCGCATAGGATGAGTCCATGCTCCTGAAGAAGCTCCTGCTCTCCACGCTCGTGATCTCGCTCTTGGGCACCGCCTGCTCGACGGCGCGCCGCCGCTCCGGCCCTCCGTTTGAAACGAAGTCCTACAGCTTCATCCAGTCGGAAGCCTTCTCCAAAAACTATGATCGAAAAGTTCCGGTGCCGAAGGTCCGCGACAAAAAAGAAAACCGGATCATCATCGACTTTACCAAGACCCACCCGGCACACGAGTGGACGCATGTGCTCGAGAACTCGATTGGTGTTGTCGCCACCATGGATCATGCGATCGAGGGCCGAGGCTGGGAGATTCCTTTCCTGATCCGAAGAAACGTCGATCAGTCCTGGAGCGAGATTCCGTTCAAAAAGCCGCATTTTTCAGCGGAAGTCATCGAACTGGCCATGGACAAGGCAGGAATTCGGATCCGCCTTCGGATCGAGCCCGCGACAGCTCCCGACGAGCAGCTGACCGGAAAGATGAAGGACGAGGGCGGCGAGCGGATCGACTTTGCCGACTGGACCTACTCGTTCAGCAAGAAGACCTGGACGCTGTCGCGCACTGCGCTCAAGTTCTGATCACTGGGAAAATCCGGGCGCTCACCAGCGCAGGACGATCTTGCCGACCGACTGCCGCGACGCGAGCAGCTCGTGTGCGGCTCCCACTTCACGAATCGGGAAGGTTGCTCCCACATGGGCGTGGATTTCGCCTGCGGCAACGAGACGCTGGAGCTCGGAAAAGCCTTTGGCCAGCTTTGCAGGGTGGCGATCCGCAACCCGGAGGACGTTGAGCCCGATCAGGGCCTGCGACTCCTGGAGGAGCGAGAGTGGATGAAAAACTCCAAACTGGAGCGCCGTCCATACCTGCTGGAGTTTACCCAGGATCGAGCGCCCCGCCATCTCCGCGATACCGAAATACACGAGACGTCCACCCGGTGCCAGGAGCTGTTTTGAACGGTGGAAAACACTACCACCGACTGAATCAAAAACGACGTCGATCGGCGCCTGAGAGCCCGTGATCCGCCGAATCTCCTCTCGGAAGTTCTGCGCCCGATAGTTGATGGCGTGGTCCACACCGAACTCCTCACGCAGAAGCTCGAGCTTTTCCTCGGATCCGGCACTCGCGAAAACTTCGCAGCCGCGTCGTTTCGCGAGCTGCACGAGCATCATTCCCACTCCGCCTGCGGCGGCATGGACCAGCACTTTTTCTCCCGGGTGAAGCGTGACGCAATCCTCAGCGGCCAGCCAGGCCGTCACGCCCTGCGTGGCCAGGGCCGTCGCCTCAGCTCCATCAGCATCTTCCGCAAGCGGCATCGCGGCGATCGCCTTGGCACAGGCCATCGAAGCATAGCCCCCGAATCGGGTCAGCGAGACGACGCGCTGGCCGACCTGGAGATCCGGCCTGAGCCTGGCGGCCTCGTCCCCGAGTGAACGAATTCTTCCGACCACTTCGTAGCCCAGCACGCAGGGCAGTGGTGGCGCATCCGGATAAATGCCGATTCGCGCCATGACATCGGCAAAATTGACGCCCGAGAACTCGGTCTCGATCAGGATTTCATCGGCGGCGGGCACCGGATCAGGAAATTCGCGTAGATCAAAGGCGCGGCGCGCCTCTCCGTGTCTTGCAAGGACGATGGCTCTCATGGGTCCCGACTATAAACGGATTTAACGATCTTGGGAGAAACAAACATGAAGACCATCGACATCGGAATTCAGGAACAGGACCGAAAAGAAATCGCTCAGGGACTGTCACGGCTACTGGCGGACTCGTACACGCTCTATCTCCAGACGCACAACTATCACTGGAACGTCACAGGACCGCAATTCCAGACCCTGCACCTGATGTTCGAACAGCAGTACAACGAGCTGGCGCTCGCGGTGGACGCGATCGCTGAACGCATCCGCGCGCTCGGCTTTCCGGCACCGGCAACCTATGCCGAATTCAGCGAACTGAGCTCCATCGAGGCGCCGAAGGGTGTTCCTGCCGCCAGGCAGATGATCGAAAACCTCGTGAAGGGACAGGAAGCCGTTGTGCGCACGGCACGCTCCATCTTTCCGGTCGTCGACCGCGCTCAAGACGAACCTACGGCCGACCTCCTCACCCAGCGCATGAGCATCCACGAGAAGACGGCCTGGATGCTGAGAAGTCTTCTGGACTGATCTCCGGGCGGGGCCGTCAAAGTGCTGACTCCCCCTCTCCATCGATTTCTTGCCCGCGATTCGCGCTTCCTCTACCATGAGAGAACGATGCAAAGGACTGCATCGGTGGAGGAAGTGACATGGATGCCACGCAACTTGCGCATTTCAAGATGCTGCTGCTCCGTGAGAAGCAGCGGATCCTGAACCACTCGAAGCTCTCGCGAAACGGAGAGCTTCATGTTTCGAGCGATGATCTTGCCGATGAGGCGGACCTCGCCAGCTCGGAAATCCAGCAGCACCTCATCTTTCAGATGCGGGATCGCGAACGACAGATGCTGCACCAGATCGACTCGGCCCTGAGCCGCATCGATGCTGGCACCTACGGCATCTGCCAGGAGACCGAAGAGCAGATCGAGCTCGAGCGGCTGAAGCTCATGCCCTGGACCCAGGTGAGCGCTGCAGGAGCAGAAATCCGCGAAGGCAAGAAGAAGCGTTTCGTCGGCTGAGCAGGCGCGGTAAGAACCGTGCATGACCAGACTCCACGAATTAGCCTTCAGCTACCGTCTTATTCGTGACCTTCCCGGCGCACGGATGGAGCCCGCTCCATCGCGACAGACGCCTGGAATCTTCTTTGCCGAAGTTCAGCCCACTCCTGTTTCACATCCCGAGCTCCTGATCTGGTCACCTGAAGCTGCAAAGCTGCTCGACTTACCTCCGGTACTCGATCTGGAGGAAATCCAGCTGGCGGCCGAAGTCTTTTCCGGAAATCGCCTGCTTCCGGGCTGCCGGCCGTACGCTACACGTTATGGCGGCCACCAATTCGGCAATTGGGCGGGCCAGCTCGGAGATGGTCGTGCGCACACGCTGGGTGAGGTCGTGAACGCCCGCGGCGAATCATATGAAATCCAGCTCAAGGGAGCGGGCACCACTCCGTACTCGCGAGGTGCCGATGGACGCGCGGTGCTTCGCTCATCGCTTCGTGAGTTCCTCTGCAGTGAAGCCATTTTCCATCTCGGCATTCCGACCTCACGCGCGCTCTGCTGCGTGACCACCGGCGACCAAGTCGTGCGCGACATGTTCTACGATGGCAATCCGCGCCCCGAGCCGGGCGCGATCACCACCCGCCTTGCACCCACATTCCTGAGGCTCGGACATTTCGAGATCCTCGCGGCACGCGAAGAAAATGAACTCCTCGGCAAGGTCGTTGCCACCGCGATCCAGCTTCATTTTCCGGTGCTGGCCGCGAAGCATGGCCTCTCCGAAAACTCGTCGATTACTGATGACCTGCTCGTCGACTGGTTGGACGACGTCTCGACACGTACCGCCGACCTGATGGTCGAGTGGCAGCGCGTGGGTTTTGTTCACGGCGTGATGAATACCGACAATCTCTCGATTCTCGGCATCACCATCGACTACGGACCGTACGGATGGCTCGATGACTACGATCCGGAGTGGACACCGAACACCACCGACGCGGAACGGCGCCGTTACCGCTTCGGACACCAGCCGTCGATTGCGTTGTGGAATCTCTCGCGCTTCGGAAGCGCGCTGCTTCCACTGGCGTCGGACTCCAAGGCCATGATTCCTCGCTTCGAGCAGGTCTTGGAGCGATACCGCCAGCGTTTCGGATCGCGCTACCTCGCGATGCGCGCTCGAAAGATCGGGTTTGAAATTCACGCATCGGAGGATTTTCCGGAATCCGTCCAGACGCTCCTGCATCAGCTCGACGACCTGCTGGTGGCCGTCGAAACCGACATGACGCTTTTCTATCGGCTGCTCTCCAAGACCATGGCGCTAGCCCCCCAGGACTCGCGAGGGTGGCTGGCGGCGATCTCGGAGTGCTTCTACGTCGAAGTGCTGCCATCGGACGTCGAGACGCAATGGCTCACCTGGTTTGATCGGGCGACTCCGCTCTGGCGCTCGGACCTGGCACTGCCTGAAGGCAGCACCGACCCACTCCAGGGGCGATCTAGCCTCATGGACTCCGTGAATCCATTCTTCACGTTGAGAAATTACCTCGTTCAAGAAGCGCTCGATGAGCTCGCGGAAGGGCGTCGTGGACGCATGGACGAACTCATGGCGGCACTGAAGTCGCCGTACGCCGATTCGGCTGAAACGCGCCCCTTCTTCAGGAAGCGACCGGACTGGGCCCGGACACGGGCCGGGTGCTCCGCACTTTCCTGCAGCTCGTAGTGCGCGCGGCTTGCATCGCCTCATCTCCATGACCACGCGAAAAAGTCCTGGAACCCAGCAGCGACCGGGCGAGCCCCGGCCGCCGAACCGTCCGCCCGAACCTGAGATCTTTCCTGCCCAGTCTCCGGAGATCATTCCTGAAAAGGGAACGCCCGAAATCCAGCCGCCGCCTGACAACCCGAACATCCACCCGACTCCATCGCCGGATGCCACTCCACCTCCGCAGAGGCTGCCGCCGGAGATCCAGCCGGATCGCGAGCTTTGATCGGACCACTGCATGATCAAGAACACGAAATCCGAGACTTCATGATTCTCACTTCTCCACCTCAAAGCCTGACAAGCTGAACTTCGCCGTGCCGTTCTTCACACGCACGCCGTGGCCGAAGAAAAATCCGCCTCCGAAGGTAAAGCCGACCCGCCCGATCTGGTCGAGTGCGAGCTGGAACCCCTTGAGGGTCGATGCGTCGGCATTGCCCTTCTGGGCATACACGTTGGTCCACTGATCGGGGGTCAGCGGCACTCGAAGCACGAACTCACCGTGCTCAAGCTTGATGGCGATCGGATTGGACCACCAGCGGTCGTGGGGATTCGACGTCAGCGATGCCCCGCGCTGGAGCAGGAAGCGAACATGCGATGGATAATCCGAGGTATTGAACTCTTCCGTGCGGTGATCAAATTCGGCTCCTGCGCCCATCTCGACCCGGAAGCGCGCAATCAGCGCCTTGCCTCTCAGGTAGCCCAGGCTGGTCGACTGGGTCACGTATCCGACGGCCCGACCCTCGCTGATGTCCGGAAACTGAAAGGACCACTCGCCTTCCTGCTCCTGAGACGGAATGCCCGTCGGCCACAAACGGCCGTATCGGACCTCCCAGCGCCGCGCTTCCATCGAAAGGCCCAATACCTCACCTCGAACGAGGAACGAGAGCGGGACGAAATTGCGCGCAGAGTCCCGCACGTAGACAGACGAGATACCGTACATTCCGGGCTCGGTGATGAACTCGTTCTGCGAATTGACGCTTCCGGTAGGGTCACCAGCATAGGTGAACGAATACGGCGGCACTCCGCCAGTGATGGAAATCGTCGTGCGCTCTCCGGCGTTCAGGCTGGTCCTGCCGTCACGCTGAAACAATGACTGTGCCTCGCACGGCCGATCAGGGCTGCGTCGCCGGTCGACCGGATCTGGACTACTCCCTGGGCCGCGCGACGAACATTGAATTTGAAATAAGCAGGCGTACCGGTCACCACTTGAAACTGATGGGCGTTTGCCGTTCCGGAGAACATCCCCGCAGCAGAAATCGCTACGAGGACCAGAAGACGCAAAAAATGTGACCTCATTGCCGATCATCAACGCAAGGCTGGTGCCATGCTCAAAGCCCATTCCAGAGTGTTCCAGCAAGCTTGAAGTGAGAACATGCGCCAACACTGTCGAAAACCTGGGCAGCTGGCCCTGGGTCGAGAGAGACACAGAAAACGTAAGAAAATCACCGAACCGGATCGACTCGAAACTTGCGTCCCTTGATGCGGCCGTCGCGCAGACGCTGGAGCGCCCGATCGGCAACGCGCGCAGACACCGCGACATAACTGAAATGATCGTGGATCTCGATCTTGCCCACGTCACTGGCAGGAAGTCCGCCAGCCTCTCCGGTGAGTGCGCCGAGGATATCTCCCGGACGCATCTTTTCCTTGCGTCCACCACCAATGACGAGGGTCCGCATCGCGGCCTCTCCCTCGATGCTGTGCTGCAGACGTTCTTCATTGAGATTGTCGAGCGCAGGAAGCGACTTCTTCTCGATCTGGATACGGGCATAGCTCTCGATAGCCTGGATCTTCACGCTCTCGCGTGAAGTATGGAACGATACCGCACGCCCCTTCTGGCCCGCACGCCCGGTGCGGCCCACGCGGTGGACATAAATTTCTGGCTGTGCCGGCAATTCAAAATTCACGACAAGATCCAGATTCTCGACATCGATTCCACGAGCGGCCACATCGGTGGCGATCAGGATCTTCGTGCTGCGGTTTCGGAACTTGGCCATCACGCGTTCGCGATCAAACTGCTCGAGATCTCCATGAAGCGCGCCGACACTTAACCCCCCCTCGGTAAGAGCCTTCGCGAGCTCGACCACGCTTGCCTTGAAGTTGCAGAACACGATGAGCGATTCAGGCTGGTGCTGCTGGATCACCCACAGGAGCGCCTTGAGCCTGCGATCGCCTTCGACCTGGTAAGCAACCTGACGGATCGATTCAACC